>NZ_BAAANS010000032.1:0-99750 GCF_039529925.1 Kitasatospora saccharophila | reverse complement strand
CGCCGTCCGCCGCTCCGGCCGCTCCGGCCTCCGTGGCCGCCGCGCCGGCTCCGGTGGCCGCCCCGGCCCCGGCCGACCCGGCCCCGGCCGCCCCGGCCCCGGCCCCGGTGGCCGCTCCGGCCGCCCCGGTCGCCGCCGCTCCGGCCGCGGACTCCGGTGACGCCTACGTCACCCCGCTGGTGCGCAAGCTCGCCGCCGAGCACGGTGTCGCGCTCGGCTCCGTCGCCGGCACCGGCGTCGGCGGCCGCATCCGCAAGCAGGACGTGATCGCCGCCGCCGAGGCCGCCAAGGCCGCCCCGGCCCCGGCCGCCGCCGCTCCCGCTGCCGCCGCCCCGGCGAAGGCCGCCGCCGCGCCGTCCGCGCTGCGCGGCCAGACCGTCAAGATGACCCGGATGCGCAAGGTCATCGGCGACAACATGCTGAAGGCCCTGCACGAGCAGGCCCAGCTGACCAGCGTGGTCGAGGTGGACGTCACCCGGATCATGTCGCTGCGCGCGAAGGCGAAGGACTCCTTCCTGGCCCGCGAGGGCGTGAAGCTGTCCCCGATGCCGTTCTTCGTGAAGGCCGCCGCCCAGGCGCTGAAGGCCCACGCGGTCATCAACGCCCGGATCAACGAGGCCGAGGGCACCATCACCTACTTCGACTCCGAGAACATCGGGATCGCGGTGGACTCCGAGAAGGGTCTGATGACCCCGGTCATCAAGGGTGCGGGCGACCTCAACATCGCGGGCATCTCGAAGAAGACCGCGGAGCTGGCCTCGAAGGTCCGCGACAGCAAGATCACCCCGGACGAGCTGTCCGGCGCGACCTTCACCATCTCCAACACCGGTTCGCGCGGTGCGCTGTTCGACACCGTCATCGTCCCGCCGAACCAGGTCGCGATCCTGGGCATCGGCGCGACCGTGAAGCGCCCGGTGGTCATCGAGTCCGACGGCGGCACCGCCATCGGCATCCGCGACATGACCTACCTGTCGCTCTCCTACGACCACCGCCTGGTGGACGGCGCGGACGCCGCCCGCTACCTGGTCGCGGTCAAGGAGATCCTGGAGGCCGGCGAGTTCGAGGTCGAGCTCGGCCTGTGAGGCACCCGCTGCCGTAGGCACCCCGTCGGGAGCCCCGCACCGTCCCCGGACGGTGCGGGGCTCCCGCGCGTTCCGGCCCGATCGGCGGTCCGATCGGGTGCGCGCGGGGCGGCGATCGTGGAGGCTGGAGCGGTGATGGACGAGACGGGATTCTGGCAACTGGTCGACGGGGCCCGGGAGGCCGCCGCGGGCGACCCGGACGAGCAGGCCGAGGCGCTGGTCGAGCGGCTGCTGCGGCTCACCCCGGACGAGGTGCTGGACTTCGCCCGGCAGTTCGAGGCGCGCTTCCAGCGGGCGTACACGGTGGAGCTGTGGGGCGCCGCGTACCTGCTGCTCGACGGGGCCTCGGAGGACGCCTTCGACTACTTCCGGTGCTGGCTGATCGGCCAGGGCCGGGAGGTGTTCGAGGGCGCGGTGCACGAGCCGGACGCGCTGGCCGAGCTGGTGCCGGACTTCGACGAGGAGGAGGACGGCGACGGGGAGGAGCTCGGCTACGCCGCCGACGAGGCGTACGAGCGGCTGACCGGGCTGCCGCTGCCGGACCTGGGGGTGCGTCAGCCGCCGGCCGCCGAAGGGGTGTACTTCGACTTCGCGGACGGGGCGGTGATGGCCGCCCGCTACCCGCGGCTGTGGGAGCTGTACGGGGACTGAGGCCGGACGGCGCCCCGCCCGGGCGGGTCAGGAGGCGGTGGTGATGCCCTGGATGATGTCGTCCAGCACGGCCGGGTCCGGGGCCTTGGGGTCGTCGTCCACGCCACCGCGCAGGATGACGTAGCCGCTGCCGTCCGGGTCCGGCACGGCCGCGACCACGGCGAATCCGGCCGCGCCCTGCTCGGGCTCGACGTACCAGCGGATCGCCCAGCCCTCGCTGCCCGCGACGGTGAGGGTGCCGGCCGACTCCTCCCGGTGGGTGCGCAGGGTGCCGAAGGCGACGGCGGCGAAGTCGGTCATGGCCCGTTCGGCGGCGGCCTGGGCGTCGGCGGCGTCGACGCTGTCCGCGACGACCGCGAACTGGCCGCGCAGGCAGAGGGACTCGGACTGCTCGCAGGCGTACTGGCCGAAGATCTCCACCACCGTCGCCCGCTCGTTGGCGGGTTCGGCGGTCCAGCCGTCGGGCAGCGGGACGCCCCAGCCGTGGGCCTTGTCGGCGAGTTGCAGGGCCGGGGCGGGGCTGCTGTCGGTGTCGTCCGCGCTGGTGTCGTCGGCGTCCGGGGTCGGGGACGGGGAGCGCGGCGGGTCGGAGGCGGCCGGGGTGGAGACGCCGACGGTGATGGTCGGCGCGGGCCCGGCCTTCTTCGGGTCGTCCGGCTGCACGGCCCACACCACGGCGCCGACCACGCCGGCCAGCAGCAGCACGGCGACCGAGACGGTGGCGATCAGCGGGCCCCGGCCGGAGCGGCCCGGGGGCGGGCCCGGCTGGAACGGGGGCTGGAACGGGAGGGTCGTCGGGGGCGGCGGGGGGCCGGGGGCGACCTGCCAGGTCTGGGTGACCGCGTCGTTGACCAGGCCGGCCTGGCGGTGGGAGTCCGTCCAGGCGGTGCCGTCCCACCAGCGTTCCTGTCCGGTGCCGGGAACGGGGTACCAGCCGGGCGGCGTCGGGGTGCTCACGGCCGCTACCGTACCGCCCCGGGGCCGCCCTCCCCAGCCGCCCGGCGGTCACGAATCGGGCACCGGGGACGGTGGGTTGACGAACCGACGGGTGCCGCCGGGTGCCGCCGGGTCAGTCCAGCGCGCGGCCCATCCAGACGTCGTCGACGTAGCCGTCCTCCAGCAGGAAGTGCTCGGGCAGCACGCCGAGCACCTCGAAGCCGGCCCGCTCGTACAGCCGCCGGGCCGGGGCGTTGCGGGCGAGCACCCGCAGGGTCATCCGGCGGGCGCCGTCGGCGCGGGCCGCCTCGCAGGCGGCGGCGAGCAGGGCCTCGCCGATCCGGCGGCCGCGGGCCTCCGGCAGCACGCCGAGGCCCTGGATCTGCCGGACGTGCGCGTTGGAGGGCAGCGGGATCTCCCGCACCTGGCGGACGTAGCCGACCACCCGGCCGCCGAGTTCGGCCAGCAGGTACTGCCCGGGGCGGTGCGCCCCGTCGAACACCGGGGCGTCCTCGGGCGGGCGCGGGGCGACCTCGCCGAGCGGGGACCAGGCGGCGTGGTCGACGGCGCGGATCGCGCGCTCGTCCTCGTCCCGCGCCGGGCGGATGATCACGTCGTCGGAGGGCATGCGGGCCATCGTAGACGCCGTCCGGCGCGGCCCCCACGGGGTTTCTGACCGGGCGGGCGCCGGCGGACTGGGAGGATGGCCGGTATGCGAATCGCGGTGACAGGCTCCACGGGGTTGATCGGGTCCGCGCTGGTGGACTCCCTGCTGACGGACGGGCACGAGGTGCTGCGGCTGGTGCGGCGGCGCTCGCGCACCGGGCCGCAGCCGGACGGGACGGTCGGGGTCGGCTGGAACCCGCTGCTGATGCAGATCGACGCGGCCGCGCTGGAGGGCGTGGACGCCGTCGTGCACCTGGCCGGGGCGGGCGTCGGCGACCGGCGCTGGACGGACGCCTACCGGCGGGAGATCCGGGACAGCCGGGTGCTGGGCACCGAGACGCTGGCCGCCGCGCTGGCCCGGCTGAAGCGGCCCCCGCAGGTGCTGGTGAGCGCCTCCGCGGTCGGCTACTACGGGCAGACCGGCGACCAGGTCGTCGACGAGGGCGCACCCGCCGGGAGCGACTTCCTGGCCACCGTCTGCCAGGAGTGGGAGCAGGCCGCGCGGCCCGCCGCGGACGCCGGGATCCGGGTGGTGCACCCGCGCACCGGGCTGGTGCTCGACCCCGGGGGCGGCGCCGGGGCGCGCCTGCTGCCGCTGTTCAAGCTGGCGCTGGGCGGGCGGCTGGGCGACGGCGGGCAGTACTGGGCGCTGATCTCGCTGGCCGACGAGGTCGCCGCGCTGCGCTTCCTGATCGACCACCGGGAGATGTCCGGCCCGGTCAACCTGACCGGCCCGGAGCCGGTCACCAACCGCGAGCTGACCGCGGAACTCTCCCGGCAGCTCGGGCGCCCGGCGGCGTTCGCGGTGCCGGAGTGGGCGCTGCGCACCGTGCTCGGGGAGATGGCCGTGGAGGTGGTGGGCAGTCACCGGGTGGTGCCCGGGGCGCTGCTGGACGCGGGCTTCGCGTTCCGCGACCCCGACGCGGGGGCGATCGTCGCGGCGGCGCTCGGGCAGCGGTAGCGGGTCCGCGGCGGCGGGCCGGGGCGGGCCGCGGCGGGGCGGGCCGCGGCGGGGCGGGTGCCGGAGGCCGCGGGCCGCCGGGCGGGGGTTGACGTGGCGTCAGCGGGGGGCGCACGGGTGCAACCGGGCGGCGCGCAGGGTGCGGACGGTGACGGTGCGCGCCCGTTCCCGCCCCGCACGCCCCGTTTGACGCACCGTGGGTGACCGGTCGGTCCCGCTGCGTGGCCGCGCGGGTGCGGTGACCCGATTCGGTGCCGTCCGGCTGTCTGGACCGGCGGATGACGGGGCATCACCAGTGCGGACCACGTCCGACCCCCGCTGGCCGCCCCGGCGCACACCCGCTCGCGGGCGCTGCCGTGCGCGGCGGCCGCGGAGGGCTCCGCCAGGGAGGGAGCACCCACTCGTGCCCGCACAGGACTTCACCGGCCGCGCCCAGCGCGGCCCGTCCGGCGACCCCGACGCGATCGTCGTCGGCGCCGGCGTCGCCGGACTCACCACCGCGACCCTGCTCACCGCCCAGGGCCTGGACGTCCAGGTCCTGGAGGCCGGCGAACGCGTCGGCGGCCGGATGGCCACCCGCGAACTCGACGGCTTCCGGCTCGACCACGGCGGCCACCTGCTCAACACCGCCCACCCCGAGCTGGGGCGCCGCCTCGACCTCGACCGGCTGGAGCTGCGTCCGCTCGCCCCCGGCGTCCTGGTGCACAGCGGCGGCCGCGGCTACCGGGTCGGCGACCCGCGGCTCACCCCCGCCCGGCAGGCCGCCACCCGCGGGCCGCTCGGCACCCCGCTGGACAAGGCCCGGCTGGCCGCCACGCTGTCCCGGCTGGCCGCGACGCCCGCCGAGCGGCTGCTGGCCCGCCCCGAGACCACCGCCGCCCGCGCCCTGGCCGACCGCGGCCTGCCCGCCCGCACCGTCGACGGCTTCCTGCGCCCGCTGCTCGGCGCCCTGCTGTCCGACCCCGCGCTCGGCACCTCCAGCCGGGTCGCCGACCTGGTGCTGCGCGCGTACGCCCGCGGCCGGCTGTGCGTTCCGGCGGCGGGGGTCGGGGCCGTCCCCGAGCAGCTGGCCGCCCGGCTGCCGGAGGGCGCCCTGCGGCTGGGCGTCGAGGTCACCTCGGTCGGCACGGACGGCGTGGAGACCGCCGGGCACGGCCGGATCCGCTCCGGCGCGGTGGTCGTCGCCACCGACGCGGCGACGGCGGCGGCCCTGCTGCCGGGCCTGCGGCAGCCCGGCTTCCACCCCGTCACCACCTACTACCACGCGGCGGAGCGCTCCCCGCTGGGCGAGCCCGTCCTGCTGCTGGACGCCGAGCGCTCCGGGATCTCGCACTCGCTGGTGCTCAGCGACGCCGACCCCTCGTACGCCGCCGACGGCCGCGCGCTGATCGCCACCACCGTGCTGGGCCGCCGCTCCTTCGACTCCGGCGGCCCGGCCGGGGACGAGGGCGCCGTCCGGCGGCGGCTGGCGGAGCTGTACGGGACCGCCACCGGCGCCTGGGAGTTCCTGACCGTCCGGCACGTTCCCGACGCGGTGGTCGCGATGCCCCCGCCGCACCACTTCCGCCGCTCGGTGCGACTGCTCGCCGGGCTGTACGTGTGCGGGGACCACCGCGACACCGGGACGGTGCAGGGCGCGCTGGTCTCCGGTCGGCGGGCCGCGGAGGCCGTCCTTCGCGACCTCGGCGTGCGGATCGAGCCGGAGGTCGCGGACCTCGCGGCGTAGGGCGAGAGCCCCCGCCAGGGGCTCGGGGAACGGCGAGGCCCGGTCTGCTGACGGTGCACTGCCTTGGCGTGCATCGGCTTCGGGTTCTGTTCATACGACGCGGCAGCCCCGACCTCCGATGGGCTCCGGCCGTCAGCAGCACGGCCCCGCCGTTCCCCGGGCCCCTGGTGGTGCTCTCCCGCCGTTCTCGTCCGAGCCCCTGCCTCAGATCACCCCCGCCTGGCGGGTGGCCTCGTCGAAGGCCCGGGCGGCGGGGGTGGTGCGGTAGGGGTTGAGGCGGCGGTGGAAGTCGCGGAGGTACTCGACGGTGCGGGCGGAGCGCATCTCGCCGGCCGCGCGGAGCGAGTCGGTGGCCATCGAGCACGCCTCGTCGACGTCGCCCATGCCCAGGCGGGCGGAGGCCAGGACGAGGCGGCACAGGATGCGGCTGCGGGCGTAGGCGGGGGCCCGCAGCCGCAGGGACTTCTCGGCGTGCTGGGCGGCGGGGCGCCACTGCTGGAGGTCGCGGTAGCAGTGGGCGAACTCGTCGGCCAGTTGGGCGTCGTCGAAGTAGCGTGCCCAGGACGGGACTTCGTCGGCGCTGCGGGCGGTGGACAGGGCCCGTTCGCAGCGGACCAGGGCGGTGGTGCAGGCCCGGACGTCGCCGGCCAGGGCGTGGCCGCGGGCCTCGGCGGCGTGCATCAGGGCCTGGACGACGGGGGCGGCGGTGGTGCCGACGCCCTGCTGGGCGACCCGGGCGAGCTGGATGGCCTCGCGGGCGTGGCCGAGGTGGACGGCCTGCTGGCTCATGGTGGTGAGGACGAAGCCGCCCAGGACGCGGTCGCCCGCGGCCTGGGAGAGCCGCAGGGCCTGGACGAAGTAGCGCTGGGCGAGGCCGTGCGCGGCGATGTCGAAGGAGGTCCAGCCGGCCAGCCGGGTGAGGTCGGAGACGGCTCCGAACAGGGCGCGGCCGATCTGTTCGCCGTACCGGCCGCGGAGCATCGGCTCGGCCTCGCTCTCCAGGTAGCGGACCAGGGCCTGCCGGGCGTGGCCGCCGCCGTAGGCGTGGTCGAGGGCGCGGAACAGGTCGCCGACGGCGCGGATCGCGGCGATGTCGCCGCGGCCGACCCGGACCGGGGGCCTGGTCTCCCGGTGCTCGGCGGCGGGTTCGGCCCCGGCGGGGCGGCGCGGGCCCTGCGGGGGGACCCGGGCGCCCGGCGGGGAGCGCAGTTCCTCGGGGGTGAGGGTGGTGCCGTCGCGGGCGACCCGTTCGTCGGTGCGGCCGATCAGCCAGTCGCGGCTGGGGACGACGAGCCCGGCGGGGGTGAAGGCGATCTTGCGGAGTTCGGCGTAGGGGCCGTTGTCCTTGCGCCACATGGAGGCGACGATGTCGACGGCCTCCTGCGGGGTCTCGGCGAACTCCAGCCCGGCGTAGACCGGGGCGCAGGCGTCCAGGCCGACGTCCTGGGCGGTGAGCCGGCGACCCAGGCGGCGGGTGAAGACCTCGGCGATCAGCGCCGGGGTCGCGCCGCGGGGTTGCTGGCCGCGCAGCCAGCGGGTCACCGAGGTCTTGTCGTAGCGCAGGTCGAGGCCGTGCTCCAGGCCGAGTTGGTCGACCCGGCGGGCGAGGCCCGCGTGCGAGAAGCCGGACTCCTCGATGAGTGCGGCGAGTTGGGGGTTCTGGGCGCGCCCGGCCGCGGGGGCCGGTGGTTCGGCCTGCTCGGGGGCGCGCGGAGGGGTCTCGGCCGCTCCGGTCGGGCGCGGGTCGAGCGGGTCGAGCGGTCGGTACGCCGGGCTGTCGATTACTGGCCGTTGGGGCATAGCAGTCCACACCTCTCAGGCACCGTTCCGGCCCCTCCTGCCCGGACGGCGCCCCCTGATCGGGAATCGGCGCGAATGTAGCGAGCATTGGGACGCTATGGGTGGATTCGAGCCCCCCATCCTCCGAACGGGTGAACCAGCCCCGCCCGTTGTGAGGAAGCCCGGGCACCGCGTGTTTGAGTTCGGGAGCCGTTGCCCGCTCTCCGGACGCATGGCGTCGGGAACCACAGGAGTGCCGCGCGCTGTGGTGTCCGCCCACATCGTTGCGGGGCGCGCGGATTCCTATCCAGCGGGACATGGTGGAGGCCCCGTTCCGGATCCTGCGCCGCACCCTGCCGCACCTGTACGGGCGCGGGTGGGGCCGGGTGGTCAACGTCTCCTCGGTGCACGGCCTGCGGGCCGGCGCCTTCAAGTCGGCGTACGTGACGGCCAAGCACGCCCCGGAGGGCCTGAGCAAGACGGTCGCCCTGGAGGGCGCCCCGTACGGCGTGACCAGCAACTGCGTGAACCCGGCGTACGTGCGCACCCCGCTGGTGGAGCGGCAGATCGCCACCGGCGCGAGCCTGCCGGTGGACGGCGGGTGGACCGCGCACTGAGCGGCGGGGCGGGGCGGGTCGGGGGGACTCGGTGAAGGCGGCCGCCACCCTCCGGGCTCTTCCGGCAGGATCGGGGCCGCACCCCCGGCGGCGCGGCCCGGGCCCGTTCGTGCGGCGGGCCGCGGGGCGGGGGCACCGACGGGGGAACTAGCGACAGGGAAGACCGAATTGGACCGCGAGACCACCGCCGCTCCGGCGCTGCGCAGACTCCTCGACCTGCTGGCGACCGGCGCCGCCACCGAGGACTTCGGCGAGGTGCTCGCCGGCGCCCGCCGCCGGGGCGCCCCCGCCGGGGTGCTGACCGAGATCGGCGACGCCACCCGGCAGGCGCTGCGGGTGCACCGGACGATGCGCCAGTACCGCCGGCGCGAGGCCGAGCTGACCGCCCTGTTCGACACCGCGGGCGACCTGGCCGCCTCCCGGGACCTGGACGCGGTGCTGCAGGCCATCGTCCGGCGGGCCCGGATGCTGCTGGGCACCGACACCGCGTACCTGACCCTGCCGGACGAGCGGGCCGGGGACACCTACATGCGGGTCACCGACGGCCCGGTCTCGCCGATCTTCCAGACCCTGCGGCTCAGCCCGGGCGACGGCCTGGGCGGCCTGGTCGCACAGACCGCCCGCCCCTACGCGACCCACGACTACCGGGTGGACGAGCGGTTCCGGCACACCGGGCGGATCGACGCGGGCGTGCTGGACGAGGGCCTGGTGGCGATCATCGGGGTGCCGCTGCTGCTGGGCGGCAGCGTGATCGGCGTGCTGTTCGCGGCCGACCGCACGCCGCGGGCCTTCTCCCCCGACGAGGTCGCGCTGCTGTGCACGCTGGCCGCGCACGCCGCGATCGCCCTGGACACCGCCAAGTCGCTGGCCGACACCCGGGCCGCGCTGGCCGAGCTGGCCGGCGCCAACGCCGTGATCCGGGCCCACGCGGCCGCCGTCCAGCGCGCCGAGCAGGCCCACGACCGGCTCACCGACCTGGTGCTGCGCGGCGCGGAGGTGGCGGACGTGGCCGCCGAGGTGGCCGCGCTGCTGGACGGCGGGGCCTCCGTGCACGACGCCGAGGGCGCCCCGCTGACCGGCCCCGGGGCCGCCCCGGACGGCCTGGCCGGGGCGGTCGCCGCCGCCCGCGCCGAGGGCCGCGCGGTGCGGCACGGCGGGGAGTGGGTGTGCGCGGTGCTGGCCGGGCAGGAACCGCTGGGCGCGCTGGTGCTGCACGGGCGGCCCGAGCTGGACGACGCCGACCGGCGGGTGTTCGAGCGGGCGGGCGTCGTCACGGCGCTGCTGCTCCTGCTGCGCCGCTCGGTCGCCGAGACCGAGAACCGGGTCCGCGGCGAGCTGCTGGCCGACCTGCTCACCGCGCCCGACCGCGACCCGGCCGGGCTGACCGCGCGCGGCCGCCGGCTGGGCGTCGACCTGAACCGGCCGCACCTGGCGCTGGTCGCGGTCGCCGAGGAGGCCGCGGCCCGGGGCCGGCTGGCCGGTGCGGCGGCCCGCTACCTGTTCGGTTCGCGCGGGATCAGCGCCGAGTTCGGCGAGGGCGTGGTGCTGCTCGTCCCGCACGAGGGCGGCGGGGACGGCGCGGTGGCCGGGGCGGCGGCGGAGCGGCTGGCCCGGCTGGTGGGTTCGCCCGTCACGGTCGGCGCCGGGCGCCCCGCCGCCGGCCCGGTCGCGCTGGCCGCCGGGTACGCGGAGGGGGTGCGCTGCGTCCGGGCGCTGCGGGTGCTGGGCCGGGCCGGGGACGGGGCGTGCGCGGCCGACCTGGGGTTCCTGGGGGTGCTGCTGGGCGACGGCCACGACGTGGACGGCTTCGTCCGGGCCACCCTGGGCCCGCTGCTGGACTACGACGCCAAGCGCGGCACCGAGCTGGTGCGCACCCTGCGCGCCTACTTCGACTGCGGCGGCGGCCTGACCCGGGCCAAGGACCTGCTGCACGTGCACGTGAACACGGTGGTGCAGCGGCTGGACCGGGTGGAGGTGCTGCTGGGCCGCGACTGGAACCAGCCGGAGCGGGCGCTGGAGCTCCAACTGGCCCTGCGGCTCCTGCTGTTGGCGGGCGGCTGAGCCGGGGTTCCGGGTGCTCCGGCCGGTCGGCGTACAGTGGCGAGGTTGGGCTGATCGGCCGGCTGGGAGTGCTGTGGTGAGCGAGAACGTGCGGTTCGTGCGGATGGGGATCGGCGAGCGGACCGTCCCCTACCAGGAGGCGTGGGCGGAGCAGCAGCGGCTGCACGCGCTGCGGGTCGCGGACGAGATCCCGGACACCGTGCTGCTGCTGGAGCACGACCCGGTGTACACGATGGGCAAGCGCACCAACCCGGAGGACCTGCCGCTGGACGGCACCCCGGTGGTGGAGGTCAACCGGGGCGGCGAGATCACCTGGCACGGCCCGGGCCAGCTGGTCGGCTACCCGATCGTGAAGCTGCCGGACCCGATCGACGTGGTGGCGTACGTGCGGCGGCTGGAGGAGGCGCTGATCCGGGCCTGCGCCGAGTTCGGCGTGGGGACCACCCGGATCGAGGGCCGCAGCGGGGTGTGGAAGCTGGGCGCCGAGATCCCCGGCGCGGTGGTCGACCCCTCCCAGGTGGTGGAGATCGGCAAGCTGACCCTGCGGATGGGCCTGCCGCTGGGCATCGACCCGCGGCTGGCCGGCCCCGAGTACGCGCCGTCCAACGCGGGCCAGCGCGGCGACGACCGCAAGCTCGCGGCGATCGGCGTGCGGGTGGCCCGCGGCGTGACCATGCACGGCTTCGCGCTGAACTGCGACCCGGACATGACGTACTTCGACAAGATCGTCCCGTGCGGGATCCGGGACGCCGGGGTGGCCTCGCTCAGCGGCGAGCTGGCCCGGCCGTTCCCGGTGGGGGACGCGGTGGCGGTGGTCGAGCGGAAGCTGGCCGAGGTGTTCGCCGAACTGCCCGAGCCGGTGGCCACCGTCCGGTAGCGGAATCGGCGCGGCGCGCCGAGCGTTGGCTTTCGAAGGCAAGCCCGGGGCCGGGCGCAGGCCGTTGAAGTGCAGGCGTACCCTGAGGGGTACCCCGTCTAGTTCTAGGAGTCGCACGTGTCCGCTGTCGCACCCGACGGCAGGAAGCTCCTCCGGCTGGAGGTCCGCAACAGCGAGACCCCCATCGAGCGGAAGCCCGAGTGGATCAAGACCAGGGCGAAGATGGGGCCGGAGTACAACGCCCTGCAGTCCCTGGTGAAGAAGGAGGGGCTGCACACGGTCTGCCAGGAGGCGGGCTGTCCCAACATCTTCGAGTGCTGGGAGGACCGCGAGGCGACCTTCCTGATCGGCGGCGACCAGTGCACCCGCCGCTGCGACTTCTGCCAGATCGACACCGGCAAGCCCGCCGAGTTCGACCGGGACGAGCCGCGCCGGGTCGCCGAGTCCATCGTCACGATGGACCTGAACTACGCCACCATCACCGGCGTCGCCCGTGACGACCTGGCGGACGGCGGCTCCTGGCTGTACGCCGAGACCGTGCGCCAGGTGCACGCGATGACCGCCGCCCGCGCGGCCGGGCGCACCGGCGTCGAGCTCCTCATCCCGGACTTCAACGCCGTCCCCGAGCAGCTCGCCGAGGTCTTCTCCTCCCGTCCCGAGGTGCTCGCGCACAACGTCGAGACGGTGCCGCGGATCTTCAAGCGGATCCGGCCGGCCTTCCGCTACGAGCGCTCGCTCGACGTGATCACCCAGGCCCGGGCGGCCGGGCTGGTCACCAAGTCCAACCTGATCCTGGGCATGGGCGAGACCCGCGAGGAGGTCAGCGAGGCGCTGGCCGACCTGGTGGACGCCGGGTGCGAGCTGATCACCATCACCCAGTACCTGCGGCCCTCGCTGCGCCACCACCCGGTGGAGCGCTGGGTGAAGCCGCAGGAGTTCGTCGAGCTCCAGCAGGAGGCCGAGGAGCTGGGCTTCGCCGGCGTCATGTCCGGCCCGCTGGTGCGCTCCTCGTACCGGGCCGGCCGGCTGTACCGGCAGGCGCTCGAACACCGGGAGCGGGCCGCCGCGGTCTGAAACCGCGGCGGGTGCCGTCGTCGTCCTGCGGAGGGGCGGGCCCGTCGGGGCCCGCCCCTCCGAGCGTCCGGGGGCCCGGCCGGCCTTGGGGCCGTTCGGACGAATCGCCGACGTTTCACGTGGCATTGACGGGCGGGTCACCGTACGGTAACGGGCGTCCGGGACGCTGGAGCGGTACCCGGGTCGAGGAGTGGGTGTTGATGCGTACCGGAATCCAGGCCGCGCTGCGGCGGGCCGAGCAGGTGCTGTTGATCCGCGGCGCGCGCCGCAACGCGTGGGCGGCGGTGTGCGAGAACCGGCGGCTGGCGGGCGAACGCGAGCAGGCCGTGCGGGTGTTCGGACGGAGCGCCTGAGGCCCGGCGGGGAAGCGGGTCGGCGGCGCGGCGGCGGTGGGGCCCCGCCCGGGGGAAGCCGAGGATCACGAACCGGCACCGCCTTGGATGATCGCGTGTGCCGCCACGTACCATGAGCGGTATGGCGAGGCAAAAATCCGATACTCCTGGGCGGCTCGCACAGATCCGCCAGGCATATGTCATGACCAAGAAGGTCGACACCAAGATCGGCCTGATCATCGCCGGCGTCGGCCTGCTGACCTTCGGCGTGTTCCTCGCCATCGGCTTCGCACTGGACCACCCGATCTACCTGGGCATCCTCGGTTTCGTGGTGGCGGTGCTGGCGGTCGCGATCGTGTTCGGCCGGCGTGCCGAGCGGGCCGCGTTCGGGCAGATGGAGGGCCAGCCGGGCGCGGTCGCGGCGGTGCTGGGCAACATCCGGCGCGGCTGGAGCTCGAACCAGACCCCGGTCGCGGTCACCCGCAGCCAGGACGCGGTCTACCGGGCGGTCGGCCGGGCCGGCATCGCGCTGATCGGCGAGGGCAACCCGAACCGGGTGCGGCCGCTGCTGGCGGCCGAGAAGAAGAAGATGTCCCGGGTGGTGGGCGACATTCCGGTGCACGACATCGTGGTCGGCAACGGCGAGGGCGAGATTCCGCTCAAGAAGCTGCAGATCCACCTGATGCGCCTGCCCCGCGCGATCAGCGCCGCCCAGGTCACCGAGACCAACGACCGGCTGCGCGCGCTCGGCGACCTGCTCTCCAAGGCCCCGATCCCCAAGGGTCCGATGCCCAAGGGCACCCGGATGCCCAAGGGCGGCATGCGCTAGGCGCGACTCCCCCGTTCCGACACCACGGCCCCGCCCGCGAGGTTCATCCCTCGGCGAGCGGGGCCGTTCGACCTTCGGCGGCGGGCCGGGTCCGGCGGGGTCGGATCCGGACTCCGGTGGGGTCAGATCCGGACCTCGACCGTGCCGACCGCCTTGTCGTGCAGGCCGCGGGTGTCGCGGTCCCAGACGGCGGCCGGGACCACCAGGCACAGCAGCAGGGTGCGCAGCAGCACCTGCGGGATGGTGGCCCGGCGGCCGTCGAGCCGGACCACCCGCAGGCCGAACAGGCGCTTGCCGACGGTGGTGCCGGTGGTGGCCAGGAGCAGCACCGCCACCAGGTAGAACAGCGGGGTGGTCCAGAGGTTGGCGACGCCCTGGTCGCCCTTCGCGATCAGCCCGTACGCGACCAGGCCGACCAGCCAGGCGTCCACGAACAGCGCGCCGATCCGGCGGCCGGGGCCGGCCAGCGAACCGGGCCCGGTCTGCGGGAGGCCGAGGCGCTCGCCGCGGTAGCCGAATTCGGCGCCCATCTTCTCGGCGGCCGCCTTCGGGCCGTCGATCCACGATCCGAGTGCTTCTCTGGTGTCCACGAATCCACCCTAACCGGGCTTACGGTCCGCCCGGCCGGTGACCCCCGGGGGCGGCGCGCCGCGGGGGTCTCCCTCCGGAGTGAACCCGGTTCGCCCGACTGCCGCAAATGGTCTAGACCAATGAGTGGCCAGCGCCGCTACGGGGCAGGGATTTTGCCCGGAACCGTCCCACTTTGCCAGCCACCCGAATGGCCCGGTTAACATGTGGGAAACAAGCGAGTCACGAGTCGGAAACGGGCCGTTCCTATCGTGAGCCCCTGCACCGGGGCTCCCGTCGCCCCTGACGGAGACTCAGACCGTGCACGCCGAGGAGGAGTACGGATGTTCACCAACGCCGACGAGGTGAAGCAGTACATCGCGGACAACGACATCAAGTTCGTCGACGTCCGGTTCTGCGACCTGCCGGGCGTGCTGCAGCACTTCTCGATCCCGGCGGCGACCTTCGACCCGTCCGAGACCCTGATGTTCGACGGCTCCTCGATCCGCGGCTTCCAGGCCATCCACGAGTCCGACATGGCCCTGGTGCCCGACCTCGCCACCGCCCGGCTGGACCCGTTCCGGGCCGAGAAGCACCTCAACATCAACTTCTTCATCCAGGACCCGATCACCGGCGAGGCGTACAGCCGCGACCCGCGCAACGTCGCCCGCAAGGCCGAGGCGTACCTGGCCTCCTCCGGCATCGCCGAGACCGCCTACTTCGGGCCCGAGGCCGAGTTCTACGTCTTCGACTCGGTGCGCTTCGAGACCTCCGCCAACGCCTCCTACTACCACATCGACTCGGTGGCCGGCGCCTGGAACAGCGGCTCCGCCGAGGGCGACGCGCGCGGCTACAAGGTCAAGTACAAGGGCGGCTACTTCCCCGTCCCGCCGGTCGACCACTTCGCCGACCTGCGCGCCGAGATGTCCCTCGAACTCGCCAAGGCCGGCCTGGAGGTCGAGCGCCAGCACCACGAGGTCGGCACCGCCGGACAGGCCGAGATCAACTACAAGTTCAACACCCTGCTGCACGCCGCCGACGACCTGATGCTGTTCAAGTACATCATCAAGAACGTCGCCTGGCGGGCGGGCAAGACCGCCACCTTCATGCCCAAGCCGATCTTCGGCGACAACGGCTCCGGCATGCACGTCCACCAGTCGCTGTGGACCGGCGGCTCCCCGCTCTTCTACGACGAGCAGGGCTACGCGGGCCTGTCCGACACCGCCCGCTACTACATCGGCGGCATCCTCAAGCACGCCCCCTCGCTGCTGGCCTTCACCAACCCCTCGGTGAACTCCTACCACCGCCTGGTCCCCGGCTTCGAGGCCCCCGTCAACCTGGTCTACTCGCAGCGCAACCGCTCCGCCGCGATCCGGATCCCGATCACCGGCTCCAACGCCAAGGCCAAGCGCATCGAGTTCCGCGCCCCCGACCCGGCCTCCAACCCCTACCTGGCCTTCTCCGCCATGCTGATGGCCGGCCTCGACGGCATCAAGAACAAGATCGAGCCGCTGGAGCCCGTCGACAAGGACCTCTACGAGCTCGCCCCCGACGAGCACGCCGCCGTCCCCCAGGTCCCCGCCTCCCTCGGCGCCGTCCTCGACGCCCTGGAGGCCGACCACGAGTACCTCCTCGCGGGCGGCGTCTTCACCACCGACCTGATCGAGACCTGGATCGACTACAAGCGCACCCACGAGATCGCCCCGATCGCCCTGCGGCCGCACCCGCACGAGTTCGAGATGTACTACGACCTCTAAAGGGGCCTCCGACCTGCGCACATGCAGATCGGGCCGTTCACGTCGGTGCAGGCCAGCGAGTCGCTGGCCTGCACCGATGCCGTTGCGGTGGAAGCCTCCGCAGCTTCAGCTCGTAGTGATGTGCACCAGCGGTGCACCCAGATCGAACTCGGCACCCGGGCACCGGAGGCTCCGGCACTGCATCGCCCGCCGTCCTGCGACCACACGGGCCCCGGGCGCTGCCCCCACCTACCAGCGGGGTCTCAGCCGACGAACGGGTCGACGAGGCGCATTGGCGTACGTGCCACGCCTAGTGCCCGCTCCGGGAAACGCGGTCCGGCCGTGTAGTACCTGGCCCGAGTTCGGCCGACAGGCTCCAGCACCTGAGCAGTGACCAGTTCACGCAGGTCCCGTTGTGCCTGCTGCACACTCAGTCCCTCCGCGTGTTCGTATCGCGAGCGTCGCACCCGGCCGGCCATGGCCACGTCGTGCAGGGCCGTCACCACCCGCTCGTCCATGCCGGCCGTCTCGACAAAGTCCGCAAGCAGGCCCCAGACCTGCCCGGACCTGTCCAGGCGGCCCTGCACGGTCTGCGCCTGCTGGTGGTAGGCGGTCAAGTTGAAGCGGACCCACCCGGAGACATCCTGGTCGGGCAGGAATTCGGAGCCTCGGCGTCCGAGTTCCCGGTAGTACTCCCAGGTGTTGCCCGGGCGCCCCAGCCATGCCTCGATCGACGAGAACTCCGGGGCGAGGACGCCCTCCCGAGCGATCATGAGAGTCTGCAGCGAGCGCGACATCCGACCGTTCCCGTAGGCCCAAGGATGGATGGACACCAGCTGCAGATGCGCCATCGCGGCCCGCACAAGTGGATGCGTGTCATCGCCGTCATTCAGCCAATCCACCAACTCCTCCATCAGCGAAGGAACTTCCTCCGCGTCAGGTGCGGTGTAGGCGGCGATACTCGGATCGCGGGCATCGGTCACGTACACCGGTCCACGGCGCCACTGGCCGGCTGGCTTCCGCACAGTGTGGCGGTGGCCCTGCAGCATCCAATGCAGCGCGTTGAGCAGTTCCTTGCTGTAGGAGAAGTCGTCGACGTCGTGCAACGTCTGGATGTACGTCATCATCCGCTGGTAAGCGAGCGTCTCCTCGCGATTCTCTTCTGACACCTCCACATCGCGCTCGCCTTCCAACAGGTCCTCGACATCGACGGTGGACACCCTGAAGCCCTCGATGGAGTTCGAAGCCGCCACGGCATCGGCCGTCAGGAATTTGCGCAGGCCCTCGGTCCACTTGACCGGGGCCGTGCGAACCTGGTGCCGCAGCACGAGCCGCATGCTCTCGATCTCGTCAAGTACCCGCTCGTCATCGACAGCGAGGGGAGGCGTAGGAAAGAGCATGCATCGACGATAGAATGACGCAATCATTACGTCAAGCTCCGCGCGGACACCGTTCGCCAGCCAACCCGAGGACAACCAGACCGGTCTGTGGACAAGCAAGGCGGTCGGTCCGGGAAGGGCTCTCCCGAACGTCTCACTCAAGGTGACCGCCGGGTCCCAGTGCCGACGGGGCATGCCTGATGCGCAGCGACCGGTGCCGCCGGCCATGAGCACCGAGAAAGCGAGACCCAACAGTCTCGACCCGTTGCGCAGTGCTCTCCTACCCGGCCTCGTCCTGCACCCGGCCTGCATCAGGGCCCACGGGATCCGAATTCGAACTGATCGACTTCCGAAACGGTACAGGCAGGCCGCGGCACCGGAACAGCAGTCGCAGTCGATCCATCCCACACGCCCTGGATGCGAAGCGATCGACGGGGTGGCATGCAATCCGAGCAAGTCAAGAATGTCCCGATAGCGACCATGTCTGGCGATCTATCGACGAACGATCCTGTCAGTTCCCTTGCAGGCCGGTGAATCTCGGCGGACCGCCACCGGATTCTGGTGAACCCTTCTACGCTTCTCCTGGCGCGCCGGGTTCGATCCGATGTTCTGGAACTGGGCACCCACCACACCGGTGTGTCGAGGGCCACCTTCGAACAGTCAAGATCTGGGCGATAGGAGGGGGTGCGCCGGGAAACGATGAGATCACATTGAATGCCGTCGTCTCGTTGGGGAGGCGTGATGGTCAGGCGGGCAGAGAGTCGATCTTCGGTCCCGAACTCAGTGGTACCGGCCCCCGCACGGAGCGAACCGGGGCCGATCTCCCGACGTTTGGATCTTCTAGCGGCCGAGGCGGGCGCGGAGGTCCAGCGCGCCGATGCGAAGGCGGGTTCGGTCTGCTCGATGGCAAGCATCGCGGGTGCCTTGGAAGTGGCGGTCCTCGCGGCGGCCTCTGGGGTTCCCGTGTGGGCAGCCGTCCCGGCGATGCTCGGGGGCAGCGCGATGGTGATCTCCCTGCTATTCGCCGCGGCCGCGCTCAACCCTTCACTCCCCCCGTCCGTCGCACCGGACCGGCTCTCATTCCTCGATGTGGCCACCATGACGGAGCACCAGCTGCTGACCACCGTGCACCACCTTTCGGTGGCCGACCTCGATATCGCCGACAGCCGGAAGGCGGTAGAGCTGGCCGCGCTCGCCATTCGGAAGTACCGACTGCTGCGAGTTTCGATAACGGTGCTTCAGTTCGGCCTGGTCCTGGTCGCGTCATCCGTACTCATTGCTCTCTTCAATCTCTGACGCCTTCCGGTCGAACACTGCTCGAAATAGACATTCTTGTGCATGGAGGAGATGTGTATCAGACTCATCGAATGCTGTTCGGGGAGCGACTCTGGGAGAAACTGTGCGCGCTCGCACCTCCCCGACACCGGAAGACCAGAAGCGTCCTGCTGATACAGGACGCCCCCGGAACCCACGTCCTGGCACTCGCCTCCGGATCAGTGGCTGTGACCAGACGTGACGAGACCGGCCGACGGACCATGCTGGCGGTCCGGGGAGCCGGCGACCTGCTCGGTGAACTCGCCGTACTCACAGAGGGATCGCGCAGTGCGACAGTGATCGCCGTGGAACCGTGCACCATCCACATCGTCCCGGCTCCCGAGTTCCACGCGTTCATCGACGAGCACCGGCTACTTCAGGTCCTCATGCGGCACACGGTGGGACAGGTACAGCAAAGCGACCAGATCCGCCAGGAGTTGGCGACCGCTTCCGTTCCGATCCGCCTTGTGGCGGCGTTGCTGCGACTGGCAGAGTCAACAGCCCATCCGGTTCGGGGCCTCGTGCGCATCAGGCTGTCGCAGGACGAGATCGCTCAACTGATCGGCTGCTCACGCAACTCCGTCGTGGAGGCACTGCGGCCGCTTCGCGTGCGAGGACTCGTCCAAGCGCACGCCAGGGAACTGGTGGTCGCCGACCTCGCGGGCCTGCGAGCCTGGCGCCCGACCGCCTGAGATACGGCTCACCCGGCTACTGCCCAGAAGTGGGCAGCGCTGCCCGTGTCGTCGCCGCATCATCGGTACACCGCTGAACGGGCCCATCGCGGCCTCCTCCCATTCTGTTGTGAAAGGGCGCCAGCCATGCACCGGACCACCGCTCCCGGAGACCCTCGCGACATCCCTGACTACCGGGCACTCTTCGTGCTCGACATGAAGGGTTACAGCGTCGTCGATTCATGGCGCATGGCGAACCACTGGGAGGACCTCGAAAGCATGCTCACCACCGCGTTCGCCCAGAGCGGTCTCGAATTCGAGTGGCGCTACCCGCTGTACCGAGACCCCACGGGCGACGGTCTCATCCTGGCTCTTCCGCTGGCGCGGGCGCGCCTTCTGGTCGATCCCCTGGCGGAAAACCTGCACAGGCTCCTGGCCGGTCACGACCGGGAGCGGCTGGCCTCCGTCGCGCCGATCCGCGTACGGATGAGTGTGCACGTGGGGCCGCTGCCGGACAGCCACCGGGGAGATCCGATCAACGATCTGTGCCGTTTCGTGAACAGCGACGCGGCTCGCGACGCAGTAGAGGTCGCCGAGGAACGCGGGGCGTTCGTCGCGTTGGTCCTGTCCCACGAGGCCTTCCAGGTCATCGTTCGGGCCGGCCGGACCGAGCGCCTCCGGGCCGAGGACTTCCGGTTCACCCGGGCGGTGGTGGAGAAAAAGTTCGCCGAGCCCGCGTGGGTGCACGTGCCGACGGTGAACGCGGAGCTGCTGAAGGCGACCGATCCATGGCCGGAGCTCGGAGCGGCGCCGACCGAGGGGCCGCTCCCGACTCCTCACCCGTCGGTTCGTCCCGCGGTCGGTCAGCGGATCTTCAACGGCGTCAAGGGCTACGTCGAGCAAGCCGGCGACATCACCATCAACTAGCCACGCCCGGGTTCCGGCGGGGTGCCGGACCCGGTACCAGCGAATCGCCCCCGAGGAGGACGAGACCGTGGATAATGTCATGAACACGTCGGCAAGCCCGCGTGAGGGCGCCGCGAGCCCGGCCGACGAGGCGGAAACGGCCGATGGCGCACCCGACCGGGAACAACCGGGACTGGACTTCCCTGAGACCAGGCCAGGGGAGTCAGGTGAGCCAGGGGAGACTCCGCTCGCCCCCGACTTCGCTGCGGAGACGGAGAGCCCCGCGCCGGCCGCAACGACGCCCGCCGATCACGAGGGCCCGGCCCCCGCACAGGCGCGCAGCAGTTCCGTCTATGTCGAAACTGCTCGCGACGTGCTCTACAAACCGACGTTCAACCCGACGACGACGGTCGACAAGCCCATGGAAGAGACTCTGATCGACCCTGGCAGAGCCATGCTCGACAAGGTCTACGTCGAGCCGCCGACATGGGCGGCGGCGGCCGAGCGGGTCCAGAAGGCGCTGAGCTCGGAGTATCCGCTCGCGGTCGTGGTGGTCCGGCCGGAGATCGGGGCGACGACGTTCGGTAAGCGCCAGTTGGCAGTGGTGGCGGGCGACGGCCGGAGCATCGTCCTCCTGGACGGCGACTGGCAGCGGCTCATGGTGTCCCAGCTTCCGCGCAAGCCCGGGAGAGGGCAGCTCCTGGAACTACGGGACGGCGAGACCGACCAGTTGCGCGAGAGTCTCCTGGCCGAACTTCCACGGTATGCGGCTGAGCTCCGGGAACTGAACTCCTTCCTCCTCATCACGGTGACGGAGGAGCTCTGGTCGGCGCGCAAGGCCGAGGTCCCCGCAGAGATCGCGGTCTTCGAGCTCAAGGACTCGCCGCCCGCATGGCCGGTGGTCCGGAACCACATCAAGTCCCGCCGCGGAGAAGCCCTGGCCGCGGATCTCGAGAGGCGCGATATCGCCCGGGACATCAAGGAGTGGAGCGCGGTCCGTTCGAGCCGCTTCGTCCGCGACTTCCTCAAGATCACGGCCGAGTTCGATCCGTTGGTGCCCGGGCAGGAGGTCGACGATCCGAAGTTCCGATCAGACCTCGTGGAGTACGCCGACGTGCTCAAACGGCTGGTTCGCGGTTGGTCCGAGGAACTGGACCAACGGCTGGCGGAGGCATCGGCACCCGCCAAAACGATCGACGGCGTCGGGCGGGTGTCGGCTCTGACGCTCGAGGAGCGTTGCTACTCCCTCGTGCTCGCTGTCCGGGGCTCGGTCAAGGTCGAGGAGGCCATCGAGGAGGGGCACCGGCTGGTCGACCTGCTCTCCGGAGGCACCGCGGGTGGGGAGGCGGCCACGAAGGAGAAGCGCTCCGACCTCCGGGGATCGTTCGCCGGCCGAGGCTTGCAGACCCGTCTGAAGGCGATCGGGGCCGAGGTCGACGAATCCGGTGTGGCCTCGTTCCGCGCCGCGGCGTACGGGAACGAGCTGCTGATCCGGGTGTGGCGCGAGTACCCGGATGTGCGACGCCGGGTGCTGGAGTGGATCATGTCCGACTCTCCGGAGCAGCGAGCCGAACCGGATGGCGCCCCGATCCGTGCCATCAAGAGCGTGCTGTTGGCCACCCGGGACACCCAGGGCCTCGCGGTGCTGCGGGATCTCGCCACGACACCTCGGCGCCGGGCGTTCGCTGCCAGAGTCCTCATCGGTGCGGCCGAGGACGGCACCCTTGGCCGTCCCACCCGCGCGTTGCTCTATGACACTGCCGCGCGCAAGTCAGAAGAGGGCCAGCGGTTGGTCGTCCAGGTGTGCTGCGAGTTGCTGGACGAGCAGCGCGACGCGGCCATGACCCGCATCAGGCGGGTAGCCGACAACGGCAGCCCGACGGTCTGGGGTGACGTCCTGGATGCCTTCGGGGTGGCGCTCCGCCAGGAGAACGGCCTGCCGTGGTTCGTCGATACGCTCCGGTCCGTGCACCGGCGTTCGGGCGCGACCACGGCGGTGCGGCTCGGGGTCCTGGCACTCCTGCGGGCGGATGCGCGCACGCTCGCCGTGGTACCGGAGTCGAATGCGGCCGAGGTGGTCAGAGCTGCTCTGGATGGCGTGTTCGATGCCCCGGACGATTATCCCGACCTGTTTCCCACCCTCGCGGCGTGGCTGGAGCGGAGCCCGTCAGGGAAGCCGTACGAGCTGGCACTCGCGATGGTCTGGGAAGCCGTGGTGAACCACGGCCGGCTGGCCGACTTCAAGCGTCTGGCAACCGTTCTCGCGGGGGTCGTCCGTGCGGACGGCCGTCGGCCGGAGCAGGACATCATGACGATGGTGAAGGACGACCCCGAACTGCTGTCCGTGGTGGAGCTGAACAAGGTGGGCGAGTGAAGCGCCTCTTCGGCCGCCGTCGGACGCGCGGGAGGTTCACGTGCGTGGTGGAGCGGCGGCCTCTGCGCAGCCGGACGCCGGAGCTCTTCTTCAGGGCCACGTTCTCGGCCGAATGGCGGCCCGGCACGGAAGATCACCGGAACATCGAGTCGCTCGTGGCCCGAGACCTGCTGGAACGCGCGACACCGTTGTCCGAGCTCTGGTCCGTCGACGAGGTACGACCCGCGCAGGACTGGCTCAACGCCGAGCTCGGGCGAGGGTACGACAGCCCTGACGGGTATTACCGGGGACTCGCCTCCAAGGTCCAGCTCTTCCTTGACGCCGATACCCGCGAAGCCGCCCTCCAACGGCGACAAGACCGGGCGAGGGTCCAGCGGCTGACGTACCTGAGGGACGCCCTGTACAGCGATCCAGAGCTCCTCTTGCTCGACTACCTCGAACGGCACCCTGACGAGCTCGGGACCGTGGACATCAGACCGTTCCAGCAACTGGCAAGGAGCGTACGGACCGGGAACGAGTGGTGGTACCCGGCGCTCGACGCCTTGGCGAGGTTGAGCTCGGCTTCCGACCCGGTCTGCGGCGACGCCACGGCGATGAAGGCGCTCCTGAAGGCGTTCAAGGAGGCCGCCCCAGAGTTGATCGACGTCTACGGCCTGAACCACGAGACGGGAAGGCCCATCGACCAAGTAGAAGCGAGGCACCCGTGACGACGTCCCTGAAGCGTTGGCTCCTTGCACCGTGCACGAGTTGGAAGGCGCTCAGGCTCTGCCGGGCCCGCAACGGACAATTGGACTTCGATGCCGCCTGGCGCAGCGTCCGCGTCCGTTCACACCCCGACGAGATCGGCTATCAGCGTCACGGCCACCTGATCGGTGAGACCAGCGGTCGCGGTGAACGTTCAGCGCTCCCCGACCGCGGCGAGCCCCAGCGATCGACAGGTCGGCCCGGGTGAGGACCGGATCGTGGCGTGCCCTCGGCCACGGGCAGGATCAGCCAGGATCTCGACGTGGCCACCGAGCATCCGGCCGCGAGCGGGCTCGGCCCGCATTGGCCGGCGTCGGACAGTAGGCCGTCTCGCCACTCCCGGTAGTCATCGCTCGCGGCTCCCGACTCAACGGGTTCGGCCTCTTACCGGCACCGCGTCCCCTCGGGCGAGTGTCACTCGTGCTCGCCAAGCAGTGGAGCCTGCCGTCACCACGCCGCGCTGATCCAGTAGACGGCCGATCGGGATACCAGCCGCCGAACGGTCCAGAGGGTGGCCGCGTCGATCACGGCGCGTTCGTGGTGGCCGGGTGGGCGACGCACGCCGCCTCCGGGGCGAGGCCATCCCGGACGGCCCCGCAGGCTCGGCGGCACCGCGGCAGGTCAGGGATGGTGCGTGGTCGGAACGCGGTCGCGAGGACGAGACGTGCAGCCGGCGCCGCTCATCGGGGCAGGTCGGGCCGGGGCGGGGAGCGGAGGGTCAGCGTGGTCACCGACCAGGGGTCGGGCGGGGCCGGCGGGTCGGGCGCGGGGTCGGCCGGCGGGGTGAAGCCGAGGCGTTCGTAGAGGGCGAGGGCCGCGGTGTTGCGGGTGTAGACGCCGAGTTCCACCTCGGTCAGGCCCAGGCCGTCGAACGCCTCGGCCAGCACGCCCCGCAGCATCGCCGCGCCGCGGCCGCCGTGCCGTTCGCGGGGGGCGACGAGGACCCGTCCGAGGCGTCCGCGTCGGCCGTCCGGGGTGACGAGGAGGGAGCAGTGGCCGACGAGGCGCTCGGGGTCGCCCTCCACGGCGCTCCAGGTGCGGCGGGACCCGGTCTCCGACTCGGCCCGGTAGCGGGCGAGTTGGGGCGGGTCCAGCGGCCAGCGGAAGGCGTCGCCCGCCCAGAGCCGGAGCTCCCCGGGGCCGTCGAGCCACGAGGGCAGTACCGCGGCGTCGGCGGCGGTGAAGGGCCTGATCCGGAGCACGCCGCTCACCCCGCCACGGGGGTTTCGATCCGGCGCAGGTCGCGCACCGGCCGCGCGGACAGCAGGACGAGGCAGCCGGCCACGCCGATCCAGGCGGAGGCCGCCAGCAGGTTCGCGTTGCCGGTGAGCTCCCCGACGGGACCGGCGAGGGCCCGGCCGATCGGGATGCTGAGCACCGAGCCGGCCACGTCGTAGGCGTACACCCGGTTGACGACACCGGCGGGTACGTGGGTCGCCACGGTCGAGGCCCACATGACGCTCCAGAACGCCCAGCCGGTGCCGGCGACCGCGGAGGCGGCCGCCACCACCGCCAGCGGCCATCCGGCGGCGGTGGCCAGCGGGGGCAGCGCCCACGGAAGCATGGCCAGGAGTCCCGCGGCCAGCGGCCGTGCGGGGCGGAGCCGCAGGGCGACGAGTCCTCCGGCCACCATGCCCGTGCCGAGTGCGGCCTCGACCACCGCGTACCCCCGGGAGCCGTGCTCCCCCACGATCACCGTGGCGAGCAGCGGCAGTTGGGGGCCGAAGACGAGCAGGCCGTTGACGGCCCAGACCAGGATGACCATCCACAGCCAGCGGCGGGAGCGGAATTCCCGCCAGCCGGTGACCAGGCTCCGCCAGGTCGATTCGGCCGCCTTCCGGGCCGGGGGCGCCGCGCTGACGCGCAACGCCGTCAGGCAGAGGGCGCTGACGCCGAAGGTGGCGCCGTTGATCGCGAACGAGGCGCCGGCGCCGGACAGCGCCACGCAGAGGGCAGACAGCACCGGCCCGGCCATCCGGGCCAGCGACTCCCCCGTCCTGAGCACGGCGCCGGCCCGCTGCACGTCGGTCGCGACCTGCGCCATGATGCCCATCACGCCGGGCTGGAACAGCGCTGCCGCCGCGCCGCTGACCGCCTGCCCGACCAGCAGGTGCCACAACGGCACGTCACCGCCGAACAGTTCCACGGCGAGGACCGCCTGCACCACCAGTCGGACGTTGTCGGCGTGGATCATGACGCGCCGCGGCGAGTAGCGGTCCGCCAGCACTCCGCCGAACAGCACCAGCAGCGCGAACGGCGCCATCCACGCGGCCAGCGCGTACCCCACCCCGCTGGCCCCGTAACCGAGGTCGAGCATCACGACGGTCAGGGCCACCGGGAGCATCGCGTCGCCCAGGGCCGAGACGGTGCGGGCGGTCAGGAAGAGAGTCAAGTCCCGTGACCAGAGCGACTGTTGTCGTGGTGTCTCGATCTCGCGAAAGGTCGTCATGGGGATTGCCTCTCGGCGCGGTCACGGTGGCGCGGGCACGGATTCACAGGGCGAGCAGCGATCGTACGTCCTGCGGCCACCGCCCGGTGTCGAATTCGTACCGGTGCCGCAGCGCGAGGACCAGGCGGTCGAGGCCGAAGGCGAGGCAGGCGCTGTGCGCGGGCTGCCCGTCGCCGTCCGACAGGCCGAACGCCTCGCCGAAGTGCTCCTTGTGGTAGTTGGCCGAGGACACCGCCTGCTCGATCCCGTCCGAAGTGGGCACCACCAGTTCCCACTTGAGCTGCTGGGCGTGCTGGAGGTTGGCCGCCAGCCTCCCGGCCCGGCCGAAGAACGGGTCGTTGGCGGCCTCGGTGCGGGGCGACAGCCCGAGGCGGTGCAGCAGTTCCCCGGCGCGGGTCAGCGCCGCGTCGCGCCACCGCTCGACCTCCTCGGGGCGGCCGACGGTGACGAACTCGTACATCCGGAAGGACCGCAGTCGGCCGGACTCGGTGGTCAGCTCGCCGCGGTAGCACTGGGCCTCCACGCTCAGCGTGCCCCCGGCCGGCCCGCCCTCCGCGGCCAGCAGCGGGTAGAGGTGGTGGCAGGCGGCCGGGGTCAGCACCAGGTCGGTGGGGGCGGGTTCGCCGTCGTGCCCGCCGTGGACGGCGCCGAGCAGTTGGGGGAAGGAGGTGTGGTAGCCGGCGAGTTCGACGGTCCGGCGGGCGATCACCGGGGGCGCGGTGTAGTGCTCGCGGCTCGGCCCGTCCAGGAGGCCGCCCAGTGCGGTCCGCAGGCCGTCGAGGACGCGCGCGTCCGCCCGGGTGGTCAGCGGTACCCCGGGCGCCGCGGTGCCCGGCCGTCCGTCGTTCGGGGTGGCCTGGGCCGTGTTCATCGTGCGCCTCCGGACAGCAGCATCATCTGGGAGTTGGCGGCCAGCAGCCGGCCGTTGCCGATCATCAGGGGGGCGGAGAAGAGGTCCCGCAGGATCCTGGCCACGGAGTGGGGCCCGTCCTCGCTGAAGCCCGCCATCCCGCACACGGCCAGTGCCAGCCGGGCGACGTCGAGGGCGGTCTCGGAGACTCCGACCTTGAGGGCGTTCAGCTCCACGGCGAGCCCCATCGTGGGCTGCCCGCCGTGTTCGAGCACCGGTTCGGCCGATCTGGTCGCGGCGTCCAACTGGGCCCGGATGCCGGCCAGTCGGGCGTGGGCGACGGCCAGTTCGGGGCGGTCGGCGAGCGGACCGCCCCGGCTGCGCCGCCGGGTGGCGCGGACGGCCCGGTCGACCGCCTCGGCGGCGAGGCCGACCCAGACGCCCGACCAGAGGAGGTGGGACAGCGGGACCATGGTGCGGGCGGCGACGTCGCCGAACGGCACCGGGAGCACCTGTGCCGGGTCGAACTCCGCGCGCAGGTCGAACGACGGGCTGCAGGTGCCGCGCATCCCCAGCGTGTTCCACTCGCCGGTCTGCCGCAGGTCGCTCTGTTCGCGGGAGACGAAGACGGCGACCTGGTCGCCCGGTGCGGCGTCGGCGGACCGGCGGGCGGTCACCAGGAACGCGTCCGCGTGCGCGCCGTAGGAGACGGTGGGGCCCTGCTTGTCCAGGGTGCACCGCCCCTCGCCGGTGCCGATCCCGGTACGGCTGGACCTCAGGTCGCCGCCGACGCCGTTCTCGCTGGTGACCGAGGCGACCAGCCACTGTTCGGCGATCGCCCGGGCCAGCAGCGGCGCGTCCGGATGGTGCCGGGCCAGGCAGGCCATCTGGACCTGGTGCATGGACCACACCATCGCCGCGGATCCGCACGCCGCCGCCAGCCGGCCCGCGATGCGGACCAGTTCGGGCAGGGGGAGGCCGAGTCCGCCGAGGCGGGTCGGCACCGCCGCGTTGAGGAGCCCCCCGGCCCGCAGGGCGGCGGTCGCCTCCGCGGGGAAGCGCGCCTGCCCGTCGACCGACGAGGAGGCGGCGGCCGCGGCGGCCGCGGCGCGTTCCACGGACTCCGGCGTCCCGCCGTTCCGGCCGGTCATGACGCGCCGGTCCCGGGGTGCTCGCCGAGCAGGTCGGAGAGCACCTTCGTGAGGGCCGCGATGCTGGAGAAGGTTTCGCGGGTGAGGGTCGCGTCGGGGAACTCGACGTCGAACCGGTCCTCCAGACGCACCATCACCTGCACGCTCGTCAGTGAGTCCATGCCCGCGCTCCACAGGTCGGCGTCGGCGGGCAGCACGGCTGCCGCGTCGGCCAGTTTGGGCATCTCGCGGAGGACGAGCCTGATCTGGTCCTGGGTGTCGATGGTTCTCTCCCTGTGTCGTACGTGGGGGCGGGGCGCGCGCCGCCGGGCGGGCGGGGCGGGGCCGGGCAGCGCCCGGCGGGCGTGCCGGGCAGGGCCTAGTCGAGGGCGCGGCGCGCCAGTTCGCCCACCCGGTGGTCGCCGGGCTCCGCGGCGGTGGCGAGCAGGGCCAGCACGTCCGCGCCGAGGCGTTCGGCGGCGGCCCGCCCCGGAGCCGGGCCGCCGAAGTAGGCGCGGACGGTCGTCCGGTTCGGCGAGAGGCCGAACCGCAGCGTGGTGACGGTCAGGTCGTGGGCGGGGGTGAACTCGCCGTGCTCGGACTCGGTGCGGCTGTCCCGGGGCACCGCGCCCGGCGCGTCCGGCTCCATCCAGACGTGCAGTTGGAGGTAGTCCACCGGGCCGGCGAGCAGGGTCCGGCCGAAGGCGGGCACCTGGTGCGCCAGGTCGGGCACGGCGAGGGCGGAGTTGCGGTAGCTCCGCCAGTAGCCCGCCAGCAGCGACCGGACGGTCGCGGCGAGCGTCCCGTCCGGATCGACCCGGCCGACGACCGGGCGGTCGTGCGCGAAGCAGCCGACCGCCGCGGCGTCCGCGTCCTGCCGGGTCGAGACGGGGGTGAAGAAGGCGAAGTCCCGTTGCCCCGTCCGGTGCCAGACCGCCACCGCCGTCAGCGCGGCCATCACCGAGAACGGCGTGGCGCCGTGCCGGTCGCTCAGTGCGGCCAGCCTGTCGTGGTGGGTCGGGCCGGCGATGACGGTGTCGACCTGGCCCCGGGTGGGCGCGGGGCCGGCCGGCGGGCGCGGGGCGAGGCCGGTCAGTGGTCCGACGCCCGAGAGGAGCCGGTTCCAGTGGCCGGCCTCCCGCTCCGGGTCGGCGGCGCGGCTGCGGGCGCGGCACAGCTCGCCGAAGGGCGCGGGTGCGGGGCCCGGGTCCACGCCGTCGAGCAGGCGTTCGAGGTCGGCCGCGACGACGCCGGCGGCGGTGCTGTCGCAGACGAAGTGGTCCAGGGACACCAGCAGGTACTGCTCGGTCCGGTCCGCCGAGCGGATCAGTTCGTAGTGGGCCCGCCCCGACCGGTGCCGGACCTGTTCGGCGTTGAGGAGTTCGCGCCTGCGGCGGGTGAGCTGCGCGGCGGCGGTCTCGCCGGGCTCCGCGGTCGGCAGCGCGACCCGGGCCGGCACCGGGTCCAGGCGCTGGAGCAGCGGGGCGTACCCGGCCAGGCCGCTGCGCAGCGCGTCGTGCCGGTCCTGCAGGCGTTCCACCGCCCGCCGCACGTCCGGCAGTCCGGTGCCCGGCGGCACCCGCACGGTGACGCTCATGTTGTGGAAGATCCCGGGCCCGAAGAGTCCTTCGAGGAAGAGCATGCTGCGCTGCTCGGGCGCGAGCGGGAAGTAGGGCGAGGCGGTCATGCGCAGTACTCCAGTGCGACGGCGGACCAGGACCGGGAGCTGGTGGCGAGGACGAGCAGCCGCTCGCCCGGGAGGACCGCGCCCTCGCGTTCCAGCGCGTCGAGGGCGAGCAGCGGGTCGGCCGCGAAGCAGTGCCCGGTGTCGGCGGCCAGCGGGGCGTAGGCGTCGTCCGGGTCGAGGCCCGCCGCCATGGCCAGGAAGCTGCGGGTGCTGGAGCCGTAGTTGCCGGTGATCAGACGGCCGAACTCCGTTGCCGGATCGGGCAGTCGGCTCCGCAGCCGGGTGACGGCGGCCTCGACCCCGGCCATGACCGTGCGGGCGGAGGCCATCGCGGGCACGTCCTGCGGCCAGTCCGCCCGCAGGTGGCAGGAGATCCCCAGCACCCGGTACGAGGGCCCCTGCGGCGCGGTGGTGACGAGGCAGGAGGCGGCGCCGTCGCTCAGCACCGTCTGGCCGTTCGGCTGGTACCGGTCGTGGTGGTCCAGCCGGTCGGCCACCGTGACCAGTGCCGAGGACTCGTCCGGTTCCGTCCGGAGCCGGTTGCGGGCGACCTCCAGGGCGTTGGCCAGGTTGCCGCACCCGTTGCCGTTGACCGCCAGCGCCGGGGTGGCCGGGGTGCCGACCGACAGCAGGAAGTCCCACAGGTCGGTGGTGACGGATTCCCCGGCGAAGGACTCGCTGGAGTAGACGACGGAGTCGGGGCGGACCCCGGCGGCGGCGAGCGTCCTCGTCGCGCAGGCGGCGGCCAGCTCGGGTGCCGTCGGTCCGGCGACGCGGCAGTGCGCCAGGCCCTCGGCCCGCAGCACCGTGAGCTGCTGGGCGATCCGCGCGCTGCGCAGGTCCTCCAGGGGCGTCCGGGTGCCGAGTTCGGCGGCGATGGACGAGATGTGGACCGGACGCGGTGCGCCGCTCCGGTGGTCGGCGGTCATGGTGCTCCCCTCGGCGTGTCCTGCCGGACGCCCGCGGGGGCCGGGGCGCCCGGCCTCCGCGGTCCCCCTCCCGCACGGGCGGGAGGGGGCGGTTCAGGCCCGGACGGCCTTGACCACGAAGTTGCTGTGGGTGTGCGGCTCGGGCCGGAACTCGCCGTGCGGCGGGTCGTCCCAGGTGTCGGTGCGGAATTCGAGGATCTTCCAGCCGGAGAGCAGCTCCCGCAGCTCGTCCTCCCGGTAGAAGTGGAAGACGGTGCCCCGGTAGCGGTAGGTCGTGCCGAAGAGCAGCTCGCCCCGGCCGCACTCGCTGTCGTCGGTGTTGAAGACGTTCACCATGAACTGGCCGCCGGGCCGCAGCACCCGGGCGATCTCGGCGAGCGCGGCCGCCGGGTCGGTGAAGTGGCTGAAGACGTCGAAGCAGGTGACGGCGTCGACGGCGCCGTCCGGGAAGGGCAGGTCGACGGCGTCGGCGGTGACGGCGAGGCCGGGCAGCTCGTGCCGGCGCAGGCGCTCGGCGGCGCGGCCGGCGCCGGTGCGGGAGGCGTCCACCCCGGTGACGTGGAGGCCGGCCCGCACCAGCGGCGGCAGGTTGCGGCCGTCGCCGCAGCCGAGGTCGACGACGGTGCGGGTGCCGTGCTCCCGGAGGAAGGAGACCGCCTCGGCGGAGAGCGGGATCGGCTCGTCCTGCCAGAGGGTGCCGGTCTGTTCGGCGTACGCCCGCTCCCAGCCGGCGTTGGCCTCGGCTGCGTCGAGGACGTGGGGGGTGTCGGTCACGGGGTTTCCTGTCTGTGGGATGGGTGCTGGTCCGGTTGCGGTGCGGGGTGCTTCACGCGGCGGGCAGTTCCCGCCCGAGGGCGGCGAGCCGGCCGACGGACGCCAGGACGTCCTCGTGCGGCACCCCGAAGTCGATGAGGCAGGCCACCTCGTCCACGCCGAGGTCGGCGAGCTGCTCCAGGACGGCGCGGCAGTGCGCGGCGTCCCCGATCAGGGAGGCGCGCTCCAGGTAGCGCCGGTGGCTGATGTCGAGCAGTTCCTCGTCGAACAGCTGGTCCTCCTCCGGCACGCCGTGGGCGAGCTGTTCCAGCTGCAGCGCGGAGCGCAGGTAGCCGAGCAGCGGCTCGGAGGCGGTTCGCCGGGCCCGGTCGGTGTCCTCGTCGAGGTAGGTGTGGAGCATGACGCTGACCCGGCCGGGGTGCTCGCCGCGGTACTCCTCCCGGTAGGCGGCGACGGCCGCGCCGAGGGAGGAGAGGTCCTGGTCCACCAGGTGGGTGAGGAGGTTGGCGCCGCCCGCCGCGGCCTGCCGCACGGATTCCCGGGAGCCGGAGGAGGTGACCCAGAGCGGCAGTTCGGGCCGGTGGGGGCGCGGCAGGACGGACAGTTCGACCGTGCGGCCGTCGCCCGTCCTGCGCCGCACCGACTCGCCGCGCCACAGCGCCCGCAGCTCCTCGGTGTGCTGCCGGCCGACCTCCCGGCGGTGCTCGAAGCGGTCCGGTCCGAGGGCGAAGTCGACGGGGCTCCAGCCGGTGGCGACCGACACCCCGACCCGGCCGCGGCTGAGCGCGTCGACGACGGCCCACTCCTCGGCGATCCGCAGCGGGTCGTGCAGCGGGGTCACCACGCTGCCGGCCCGGATCCCGATCCGCCGGGTGCTCACCGCGACGGCGGCGCCCAGGACGGCGGGGTTGGGGAAGAGCCCGCCGAAGCGGTGGAAGTGCCGTTCGGGCAGCCAGACGCTGGACAGTCCCTCCGCGTCGGCCGTGCGGGCGATCTCCAGGACCTGGTCGTAGGCCAGGGCGCTGTCGTCGCCGGCGACGCTGGAGAAGAACATGATCCCGAGGTCCACGCCTCACGCCCCCGCGGCCGGCTTGCGCACCAGCACCCGGATGTACTCGGGGCGCACCAGGGTGTCCGTGGTCCCCTCGTCGAAGGCCGCGGTCATGGCGCGCAGGTCGGCGTACAGCTCGTGCCAGCGCTCGGCCGGGGTGATGGACTGCCGGGCCAGCAGCCAGGGGCCGAAGTTGGCGGAGAAGAACCGCATCAGGGCGTCCACGTCGGGGAACCGGTAGTCGGCCCGTCGCCGCTCGATCTCCACCGCCCCGCCCAGCGGCTCGAAGAGGCCGCGGACGTACTCCTCGTCGCCCCAGTCCATCGACGGCATCACGTGCGCCGGGGCGGGCGGGAAGTAGCGGGCGGTGATCTCGGTGAACCGGCCAGTCCACCCCTCGGAGGTCCAGTTGCAGAGTCCGACCGTGCCGCCGGGCCGGCACACCCGGAGGAGTTCGGAGGCGACCAGGTCGTGCCGGGGCGCGAACTGGCTCCCGAAGGTGGAGAAGACGCGGTCGAAGGAGTCGTCGGGGAACGGCAGCGCCTCGGCGTCGCCCTCCGTCCACGCCACCGTGACGCCCGCCTCCGCGGCGCGCCGCCGCGCCACCTCGAAGTGTTCGGGCGTCAGGTCCAGGCCGGTGACGTCCGCGCCGGTCCGGGCCGCTTCGACGGCCACGTTGCCGGTGCCGGTCGCGACGTCGAGGACCCGCTGCCCGGCCTCGACCTCGGCGTCGTGCACCAGGGCCAGCGCGTCCTTCAGGACCAGGGCGGCCACCGCCTCGTAGTCGCCCGAGCCCCACATGAAGCGGTTGAGCTCCTTGAGGATCGACAGGTCCTCGACCTCGGTGTCCGAAGGGTGGTCCGACATGGGGGGTGCCTCCTGCGAGTTCGTGTTCACGGTGCCGCCCGCCCGTCGGCCCCGGGGGCCGCCAGCTCGGACAGCAGGGTGCTGAAGCCGTCGGTGATCGCGACGAGGTCCGCCTCGGTGAGGACCGCGGGGTCGGCCTGCGCGTCGAAGACCAGGCGGTCGCCCTCCTCCTGCGCGACCAGGCTCAGCTGGTAGCCGACGACGGGCTCCGCGAGGACGACGCGGGCCGGGGAGCCGTGCTCCGCGAAGAGCGGTTCGCGCGGCGGCCGGAGGTTGAGCAGCACGGCCGCCGCCCCGTCCGCCGGCCGGGCGGCCGCGAACAGCGGGGCGGGGACGAGCTGCCGGTCGAGCAGGTCGGGGAGCTCCGCGCTGTTGGCCGCGAACAGCTCCGCCGGGGTGCTGCCGGGTTCGATGACCGCGCGCAGCGGCAGCACGTTCACGAAGTACCCGACCGTCCCGGCGAGTTCGGGCTCCACCCGGCCGGAGAACGGCACCCGGACGGTGAATCGCCGCCGGCCGCTGTGCCGGTGCAGGGTCCACTGCAGCGCGGTGAGGGCGGCGACGAACAGGGTGCCCCGGTTGCGGGCGGCGCCGCGGCGCAGGGCCGCCACGCCGTCGACCGGGAACCGGCGGGTCAGCGGCGCCCCGGTGCCCCCGCCGTCCGCCGCCCGGCCGGGCACGGCGAGGCGGACGCCGTCGGGAACGCCCTCCAGGTACTCCTCCCAGGAGCGCAGTTCGTCCCGGTGGCCGCCCTCGGCCAGCCACCGGTGCTCCCACCGCGCGTGGTCGGCGTACGGCGCCGGCGGCGCCCCGGCCTCCCCGGGGCCGCCGCCGAGTTCCGCGCGGTAGGCGCGGGAGACGTCGGCGGCCAGCAGGTCGATCGAGGTGCCGTCGGCGACGAGGTGGTGCGCCACCAGGTGGAGCACGTGGTCGTCCCGGTCCAGCGGGTACACCCGGGCGCGCACCAGCGGGCCCTCGACCAGGTCGAACGGCAGGGCGGCGTAGCGCGCCAGCTCGGCGTCGAGCGCGGCCGGTTCCGGCGGGCCGGCCGGGCGGCCGGCGTCCCGCTCCAGGGCCGGGGCGGGGCGGTCGGCCGGCACCCGCCGTTCCGGTTCGCCGCCCTCGACCACCGCGCCGCGCAGCAGCGGGTGCCGGGCGACGGCCGCGGCGAACGCCCGGTCCAGGGCTTCGAGGTCCAGCGGTCCGGTGATCCGCAGCGCCAGCGGGTTGTTGTAGCTGCTGCGTCCGAGCCGGCCGGCCTCCGCGTCGAGCACGCCCCGCTGCGCGACGGTCAGCGGGAACTCGATCGCCGCGGTCACGCCCCGGCCCTTGCGCCCCGCTCGGCGGTGAAGGCGTCGAGCGCGGTGACGAAGTCGGCGAGCACCGGCCGGTCGAAGATCATGCGCAGCGGCACCTTGACGCCCAGTTCGCGGCGCAGCGCGGCGATGGCACTGGTGGCCTTCAGCGAGTGGCCGCCGAGCGTCTGGAAGAAGTCGTCGTCGGGGCCGGCCTGTTCGACCTCCAGGACGCGCTTCCAGACGGCCTCCACCACGGCCGCGCAGGACGCGGCGGGCGGCGGTGCGGCCGGTGCGGGAGCGTCCAGCAGTTCCGGCAGCCTGACCCGGTCGACCTTCCCGGAGGCGGTGCGCGGGATCCGCGCCACCTGGACGATCCGGCTGGGGCGCGCGGCGGCCGGCAGCTGCTGCGCGAGGGCCCGGGCGGCCGCGGCGGTGTCGACGCCGGCCGGCCCCTCGACGAAGGCCACGAGCTCCCGCGCGTCGAGCGGGTCGCCCACCGCGAGCGCGGCGGCGCCGGTGACGTCGGGCAGGGCCGAGAGGAGCGCTTCCACTTCTTCGGGCATGACTTTGTACCCCCTGATCTTGATCTGCGTGTCGGTTCTGCCGAGGACCTCCAGTCCCCGGTCCGTCCACCGCCCGGTGTCCCCGGTGCGGAAGAGCCGTTCCCGGCCGGGCGGGGGGCCGGGGACGAATCGTGCTGCGGTGTCCCCGTCCGGGCCGGTGTACCCCCGGGCCAGGCACACCCCGCCGAGGTGGATCTCGCCGGTCTCCCCGGCGGGCACCGGGTGCCCGCCGGGGCCGAGCAGGTGGATCCGGCATCCGGGGATCGGATGCCCCACCGGCACGGTGCCGCCGTGCCCCGGGGAGTCGTCGGTGACCTCGAAGCAGCTCACGTTCGAGGCGGTCTCGGTGAGGCCGTACATGTTGAGCAGCCGGGTGCGCGGGAAGCGCCTGCGCCACCGGCCGGCCAGGTCGGCGGAGAGCCCCTGGGCGCTGGAGGCGGCGAGCCGCAGGGCGGCCCCGCCGCCGGCGGGCGGCGCGGAGGCCAGCAGCAGCTCCAGGACCGGCGGCGAGGCCAGCAGGTGGCTGACCCGGTGCTCCTCGACGGCCTCCCACAGCTCGTCCGGGTCGAGCAGCGTGTCGCGGTCCAGGAAGCACAGCGCCGCACCGCCCAGCAGCCCGGTGAGGATCTCCACCGGCGAGCCCACCAGGGACACGTCCTTGTGCACCGCGACGACGTCGCCGGGGAGCAGTGGGTAGGTCTCCAGGAACCAGTCCAGCCGGTTGGCGACCGCCGCGTAGGTGGTGGTCGCGCATTTGGGCCGGCCCAGCGAGCCCGAGGTGAAGACCGCCTGGAAGGCGTCCTGCGGGTCCGGTCCGGGGCGGGTTCCGGGCCGCCCGGGCCGCTCGGCCCGGCCGGGCGGGGCCGCGGGGTCGAGGACCGGGGCGGTGCGGCCGGGCGGGGCCGCGGGGTCGAGGTCCAGGGCGGTGCGGCCGGGCGGCGTCCGGTCGGCGCCGCCGATCCAGACGTCGGCGGACAGCGCGGCGGTGGTCCGGGCCACCGCCGCGGGGTCGGTGAAGTCCAGTGCGGTGTAGGCCGCCCCGGTGGCGAGGACCGCGACCAGCGCCACCGGGAAGCGGCTGCCGAGCCCGGCGTCGAGGGCCACGGTCGTGCCCGGGCCGACGCCCAGCGCGCGCAGCCGGTCGGCGCAGGCCCCGCTCAGGCGGTCGAGCTCGCCGTTCGTCAGCGGGTCGGGGCCGAGGACGGCGGGGTCCTCGGGGGCCCCGCGCAGCCGTTCGGCCACCCGCCGGCCCAGGTCGTGTGCGTGGTGCGTGCTGGTCATGGCGCTCCCGGTCATCCGATGGCCAGTGCGGACAGGCCGGCCGAGGCCGCGATGCGGCGCATCGGCTCGCCGGGGTCGGCGGCGGCGCGGTCGAGGATCGCGACCAGGCCCGCCAGCAGCCGTTCCATCGCCTCCGGTGCGAAACGGTCGGCCAGGTAGGCCAGTTCGAGGTGGAGGGTGCCTTCGCGGGACTGCGCGTAGAAGGCCAGCGGGTACTTGGTGTAGCCCGTCCACAGTTCGCGGAAGACGATCGTGGCGTCCCGGTCGCCGTCGGCCTCGGCCGCGGGGAAGTTGAGCATGTTGAGCATCACGTCGAAGAGGGTGCGGTGCGCGCCCAGGGCGCCCCGCCGGGCCGCGGCGGCGACGGTGTCGGCCAGCGGGACGTCGGAGTGGTCCAGCCCCCGGGCGGCCAGCGAACCCACCCGCCGGATCGCGTCGCCGAAGGCCAGGTCCGGGTCCAGGTCGATGCGGAGCGGCACCATGTTGATGAGGAAGGCGGTGACGTGCTCGGCCTCCGGCGCCGTGCGGTGGGTGACCGGGACGCCGAGGACGAGGTCCTCCTCGCCGAAGACCGAGGACAGGGCGAGCCACAGGGCGGTGGCCAGCACGGTGAACGGCGTCACCCGGGCCTCCCGGGCGAGGCGGTGCAGCAGCCGGTCGGTCTCCGCCGAGAGGTGGTGCTGCACCAGCCCGGCGACGTGCCCGGCCGGGCCGTCGGCCGCCGGGCGCACCGCCCCGAGCCTGGGCACCCGCTCGCCCAGCACGTCCGCCCAGTAGCGGCGGCTCGCGTCGAGGGCCCCGGAGCGTTCGGCCGCCGCCTGCCAGGAGAGGTAGCGGCCGAGGGCGGCCGCGCCGTCGGGCTCGGGGCGCCGCTCGCGCCGCGCGGGCCCGGCCGCCGCGTACTCCTCGGTGAAGGTCCGGGCGAAGACCTGGGCGCCCCAGCCGTCCAGGGCCAGCTCGTGGGTGGTCAGCAGCAGGTGGAACCGGTCGTCGGCGACGCGGAAGCCGGTGGCGCGGACGAAGGGCTCGCTCTCCAGGTCGAAGGGCTCGGCCGCGGCGGCCGCGGCGAAGGACCGGAACCGGGCGGCGGGGCTTTCGGCCGTCTCCCCGGAGTCGGGGCCGGAGTCGGGGCCGGGGCCGGGGCCGTCGCCGCGGGGGCCGCGCAGGTCGCGGATCTCCAGGTCGCCGAGGTCGAACGCCGGGAAGCGGAGCCGGGGGCCGTCCTCGGTGGCGGTGACGACGCCCGTGAGGTGCGGGTGGCGGGCGAGCGCGGCCCGCCACGCGGCACGGAGCCGGCCGTCGTCCACGGTTCCCCGCACGTCCAGGTACCCCTGGTAGGTGTAGTAGGGGTTCTCCGGGTCGAGCTGCCAGTGGAACCAGGCGCCCTGCTGCTGCCGGGCCAGCGGCCACTCGACCGGCCCGCCGTGCGGGTCGGGGAGGGCGAGGGAGGGCGGGGCGGTCGCCGCGGGAGTCTCCGTCCGCCGCCGGGTGGCGTCGGCCACGGCCTGCAGCAGGCCCCGGAAGGTCACCGCCCGCAGCACGTCCCCGGTGGAGACGCGGCTGCCGGCCAGCGCGCCGAGCCGGATGCCGAGCACCATGCTGTGCAGCGAGTCGAGCCCGGCCTCCGCGAGCTCCTCGTCCAGGTGCTGCGGGTAGCGCCCCACGACGTCGCGCCACAGCTCGGCGACCTGCGCGGCGGTGCCGTGCGGCTCCAGCCAGGCCGGGCGGGAGTCGCCGCTTCCGTGCAGCCGGGCGGCGAGCGCGCCGTAGTCGGCCTTCCCGTTGGGCGTGGTCGGCAGTGCGTCGACGCGGATCAGCCGGTCGGGGGACATGACCGGTGGCAGGTGCTCGGCGAGCGCGGCGCGCACCGAGCCGACGGTGCCGTCCGGGTCGAGCACCAGGAAGGCGTGCAGTTCCTGGCGCCGGGTGCGCACGGCCGGTTCGCGGCCCAGGACCTCGCGCGTGACGAGCGACTCCGCGACCTCCCACTCGTGCAGCAGCACGGCGCACTGCCGGACCGGGCCGGTGGACAGGATCCGGGACTCGATCTCCTCCAGCTCGATCCGGTGGCCCCGGATCTTGACCTGCCGGTCCCGCCGCCCGAGGCAGACGAAGACGCCGTCCTCGCCGACCACGGCGGCGTCACCGGTGCGGTACATCCGACCGGCCGGATCGGCGGGGTCGCGGAAGAACGCCCGGGCCGTCGCTTCCGGATTCCGGACGTATCCGAGGCCGACGCCGGCGCCACTGGCGAAAAGCTCACCCTTCTCTCCCGCCCCGCACGCCACCCAGGCCCCGTCCTCCTCCTCGCGCAGGACGTAAAGCGTGGTGTTCTGCAGGGGTGTTCCGATGGGGGTGTGCGCACCATCGGCCGAGAGGTCGCCGGCATTTCCGACCACGTGGTGGGTGATGTCGTCGGCGCACTCCGTGGGCCCGTAGACATTCATGATCGGGATTTCCGGGAAGCGCTCCAGCCAGGCCGTGCACAGCTGCGGCTTGACCGACTCGCCGCCCAGCAGGAGCCAGCGCAGCTCCCACCCGCGGTGGTCGGTCCGGTCCAGCTCCTCCAGCAGGGGGTACATCAGCGAGGGCACCACTTCGAGGACGCTCACCCGCCGCTCGCGCAGCGCGGAGAGGAACGCCGCCGGCTCGTGCACGACCTCGTCGGACACCACGACGCACTCCGCGCCGACCAGGAGCGGCGCCAGCATCTGCCAGACGGCGATGTCGAAGGACTGCGGCGCCGACTGGGCGACCCGGTCGTCGGCGGTCAGGCCGAGGGCCGTGACCTTGGCCGACAGGTGGTTCATCAGCCCCCGGTGGGTGTTCACCGCGCCCTTGGGGACGCCCGTCGTCCCGGACGTGAAGACGGTGTAGGCGGGCTCGTCGCCGCACGCCCCGGCCGACGGGGCCCCCGCCTCCGGCGCGCCCGCCGCGGCGATGGGCAGCACGCGCGCGTCGACGCCCAGGGAGGCGGCGAGTCCGGCGTGCGCCCCGTCCACCAGGAGCACCTGTGCGCCGCACTGTTCCACGACCGTGCGGATGCGTCCGGCGGGCCACTGGGCGTCCACCGGGACGTAGACCCGGCCGGCGGCCAGCACGCCCAGCAGGGCGGCGACCAGGTCGACGCCCCGGCGCGCCAGGACGGCCACCACGCTGTGCGCGGATCCGGTCGCGGCGGTGAGGTCGGCCGCGACGGAATTCACCCGGGCGGCGAGTTCCCGGTACGTGGTGGAGCCCGATTCGGTGCTCACCGCCACGGCCTCGGGGTACTCCGCCGCAATCGACCGGAAAACGTCGCCGGCATTCATTCCCAGCCAGGGCGTGTGGACTTCCGGACCCGCATAGCCCTTCGGGAGGCCGCCCCTCGTGGGAAGTTCCGAAAAGCTCTCACGCATGTGCCATCTCCATAGTCCGGCAGTAGAGGTTTTTCACCTCCGGGAACACCTGGATAAGCTCGGTGGTGGGATTCGGAACGAGCCCCCGGATCCGACCGGTGATCCATTGATAACGTCCGCCACCGTGGCTTGTCGACCGCCCAAATGTTGCCGTTGGCGGAGTATGTCCGCTATCTCCGACGATTCGTCAGACTGTCGTCATGTCAGCGTCAGGTTGCCGCCGCCCGACTCCACAGACCGCCCACAACACGGACTTTGCCGGACGAAACAGCCCGCGCGGCGGGGAGCCGGCCCCCTCCTCCGCCACCCGCCGGGCCCGCCGGGCGCCCCGCACGGGCCGTTGCGGAGCGCGGCCGGGGCGTCTCAGGAGGTGAGACGTCCAACTGGTTGCTTGACTTTGCCAGTGGTCTAGTCATCAATTTATTGAACTGCTTCGTATGGGATTTCGATCCCGCCGCGGACAGTGGGCATCAGGGTCGGCCGCCACGCGGTCGGCCATCGACGTCGAACACTCACGAGGGGATCGCGCAGTGGCTCGTTTTCTCTTTCTGGGTCCACTGGAGATCTGCGCGGCACAGGGCCCCGTCGGCGTCGGCGGAGGGCGGCAGCGCTCCCTTCTCTTACTGCTGCTGGTCAATGAAGGGCGCCTGGTCACCAAAGAACAAATTCTGGCCGAGATTTGGCCGGAAGGAGCTCCCCGGCAGGCGGACAATGCCCTCCACGCCCTGGTCGCCCGGTTGCGGAAGGCACTGGATTCCTGGTATGGACCAGGCTTCGCGGCGGACCACCTGGTCACCGGCCGCCCCGGCTACGGCCTCTACCTCGACCCGGACGAGAGCGACGCGGCGGAGTTCTCCCGCCTCTCCGCGCAGGCCCGCTCCTGGGCGCCGGACCGGCCCGACCACGCCCTGCGCCTCCTCGAACAGGCCCTGGCGCTCTGGCGCGGCCCCGCTCTGGGCGACGGCGCCACCGGACCGCTGCTGGCGGCCGCGGCCGCCCGGCTGGACGAACAGCGCCTGGCCGCCGTCGAGGAACGGCTGCGGCTGGAGGAGGTGCTCGGCCACCACGCCCCGGCGACCTGCGAGCTGCAGCAGCTCGTCGCGCTCCACCCGTTGCACGAGGGGCTGGCCCGGCACCTGATGACCGCGCTCTACCGGTCGGGCCGGCAGGCGGAGGCGCTCGCCGAGTACCACCGCATCCGCAGCGCGCTCCGCAACGAACTGGGCCTCGACCCGTCCCCCGCCCTGCGCGCGTTCATGGCGGCCATCCTCCGGCACGAGATGCCGGTCGGCGCCGAGGAGGCGGGCCCGCTCCACGGCCGTCCGCGCACGTCCGCACGGGCCCTCGTCGGCCGCTGAGCCCACTCGACCAGGGAGGGACCACAATGATCGTTTCGGGGGCGCACGAGCTGCTGGACTCCGATGTCTACGTCGACCTGCGCGACACGCTCGGCACCAACCTGCTCGTCAAGTGCGAGGGCTTCAACTTCGCCGGCTCGGTCAAGCTCAAGGCCGCCAACTGGATGGTCGACGCGGCCCTGCAGGACGGCCTGCTGCACCCGGACTCGGTGCTGGTGGAGTCCTCCTCGGGCAACCTCGGCGTCGCCCTCGCCGTGATAGCCGCCGCGCGGCGGCTGGCCTTCGTCTGCGTCACCGACCCCAAGTGCAACCCGGCCACCGTCCGGCTCATCGAGGCGCTGGGCGCGACGGTGGTGGTCGTCGACGAGGCCACGCCCGACGGCAGCTACCTGGACGCCCGCAAGCGCCGGGTGCGCGAACTGTGCGCCGCCGACCCGAACCACGTGTGGCTCAACCAGTACGAGAACCCCGCCAACTGGATGGCGCACCGGGACACCACCGCCCCGCAGATCGACAAGCGGTTCCCGGACCTGGACGTGCTGTTCGTCGGCGTCGGCACCGGCGGCACCCTGACCGGGTGCGCGCGCTACTTCCGCGACCGCCGGCCCCGGGTGCGGATCGTCGCCGTGGACAGCACCGGCTCCGTCAACCTGGGCGGCGCCCCCGGCCCCCGCCACATCCCCGGCATCGGGGCGAGCGTCCCGATGCCGCTGGTCGACGCCCGACTGGTCGACGCCGTGGTGCGCGTGCGGGAGGAGGAGGCGCTGCGCACGTGCCGGCTGCTCGCCTCCCGCGGGCTGGTCCTCGGCGGGTCCACCGGAACGGTCGTCAGCGGCGCCCGGCAGTGGCTCGCCGAGCACGACCCCGACCAGGCGCTGCGCGCCGTGTGCGTCTCCCCGGACCTCGGCGAGCGCTACCTCGACACCGTCTACGACGACGCCTGGGCGACCCACCACTTCGGCAGCGCCGACGCCTGGGCGGCAGGGTGACCCCCCTCGCCGGCCCGATCCGAGGGTGATCGATCCGGGTCGGGTGCCCATCCGCCGACCGGCGGGTCCGGTCACCCGTGGCGGGGCCGGTCGAACAGCGTGACCACGCTCTGCGGCGTCTCCCGGCCGAAGAAGACTTCCAGGTTCCGCGCCGAACGGCCTGCGGCCTCGCGGCCGCGCGGGAACATCCGCTCTTCGTAGGCGCCGAGCGCGGCCTCGGTGTCGGGCCGTTCGACCAACTCGCCCGCCAGGTCGGCAGCGTCGTACATGGCGAGGTTCGCGCCCTCACCGGCGAAGGGCGACATCAGGTGCGCGGCGTCACCGACGAGCGTCACTCCGGGCACCCTGTCCCACGCGAGCCCGACGGGAAGGGCGTGGACGGGCCGTAGCCACGGCTCCGACTCGCTCCGTGTCACGAAGGCGGTGAGCAGCGGTGACCAGCCGTCGAACTCGCCGGCGACCCGGCGCAGGGCGGCGGACCGGTCGCCGGCGGCGATCGGCGCCATCCACTCCTCGGGCCTGTTCAGCGCCGCGTACCCGCGCACCTGTCCGTCCGCGTACCGGTGGGCGATGATGCCCTTGCCCGGAGCGAGCGCCATCAGCGTGCCGCCGCCGATCGCGGCCACGCTCGCCCGGTGGTTCCGGCCGCCCGGCGTGAGGGCGATCTCGACGAAGCAGGTTCCGCTGTAGGAAGGCGTGGCGGGGGTGAGCAGGGGCCGCACCTTCGACCAGGCGCCGTCCGCGCCGATGACGAGGTCGGCGCGCGCGGTGGAGCCCCCCGCGAAGGTGAGGTCGTGGCCGCCCTCCGGGCGGGGCCGGACCGAGGCGAGCCTGTGCCCCCACCTGATCGTCCCGGGTGCCAGCGAGTCGACGAGCAGCCGCCGCAGTTCGCCGCGGTCCACCTCCGGACGGGCCGTTCCGGGGTCCGCGGGCCGGTCGAACAGGACCGTGCCGTGGCGGTCGACCACGCGCTTGGCGTCCTCGCCCGGGCGGACCAGGGCGAGGAACTCGTCGTACAGGCCCGCTGCGCGCAGCGCGACCTGCCCGGTCTCCTCGTGGATGTCGAGCAGGCCGCCCTGTGCGCGGGTCGTCGCCGAGACCTCGCTCTCGTAGATCGTCGCGGCTGCGCCGCGGGCCTGGAGCACCCGGGCGAGCGTGAGCCCGCCGAGTCCCGCTCCGACGATGGCGATGGTCTTCCGCATGCTGCGCTCCCGGGTGGCGCCGACAGGCGTCGGCGGCGGTCGGCGCCGTGGGCGGACGGGGTGTCCGCTCTCGGCCGGAGACGCTCACCGATCAGGGGCAGCTGCATCGATGTACGAGCGGTGCCCGGCGGACGGACCTGCGGGACACCGTTTTTCGCGACCCCGCGACTATAGCCCGGGCTTCAGCGGACGATCGAGACCGCGAAGGGCGCGAATCCGCTGGCGCGGATGACGTGCGGGACGAACAGGATCGCGGCCTCCGTGGCGCGGGCGGTTCGGATCCCGCCGAGGTCCGTGATCCACTCCTGCTGCCAGCCGAGGTCGGCGAGCAGCTCGCGGACGGCCTGCTTGGCCTGCGGGTCCTCACCGGAGAGGAAGGCGGTCGGCGCCTGGGCGAGCGCGGCGGGCGCGGTCATCACGGGGAAGAGCATGGTGTTGAGCGTCTTGACGACGCGCGTTTCGGGGAGTGCTTCCTGGAGTCGCTCGGCCAGGCTCGTACCGGGGTGGATCAGGTCGGCGGGCAGTCCGTCCGGTCCGTCGACGGTGGCGTTGGAGACGTCGACGAGGATCTTGCCCCGCAGTTCTCCGCGCAGCGCGGTGAGCCGCTCCAGCGAGCCGGCGCCGGGGGTGGCGTTGACGACGATCCGCGCCGCCCCGGCGGCGTCGGCGGCGGCGCCCGGCTCGCGGCCCACTGCGGTCACCTGGTGGCCGGCCCGGACGAGGGCCTGGGCGAGGTTGCCGCCGACGCGGCCGTTTCCGAGGACTGCGATGGTGGTCATGGCGGTCTGTTCCTCCGGTGGGTGCGGGTGGGTGGTGGCCGGTCAGCGGGAGAGCGTGGTGACGGCCCGGGTGTGGACGCCGGGCGCGGCGGCCAGGAAGCTCGCGCTCTGCGGGGTCCAGGGGCGGCCCTCGGCGTCGGTGATCCGCCCGCCGGCCTCGGTGACGAGCAGGGCCCCGGGCAGCAGGTCCGCGCGGGCGCCGGCGAACTGCCAGAAGGCGTCGATCCGGCCGGCGGCCACGTTCACCAGGTGCAGGGTCGCGGGGACGGCGACGCGGACGACGAGCGCGTCGATGAGCATCGCGGTGATGGAGGCGCCGATGCGCCGCACGACCTCCTCGTCCTCGTCCGGCCGGGCCTGGCTGGTGGCCACGATGCCCAGGCCGAGGTCCGCGGTCGGGGACACGTGCAGCGGGCGGCCGTCGAGGTGGGCGCCCGCGCCGGCGAGCGCGGTGTAGGTCTCACCGGTCAGCGGCAGGTGGACCGCGGTGAGCACCGGCCGGTTGTCGCGCACGAGAGTGGCGGTCACCGCCCACTCCGGCAGGGCGTGCAGGTGGTTGACGTTGCCCTCGGCCGGGTCCACGACCCACCACTCGCCGGGCGGCAGCGCCCCGCCGTCCAGTTCGTCCTCCACCCAGCCCGCGTCCAGGCGCAGGCCCGTGAGGGCGGGACGCAGGACGGCGAGGGCCGCGTCGTCGTTGGCGGCGAGCGCGGCCATCAGCTCTGCGCGGGTCCGGTGGGCGGCCACGTCCCCGAAGCGCTCCCGCAGTACGGAGCCCGCCGCGCGTACGGCGTCGGCGGTCCGCGCGAGCAGGTCGGCGTCGGACCCGGGGTCGGCGGGCGCAGCGGTTTCGGTGGTCCGGATCGATTCGGACATGGTGGTGCTCCCGTCTGAGGAGGGGGGTGATCAAGGGGACCGGGCGACACCGCGTTCCGTTCCCGCCTGCGTTTCGAAGGTAGAGGGGCCGATCGTTGACCTCAAGTGCATGTCATTCACTGCTGAGTTGACTCCCGTGCAACTGGATTCGCTCCCCTCCCGCGGTGCCCGGCGGGCTCCCGGCAGGAGGCGGGTGTGCCGGGCGCCGGCACGACGGTTCCCGGCAGGAGGGTGGGCGGTCCCCCGTCGGGTGCGCGCTGCGGCCGGATCGCACGCCGGGCCGACGGAACGCTACTGGTCAGCGGCGTCCGGAGTGCCGAACAGGCCCTGGAGGGTCCTGGCCGCCAGGTCGAGCAGCCAGGCGTGGGCGGGGTCGTCGTCGTAGCGCTGGTGCCAGAGCAGATAGAGCGGCACGGGCGGCAGGGCGAACGGCAACGGCAGTGTGGTCAGGCCCAGTTGGTCGCGGGCGGAGCGGGTGACCGCATCGGGGAGGGTGACCACGACGTCGGCGTCCCGGGCGAGCTGCAACGCGGTGTCCGTCGCGGGGGCGGAGACGATGACATGGCGCTCGTGCCCGAGGGCGGCGACGACGTCGTCGACCCGGTCGCGCAGGCTTCCGCGCCGGGAGACGGTCACGTGGTCGGCCGCCGCGTACCGCTCGACGGTCACCGGCCCCTCGGTGAGCGGATGACCCGCTCGGACGGCGAGGATGATCCGGTCCTGGCCGATGAGGCGGTGCCGGATGTCGGGCTGGGGCGGGGGGCCGGAGCTGGAGGCCACGTCGACCTCGCCGCGGCGCAGCTCGGGGGTGTCGTGGCCGGGCTCGACCGTGAGGCGCATCTTCACCTTCGGGGCCTGGCGGTGCACCGCGGCGACGAGGGCGGTGCCGCAGGCGGTGGTGAGGGCGTCGTGCAGGCGCACGGTGAACACCCGCTCCAGGCCCGCCAGGTCCAGGTCCGGACGGGAGGACAGCAACTGGTGGGCCTGCTGCACCAGGACGTGGACCTCGGTGCGCATGGCCAGTGCGCGAGGGGTGGGCGTCATGTGGCGTCCGGTGCGGACCAGGATCTGGTCGCCGGTGACCTTGCGGATGCGGCCCAGTGAGCGGCTCATCGCCGGGGCGGTGACGTGCAGCCGGTCGGCGGCTCCGGCCACGCTGCCCTCTTCCAGCAGGGCGTCCAGAGCCACGAGCAGGTTCAGATCCAATTGCATGACGGTAACCATATGGCGATGAGTCATGCACGTGGCGTCAGCCGTGAACGCCTCCGAGGCCGAGGGCCCGGGGCCCGGGTCAGGCGGTGGCCGGGGCCGGGGCGGGGCGGCGGCGGGCCGGGAGCAGGGCGTCGAGGGCGAGGGCGCCGGGGCCGGTGACGGCGAGGGCGAGGAAGACCCAGGCGAAGAGGGCGGCGCTCTCGCCGCCGTTCTGGATCGGGAGCAGGCCGCCCTCCTGGTGGACGGAGAAGTAGGCGTAGGCCATCGAGCCGGAGCAGACCACGGCCGCCGTGCGGGTGCCGAGGCCGAGCAGGACCAGGGTGCCGCCGACGAGTTGGATGACGGCCGCGTACCAGCCCGGCCAGGACAGGGCCTCCACCGTGCCGCCGCCCTTCGCGCCGCCCAGGACGCCGAAGAGCGAGGCCGCGCCGTGGCAGGCGAAGAGCAGGCCGGTCACGGCGCGGGTCAGGCCGAGGAGGTAGGGGCGGGCCGCTTCGACCGTGCGGTGGGGGGCGGACGGGGACATGGGGCCTCCAGGGAAGCGAAGTCGGCGCGTTCACAACAGAAACTTAGGTGAGCCTCACCTATGTTTCATGGGGGGCGCAAGCTCCGCCACGGAGTCTCCGCAAGCGGACGGCAGACCGCCGCTACCCGCCACCGCCCGGGGACCGGGCCGTGACCAGGCCGGACTCGTACGCGGCGATGACGGCCTGGGCCCGGTCGCGGACGTCGAGTTTCGCGAAGAGGGAGGTGATGTGGTTCTTGACGGTGGACCGGCTGAGGTCGAGCGCACCCGCGATGGCGTCGTTGTCGAGACCGGTGGCGATCAGGCGCCACACCTCGGTCTCCCGCGGGGTCAGCTCGGCCGCGACGGAACGCGGGGCGACGGCGGGGGCCGCCGGGGCGGTGCTGCGGACGTAGGTGGAGATCAGGCGGGTGAGCAGGCGCGGCGCGACCACCGCCTCGCCGGTGTGCACGGTGCGGATCGCGGCGGCGAGCTCCTCCGGCGAGACGTCCTTGGGGAGGAAGCCGCCGGCCCCGGCCCGGAGCGCGGCGACCACGTACTCGTCGAGGTCGAAGGTGCTGAGCGCGAGGACCCGGCAGTCGGGGAGGACCCGGGCGAGTTCGCGGGTCGCGTCGACACCGTCGAGGACGGGCATCCGGATGTCCATCACCACCACGTCGGGACGCAGCCGCCGCGCCGACTCGACCGCGGCGGCGCCGTTCTCGGCCTCGCCGACCACCTCGAAAGCCGGGTCGGGCGCGAGGATCAGGCAGAGTCCGCGGCGCACCAGCGGCTGGTCGTCGGCGACCAGGATGCGGATCGGGGTCATCGGAGGACCTCCACGGGGAGCGCGGCGGACTCCCGGACAGCGCGGGGCGGTTCGGCGGACGGTGAGGTGAACTCGCCTGCGAGGAAAGGCGGTTCGGAGGGCTGGGTGGTCGGCTCACCGGCCGGGGCCGGGAGAACGGCGGACTCGTCCGGCCCGAGCGGCGATTCGGCCGACGGGGCGGGCGGGGCGGCGACTGGAGAGGCGAACTCGCCTGCGAGGACGGGCTGTTCGGTGCTGGTGGCGGGTGGGGTGGTGGGGGGCGGCTCCTCGGGGGGCAGGGGGAGTTCGGCGTGGACGGCGAAGCCGCCGGCGGGGTGGGGGGTGGCGGTGAGGGTGCCGCCGTGGAGGGCGGTGCGTTCGCGCATGCCGATCAGGCCGTGGCCGCCGCGTTCGGTCGGGGGGTGGGCGGGGGCGTGGCCGGGGCCGGGGCCGGGGCCGTGGTCGCGGATGTGGAGGGTGAGCAGGTCCGGGGCGTAGCTGAGGAGGACGGTGGCGCGGGTCGGGCCGGCGTGCTTGCGGGTGTTGGTCAGGGCTTCCTGGACGATCCGGTACACGGTCAGGCCGAGGGCGGGCGGGAGCGGGCGGACCTCGCCGTGCACGGTGAGGTCGGCGGGCAGGCCGGCCCGGCGGGAGTCCTCCAGCAGTCGGGGCAGGTCGTCGGTGCCGGGTTGCGGGGCGGGCGGGGCGGTGTCGGGTTCGTCGCCGGCCCGCAGCACGTCGAGGAGTTGGCGCATCTCGCGCAGGGCGAGGCGGCCGGAGGACTCCAGGGTGACCAGGGCGTCCCGGACCACCTCGGGGTCGGCGAGGTTGGCCCGGGCGCCGCCGGCCATCAGCTGCATGGTGGTGATGTGGTGGGCGACGATGTCGTGCAGTTCGCGGGCGATCCGGCGGCGTTCCTCGGCCACCGCGCGGTCGGCGAGCAGTTGCCGGTTGGCCGCCACCTCGCGCTGCCAGCGGGCGACCGCGAGGCCGGCGGCGGCGACCAGCAGCGCGGAGCAGGGGGCGGACACCGCCACGTCCCAGGCCGGTGGCCGGAAGTGGCCCTGGCCGAGGACGGTGGCCACCGAGGTGGCCAGTACGGCCGCGCCGGTGGTGGCGGGGCCGCTCACCCGGGCCACCGAGTACGTGGCGATCGTCAGGACCACCCCGAAGTGCGGTTTCCCGGGGCCGCACAGGTCGGCGGCGACGCTCAGCACCAGGGTCGCGGCGAGCGCCGGCACCGGGCGGCCGCGCCGGAACAGCAGCGGGAGGGCCGCCAGCAGTCCGAACAGGAAGCCGGGCAGGCCGGGCCCGCGTTCGCCGTCGGCCGCGCTGAACAGCAGGTTGGCGGTGGCGTCGATCACGCCCGCCGCGACCGCCACCAGGGCGTCGGTCCGGGTCCACGGCGCGCCGTCCGGCGCCGCCGCGCTGCCCGGGTGCTGTTGCGGTCGTCCCATGTCCGTCCCCCGTGTCCCGTCTTCTGCGGCCCGTCTTCCCTGGCCCGTCTTCCCTGGCCCGTCTTCCGCGGCCCGTGTCCGGCGCCCCGTCTCCGGTGCCCCGTGCGCGTCCCGTACCCCGCCGTACCCCGCCGGGGCCCGGCCGGGGTCCCGGGCGGGTCGCGTTCCCGGTGGTGCTGCCGCTGACCAGCCCCGATGTCCTCATTCTGGCACCGGCCCGGCGGGCGGACGTCGTCTCCCCGGGCGAGCGGTCCTGGGAGCCGGCTCCCGGGTGCGGGGCCGGTGGGGGCCCGCGGGCCCCGGTGCGGATCGTCCGTCGCCCGGACGCCCCGGGGGTGTCCGGGCTGATGGTCTGTCATCGGGCGGCGACCGCCGTCCGACCAGCAGCCACGCAGACGGAGGGCGACCGTGATCCGCGCACTGACCGGATTCTCCACCAGACACGCCTGGAAGGTGATCGCCGTGTGGGCGCTCCTCGGGGTCGCGTTGACCGGGGTGGCGCCGGTGCTGTTCGCCCGGGTCACCGGGAGCAGCACCGCGGACTTCCTGCCGGCCCGCTACGACTCGGCGGCGGCGATGCGGGTCGCCGAGGAGCACTTCGGGCTGCGGCCCGACGCCACCACCGTCACGGTGCTGGTGGCCCGTACCGACGGCGGCGCGCTCACCGACGGGGACCGGCGGCGGATCGACGCCGAGGCGGCCGAGCTCGGCCGGCAGCGGGTGGTGATGCCGCGCAAGGCCGACGAGCCGTCCTTCCTGGTGACCGACCGTTCGCAGACGCCGAAGGTGGCGCCCGCGATGGTCGCCCCGGACGGCGGTTTCGAGCTGCTGGCGGTCGAGTTGGCCGGCAACGTCGCCGACGAGGGCGTGCAGGACGTCTACCGGGCGTTCCGGGACTCCGCCCGGGAGCGGTTCGCCGCGGCCGGGATGCGCACCGGTTTCACCGGCGGCGTGGCCGAGGCGGCGGACGGCACCGACGCGAACCGGACGGCGGCCACCGTCGGCAGCGCGCTCGTCGTCGGGCTGATCGTGCTGCTCAACGTGCTGGTGTTCCGCAGCGTGCTGGCCGCCGTGCTGCCGCTGCTGGCGGTGGCGCTGGTCGGCGGGGCGGCGGGCGGCGCGGTGGCGGGCCTGGCCGGGCTCACCGGGCTGCGGCTGGACGCCTCCACCCCGGGTCTGATCTCGGTGGTGCTGCTCGGCATCGGCGTCGACTACCTGCTGTTCCTGCTGTTCCGGTTCCGCGAGGTGCTGCGGGCCCGCCCGGACGCGCCCGCCCGCCTGGTCGCCGCCGAGGTGTCGGGCCGGGTCGGCACGGCGATCACCTCGGCCGCGCTGACCATCGTCGCCGCGTTCGCCACCCTGGGCGTGGCCGGGTTCGGCCTGTTCCGCTCGCTCGGCCCGGCGATCGCCGTGGCGGTGCTGGTGATGCTGCTGGGCAGCCTGACCCTGATGCCGGCGCTGCTGGCGGCCTGCGGGCGGGGCATGTTCTGGCCGTCGCGCGCGCTGCGGCGGGAGCCGCGTCCGGGGGTCGCCGCCCGCCTGGGCGGGCTGGTGGCCCGCCGTCCGGCGGCCGCGCTGCTGGCGTCCGTGGCGCTGCTGGGCGCGCTGGCCGCGGGCCTGGTGGGGATGCGGATGGACTACGGGCTCGGGGAGGGCTCGGGGACGCCCGCGGCCGCCACCGCCGCCGAGATCTCCCGCTCGCTGCCGGCCGGGGTGTCCGACCCGGCCGCCGTGTACGCCACCGCCGACGGGGGCGGCGCCGTCGACCCGGCGGCGTTCGCCGGGCTGGCCCGGGAGCTCGGCGGGGTCGCGGGCGTCGGGAAGGTCGCCGACCCGGTGGGCAGCCCGGACGGCCGGGCCGTCCGGATCGACGTCTACCCCGTCGCCGACCCGCAGAGCGCGCAGGCCCGGGCGCTGGTGTCCGGCCCGCTGCGGGCCGCCGTCGCCGCCCACTCCCCCGCCGGGACGAGCGCCCACGTCGGCGGCACCTCGGCGGTGTACGCCGACGTGGCGGACGCGGTCGACCGCGACCTGCTGGTGGTGTTCCCGGTCGCGGCGGGGCTGATCGCGCTGATCCTGCTGCTGCTCCTGCGCAGCCTGCTGGCCCCGGTGGCGCTGCTGCTCTCGGTCGGGATGGGGTTCGCCGCCACCCTGGGCAGCGCCGTCCTGGTGTTCCAGCACGTGCTGGACCGGCCCGGTGTGGCCTTCACCCTGCCGCTGGTGCTGTTCCTGTTCGTGGTGGCGCTCGGCACCGACTACAACATCCTGATCGCCGACCGGATCCGCGAGGAGATGCACCACCCGGGCCCGGCCCGGGCCGCCGTGGCCCGCGCCGTGCGGCACACCGCGCCCGCCGTGGCCACCGCCGGGCTGGTGCTGGGCGGTTCGTTCGCCAGCCTGGCCACCACGCCGGGCAGCGAGCAGATCGCCTTCGCGCTGACGCTCGGGATCCTGCTCTCCGCGCTGCTGCTGTCGCTGGTGGTGGTCCCGGCGGTGGCCGCGCTGCTGGGCCGCGCGCTGTGGTGGCCGCTGCGACCGCCGGCGGGCCGGGAGGCCGGGCCGGAGCCGGGCCGGGAGGCCGGGTGGGAGGACCCGGCGGTGGCGCGGGCAGAGCGGCTCCCGACGTCCTGACCCGGGGCCGGGGGCGGGTGACCGGCTTGGCCGAGCCAGTCACCTAGGCTATCTTGGCTCAAGCCTAGGACCCCTAGGCTTGAGCGGAGGCGAGAGGGACCATGAAGGAGTTGACCGAACCGGCGATCCGGGCATCGTTCGTCAACTGCACCAAGGGCGAGGCGGGGCGGCTCGCGCTGCCCCGGCGGCTGTCCGAACTGCCGTGGGAGGAACTGGACTTCCTCGGCTGGCGGGACCCGGGCGCGCCCGACCGGGGGTACCTGGTGGCCGAGCACGGCGGGCGGCTGGTCGGGGTGGCGCTGCGGCGGGCGCAGCGGGCCGGGGCGGGGGCCCGGCAGGGGGCGATGTGCTCGATCTGCCTGACGGTGCACGCGGCGTCCGGGGTGGCGCTGCTGACGGCGCGGAAGGCGGGGCGGGGCTCCGGCGAGGAGTACGCCTCGGCGGGCGAGTACTTCTGCGGCGACCTGGCGTGCTCGCTGTACGTGCGGGGGCGCAAGCGGGCCTCGACCGGCGGGGCGCGGATGCGGGAGAGCCTGAGCGCCGCGGAGAAGGTCGCCCGGACCAGGGCGAACCTGGCGGCGTTCCTGGCCCGGGTGCTGGGGCCGTGAGCGGGGCGGCGACGCGGACGGCCGGGGCGGGCGCCCAGGAGGCGGCCCGGCCGCCGGGGTTGGACGGGCCGCTGGTGCGGGCGGCGCTGGTGCTCGCGCTGGGGGCGTTCGTCGCGCTGCTGGACACCACGGTGGTGGGCGTGGCGCTGCACGGGTTGGGCCTGCGCTTCGGGGCCGGTCCGGCCGTGGTGCAGTGGGTGGCGACGGCGTACCTGCTGGCGATGTCGGCGGTGATCCCGGCGACCGGCTGGGCGGCGCGGCGGTTCGGGGCGGCGGCCTGCTGGACGGGCTCGCTGGCGGTGTTCCTGGCCGGGTCGGTGCTGTGCGGCGCGGCCTGGTCGCTGGGGTCGCTGGTGGCGTTCCGGGCGGTGCAGGGGCTCGGGGCGGGCATGCTGTTCCCGCTGATGCGGATCCTGGTGGTGCAGGTGGCCGGGCCGCAGCGGATGGGCCGGACGATGTCGCTGATCGCGGTGCCGGTCCTGCTCGCGCCGGTCGCCGGGCCGGTGCTCGGCGGGGCGGTGCTGCAGGGCCTGTCCTGGCGCTGGGTGTTCCTGCTGAACGTGCCGGTCTGCCTGCTGGTCGTGCTGCTCTCGCCGCTGCTGCTGCCGAACGTCCGGGGCCCGCGGCCGGAGCGGCTGGACGCGGTCGGGCTGGTCACGGTGGGCGCCGGGCTGGCGGCCGGCGTGCTCGGCCTCGGCCGGCTGGGCGCGGCCGGGCCGGTGGCCGGGGCGCTGCCGCCGCTATCGGCCGCGGCGGTGCTGCTGGCCTGGCACGGGGTGCGGGCGCGGCGGCGGCCGGTCGGGGCGGTGATCGACTTCGGGCTGTTCCGGGACCGCGCCTTCTCGGCCTCCACCGCGGTCGGCCTGCTCAACAGCCTCGGCCTGTACGGGGCGGTGGTCCTGGTGCCGTTGTTCTTCCAACGGGCGGGCGGCTACGACCCGTTGGCGGCCGGGACGATCATGGTCGCGCAGGGCGCGGGCGCGGGTGTCGCGGTGCTGCTGGTCGGCCGGGTGGTCGACGCCCGGAGCAACCCGCGGGCCCTGGTGCTGGCCGGGCTGGCGCTGGTGGCGGCCGCGCTGGTGGCGTTCGCGACGGCCGGGCGGGCCGAGCCGGGGCCGCTGCTGCTCGGGGCGCTGTTCGTCCAGGGCGTCGGGCTGGCGCTGGCCGCCGCGCCGGTGATGGTGACGCTCTACCACTCGCTGCCGCCGGCGGCGGTGGCCGCCGCGACCACCGCGAACGCGGTGTCGCAGCAGTTGGGGGCGGCGATCGGCACCACCGTGGTCGGGCTGCTGGTGCGGCACGCGGCGGTCGGGGCGGCGGGCGCGGGGGCGTTCCGCGCGGCGTTCTGGGGGGCGTTGGGGTTCGTGGTGCTGACGGCCGTGCCGGCGGCGTTCCTGCCGGCGGGGCGGAAGGAGGGGTGAGAGAGCGGGTCCCGGGGGTGGAAAGCACGCGGCAGCCCCGACCCTCGACGGGCTCCGGCAGCACGGGCTCGCCGTTCCCCGGGCCCCTGATCGCGCCCTTCGGTCGGGGCCTTTCAGGCGGGCCAGGTGTCGAGGAGGTGGTGGAGGCCGGTGACGATGCGCTGCCAGGAGTCGGCGGCCGTGCGGGGGTGGTTGAACCCGCCGGCCGCCTCGATGCTGATGAAGCCGTGGAAGGTGCTGCGCAGCAGGCGGGCGGCGTCGGTGCGGGCGGGTTCTTCCAGGCGGTAGTGGCGCAGCACCGCGTAGGTGAGTTCGATGCTCCGGGCGAGGACCTCGGTGTCGGCGAAGTCGGCCGGGTCGAGCGGGAGTTGGGTGGCGGCGTAGCGGCCGGGGTGGGTCAGGGCGTAGTCGCGGTAGGCGTCGGCGAAGGCGGCGAGGGCCTGGGCGCCGGAGCGGCCGGCGATGGCGGCGGCGAGGGCTTGGTTCATCTCGTCGGAGGCCAGCAGGGCGACCCGGGTGCGGATCTCCCGCAGGTTCTTGACGTGCGAGTAGAAGCTGGCGTCCTTGACGCCGAACTGCCGGGCCAGGGCGGAGACGGTGACCTTCTCGATGCCGACCCGGTCGGCGAGTTCGGCGGCGGCGCGGGTGATGCGGTCGACCGTCAGCCCTGCGTGCGCTGCCATGTTCCTCGTCCCGTGGGTGGCCCTCCGTGCGGATTGCGAGTTTATCGGGGCGGGGGTGCGACTTTTCGCGGCGGTGGCGCGTGGATGAGGGAGCCGGACGCACCGAGGGGGCCGGCCGGAAGATCGGCTGATACCCCGTCAAATGGTAATGTCCATGGCAAAACGGGGGCGTGACCGACGCGTGCCCCGGCCCGTTCCCGCACCCTGGAGCACCCTTGCCCGGACGCACGTCCCGCCACCGCACGTTCCGCCGCAGCCTGCCGTTCGCGGCCGCGGCCCTGGCCGCCTCCCTGCTCGCCGGCTCGGCCCAGGCCGACGACCCGGCCCCGGCCGACGCCACCCTCACCGCCGACCTCGACGCCCTGCTGGCGGACGCCCGGCTGGCCAACGCCCAGACCGGCATCGAGGTGCTGGACGCCACCACCGGCCAGGTGGTGTACGCCCGGCAGCCGCAGGCGCTGCTCACCCCGGCGTCCACCCTCAAGACGGTGACCTCGGCCGCGGCGCTGGACCTGCTCGGGGCGGACTACCGGTTCACCACCGAGGTGCGCACCTCCGGCAAGCGGTACGGCGGCACGGTGGTCGGCGACCTGGTGCTGCGCGGCGGCGGCGACCCGACCCTGCTGGCCACCGACCTCGACGACCTGGCCGCGCGGGTCGCCGCGTCCGGGATCACCAGCGTCACCGGCCGGGTGCTGGCCGACGGCACCCGGTACGACGCGACGCCGCTCGGGCCGGGCTGGGCCTGGGACGACGAGGCGTACTCGTACAGCCCGCAGATATCCGGGCTCACCGTCGCCAACGACCCCGAGTACCTGATGGACACCGTGCGGGTGACGATCGCGCCGGGCGCGGCCGGGGAGGCCGCGAAGGTCACCCTGAACCCGGCCGAGGCGCCGATGACGTTCTCCGGGAAGGTCACCACCGGGGCGGCCGGCAGCGCGACCACCGCCGACGCCGAACGGCGGCGCGGCAACAACGAGTTGCTGCTGTCGGGGAGCATCGCGGCGGGGTCCGCGCCGGTCACCGCGTGGGCGACGGTCGAGGACCCGTCGGTGTACGCGGGCAAGGTGTTCGCGGGCGCGCTGGCCCGGCACGGCGTGAGCGTGCAGCGGGGCGTGCAGGCCGCGGGCGGGGCCGAGGACTCGCAGCCGCTGGCCTCGCACCAGTCGCAGACGCTGGCGCAGTTGATCGTCCCGATGCTCAAGATCAGCAACAACGGCATGGCCGAGCACCTGACCAAGGAGATCGGCAAGGTCAAGGGCGGCCGCGGTGACTGGGCCACCGGCGTCGCCCAGGTGCAGGGCTTCCTGAAGGCCAACGGCCTGGGCACCCCCGCCGGGCGGCAGGTCGACGGGTCCGGCCTGTCCCGCTACGACCTGATCACCCCCGCCAAGATGGCCGGCCTGCTCGAACTCGCCCAGAGCAAGCCCTGGTTCGGCGCCTGGTACAACGCGCTGCCGGTGGCCGGCAACCCGGACCGGATGGTCGGCGGCACGCTGGCCGCCCGGATGCGCGGCACCAAGGCCGAGAACAACGTGCACGCCAAGAGCGGTTCGATGGGCGGCGTCGACAACCTGGTCGGCTACGCCACCGCCCCGGACGGCCGCCGACTGGTCTTCGCCGTGCTGATCAACGACTACGCGGGCACCAGCCCCCGCCCGGTGCTGGACGCGATCGCCGTCCGCCTGGCCACCGGCCCCGCCGCCACCGCCACCGCCACCGCCGGCACCGCCCAGCAGCGGGCCAAGTCGCTGACCGCCCCCGCCGCGGGCGCCCCCGAGGACGCCTACACCGGCACCCGCTGGGAGGACTGCGAAGCCGTCTCGCACTGCTGAGCAGTACCGGCGGACGGGCCCGGCGCGCACCACGCGCGCCGGGCCCGTCCCGCGTTCCGCCGGTGTTCCGTCCCGCGGCCGGCCGCCGCCGCCCGGCCCGCGGGTCCCGGTCCGCGGGTCTCAGTCGGCGAGGCCGATCCGCCGGTGCAGGCGGCGCAGCGGGGCGGGGGCCCACCAGTTGGCGGGTCCGGCGAGCCGCATCACGGCGGGCAGCAGGACGGCCCGGATCAGCAGCGCGTCGACCAGCACGGCGAGGGCCAGGCCGACGCCGAGCTCCTTGAGGAAGACCACCGAGCCGGTGGCGTAGACCGCGAAGGTCAGGCCGAGGATACCGGCGGCGGAGGTGATCAGCGGGGCGCTGCGCTGGATGCCGGTGGCGACGGCGCTCTCGGTGTCGGCGCCGCGGTCGTGCTCCTCCTTGATCCGGGCGACCACGAAGACCTCGTAGTCCATCGACAGGCCGTAGGCGATGCAGAACATCAGGATCGGGATGCTGGGTTCCATCGTGCCGGTGGAGGTGAAGCCGAGCGGCCCGGCCAGGTGGCCGTCCTGGAAGCCCCAGACCAGGACGCCGAACATCACGGTGAGGCTGAGCAGGTTGGAGAGGGTGGCCTTGGCCGGGATCAGCAGGCTGCCGGTCATCAGGAACAGCAGCACGAAGGTCGGCACCAGCACCAGGGCGGCGACCAGGGGCAGCGCGTCCAGCAGGCCGGAGCGGAAGTCGGTCAGGTCGGCGGGGAAGCCGCCCACCAGGACGGGGTAGGGCGCCTGCGCGGTGCGGACCCGGTCGACCAGGGCGGGCACGTCGCCGGCCAGCGCGGCCTCCTCGGGGATCACCGCGAGCCGGACGGCGGAGCCGGTGCGGAAGCGCGCCGCGTCGGGGGACGGGCCGCCGCGGGCCAGGCCGTGGGCGTAGGAGCCGGTGAAGGTGTCGACCTGGAAGACCCCGGGCAGCGTGGAGAGGCGGGCGGCGTAGGCGGCGGTGTCCGCGGGGCCGGGGTCGGTGACGCCGGTCGCGACGACCTGCAGCGCGTCGGTCTCGCGGGCCCCGAAGCCGTCCCGGACCTGCTGCTGGACGACCCGGCTGGTGGCGTCGGCGGGCAGCACCCGCTCGTCCGGCAGGCCGAAGCGGACGCCCAGGAACGGCGCGCCGAGCAGCAGCAGGACGGCGACCACCAGGGTGCCGGAGGCCAGCGGGCGGGCCATCACCCGGCGGGTCAGCCGGTACCAGCGGCCGTCCTCGACCCGGGCCGGGGCGGCCGCGGCCGGGCGCAGCACCCGGTCGCCGACGGCGGCGAGCGCGGCGGGCAGCAGCACGACGGCGCCGAACACGGCGGTGCCGACCACGAAGACGCCCGCGTAGGCGAAGGAGCGCAGGAACCCGAACGGGAAGGCGAACAGCGCGAGCAGCGAGATCGCCACCGTGACGCCGCTGAACAGCACCGTCCGGCCGGCCCGTTCGACGGTGCGGACCACGGCCCGGTGGCGGTCGTGCCCGGCGGCGCGCTCCTCCCGGAAGCGGGAGATCACGAACAGGCTGTAGTCGATGCCCAGGCCCAGGCCCATCACCAGGGCCAGGTTGGCGGCGAAGGTGGAGACCTCGGTGAACAGGGTGACGCCGCGCAGCAGGGCGAGCGTGGCGAGCACCGAGAACAGGCCGACGCCGATCGTCAGCCCGGCCGCGGACCAGCGCCGGTAGACCAGCAGGAGCAGCAGCAGGACGGCGGGCAGCACGATCGCCTCGGCGCCGAGGAAGTCCTTCCGGGCCTGGGCTCCGACCTGCCGGAACACCTCGTCCTGGCCGCCGACCTCGACCTTGACGGTGGCGTCCTGCCGGGTGAAGCGCGGCGACAGCTCGGCCAGGGCCGCCCGGGACTCGGTGGCGGTGCCGTCCAGCCAGGCGGTCACCAGCGCCTTGGTGCGGTCGGTGGAGGCGAGCCCGGGGCTGTCGCCCTGCGCCCAGTAGGAGCTGGTGGTGCGGACGCCGGGGGCGGTGGCGAGTTCGGCGGCGAGCTTCCGGCCGGCCTCGGCGACGGCGGGGTCGTCGACGGTGCCGTGCTCGGCGGTGACCAGCAGGACCATGTTGGGGCTGCCCTGCCCGAACTCGGCGTGCAGGGCCTGCTCGGCCCGGTGGGAGGCCGAGCCGGGCGCCTCGAAGCGGGACAGGGACAGGGCGTTCTGGGCGCCGGCGCCCAGGGCGGCGGCGACCAGCAGCAGCAGGGTGCCGGCGATCAGGACGGCGCGGCGCCGTTCGACCAGCAGGCGCCCCAGCCGGTTCAGGCCGGGCGCGGGCCGGGGTGACCGGGCGGTGCCGGGTTCGCGGGTGGTTGTCATGGCGGCGGGTCTCCTGGGTCGGGGGCGGGTTCGGTCGGCGGGTTCAGCGCAGCCGGTGGGCCGCCAGCCAGTCGGCGAGGCTGTCGTGGACCTGGTGGGCGTCCCGGGCCATGCCCATGTAGTGGCCGGCGCCCGGGATCTCGACCAGCTGGGTGTCGGCGGCACCGGTGAACAGGGCGCGGTGCTCGGCGCCGCCCTGGACGCGGGCGTCCTTCTCGCCGTACAGGAACAGCACCGGGACCTTGATGTCCGCGAGGTGCCGCAGGTCGACCAGGACGGCGTTCAGCTGGGAGGCCATGTCGCCGCAGGGGTGCCGGTTCTGGTGCGGGGCGGCGAGGGCGAGCACGGCGGGGTCGGTGTCGTGGAAGTTGCCGGCCTGGAACTCCTCGGTGCCCAGGTCGTAGTAGGCGTAGCCGCCGGGGCCGGCGGCGCCGTCGACCGGGGACCCGCCGTGCAGGCAGGTCTGCAGCGAGGTGAAGAACCGGGCGTTGGCCTGCGGGGTGAGGCCGAGGTCGGCCCAGTCCATCAGCACCAGGCCGTCGACGTCCTGGAAGGTGTACGCCTCGATCTCGGAGATCTGGCCGCCGTTGGACTGCCCGGCCAGCACCACCCTGTCGAACGGGACGGCGGCCCGGCCGTCCGCCCGGTAGCCGCCGGAGCGGAGCTGCTGGACGATCTGGTGGGCGATGTCGGCCTGGCCGCCGATGCAGCTCTCGAAGCCGTCGGGCTTGTCGCTGGCGCCGTAGCCGAGCCGGTCGATGGTGAGCGAGGCGTCGCCCTTGCGGGCCATCTCCTCGGTGTGGTGGTAGCCGGGCGCGTCCAGCCGCCAGTACCACTCGCCGGCCGCGATGCCGTGCTCGTAGAGGGTGACGGCGCGCGGCCCGGCGCCGTCGGCGAGCAGCGCGGCGGGGGCGGTGAGGTGGCCGCTGACCCGGTAGGTGCGGCCGTCGACGGGGCAGGCGGCCGGGGTCCGGTCGGTGTTCTGGACGGTGAAGCTGACCGGGACGTCGACGATGTCCTCGGCGGCCAGCCGGGCGCGGGTGTCGGCGGCGGCCCGTTCGGCGTGCTCGGCGGTCGGCGCGGCCGGGGCGGCGGCGGGGGCGGGGGCGGCGGCCGGGGCCCCGGCGCCGTCGGCGCGGACCGCGACGGCGGCCGCGGCGGGTGACAGCGCGAGCAGCGCCGCCACGGTGGTCCACAGGGCGGCTTTCCTGGAGCGGGGCACGGCGGCGGCCCTTTCTTCGGTCCTTGCGGGGTCGGTGGTGGTCATGCCGGGAGCCGCCCGTGGTCGCGGTACCAGCGGGCCTCGTCCGCGAGGGTGTCGGCGAGCGGCCGGAAGGCGGTGCCGAGCTCCTGCCGGGCGCGGGCGGAGGAGATCCGGGTGCGGGCGCCGTCGAGCAGCACCCGGACGCCCTCCCGGGTGGCGACCGGGGGGCGGCGGCGCAGCCGGGCGCCCTGTTCGAGGACGGTGGCGAAGGCGAGCGCGGCGGCGGCCGGGATCTCCCGGGGGGCGGGCCGGCCGGTGGCGGCGGCGATGCCGCCGACCAGGTCGTGCAGGCCGTACCAGGAGCCGGCCACCGCGTAGCGGCGCAGGCCGCGGCCGCGGGTGAGCGCGGCGACGCAGGCGTCGGCGACGTCGCGGGCGTCGACCACGTGGTTGCCGGAGCGCGGCACGGCCCGCAGCTCGCCCCGGGCGACGGACAGGAACAGCCGTCCCGCCGAGGTGGGGCCGTCGTCGCCCGGCCCCCACATCCAGCCGGGCAGCACCAGCGGGACGGTCAGCCCCTCGCGGGCGCAGAACTCGGCGACGGCCCGCTCGGCGCGGACCTTGCTGGCCCGGTAGCCGTTGCGCTCCCAGCGCGCGGGCGGCGGGGTGTCCTCGTCGGCGGGCGCCCCGGGGGTGCCGGGGCCGATCGTGGTGATCGAACTGGTGTGGACGACGGTGGGCACGCCCGCGTCCACGGCCTCGCGCAGCAGCGCGGTGACGGCCTCGACGTTGACGGCGTGCATCCGGGCGGGGTCGGCGCCGGGCTGGTAGTACTCGCGGAAGTACGCGGCGGTGTGCACGACGGCGTCGGCGCCGCGCAGGGCGGGGCGGTAGGCGGCCGGGTCGGTGACGTCGGCGGCCGCGACGGTGATCCGGGCGTCGGCGGGGAGCAGCCGGGCGGCCTTGTCGCGGTCGCGGACCAGCGCCGTCACCCGGTGGCCGTCGGCCAGCAGGGCGCGGACCACGGCGCCGCCGAGCAGGCCGGTGGCGCCGGTGACCACGACCCGGTCGGGCGCGGGGCGGACGTCGTTCATCGGGTCTCCTTCCCGGCGGCGGGCGGTTCGGCGTCAACGACGGGCGCAGACGCGGGCGCGGGGGCCGGGCGGGCCTCCTCGCGCAGGCCGAAGCGCTCCTGGAAGCGCCGCAGCGGGGCGGGCGCCCACCAGGTGGCGCGGCCGCCGAGCGCCATCACGGCGGGGACGAGGACGCAGCGCACCACGGTGGCGTCGACCAGGACGGCGAGCGCGACGCCGAGGCCGAGCATCTTGGTGTTGGTGATCCGGGAGGTGCCGATCGCGACCAGCACCACCGAGAGGATCACCGCCGCGGCGGTGATCAGCCCGCCGGTGTGCCGGATGCCGGCGGCGACGGCCCCGCGCGGGTCGGCGCCGCGGTCGCGCTCCTCCTTGACCCGGGCGAGCAGGAAGACCCCGTAGTCCATGGAGAGGCCGAAGGCGACGCAGAACATCAGCACCGGCAGGGTGGTCTCGACGCTGCCGGTCGGGGTGAAGCCGAGCGTCCCGGACAGGTGGCCCTCCTGGAAGACCCAGACCACCACGCCGAACATCGCGGTGAGGCTGAGCGCGTTCAGCAGGACGGCCTGCAGCGGGATCAGCAGGCTGCCGGTGAGCAGGAAGACCAGCACCAGGGTGGCGCCGGCGATCAGTGCCCCGGCGGGCAGCAGCCGCACCGCGATGGCGTGCTTGGCGTCGACCAGGCTCGCGGCCTGGCCGCCGACCGCCGGCCGCAGCGCGGGGAAGTCCCGCCCGGCCCGGCGGATCTCGCCGACCAGGTCCTGGTTGGCCTCGGAGACGTCGCCGCGCCGGTCGGCGGGGGTCACCGTCAGGTGGCCGTAGCCGTCGGCGGTGCGGACGCTGTCGGCGGGGCCGGCCGCGCCGGCGGGGGCGCCGGCCCGGTAGGGGCCGAGCGGGGTGGCGACCTCGCTGACGCCGGGCAGCGCGGAGAGCTTCGCCGCGAAGTCGGCGAGCGCGGCCCGGTCGGGCCCGGTGACGGTGCCGGTGGCGGTGGTCGTGGTGTGCACGAGCACCTCGACGGCCCCGGTGGCGCCGGCCGTGAACTCGTCCCGGACGGCCTGCTGGACGACCCGGGCCTCGGCCCCGGCCGGCAGCTGCCGGTCGTCGGCGGCGGCGAACTGGACCCGCAGGAACGGGGCCCCGGCGGCCAGCAGCAGGGCGGTGACGGCGAGCGCGAACAGCGGGGCGCGGCGCATCACCGCGGTCGCGGCCCGGTGCCAGCCGGCGCCGGGCTCGCCGCCGGCGGCGCCCGGGCGGCCCCGGCGGCGGGGCAGCGGGATGCGCAGCGAGTCGATCCGGTGGCCGAGCAGGGTGAGCAGCGCGGGCAGCACGACCAGCGCGGCGGCGGCGGCGATCAGCACCACGCTGATGCCCGCGTAGGCGAAGGAGCGCAGGAAGTACAGCGGGAAGACCAGCATCGCGGAGAGCGAGACGGCGACGGTCAGCGCGGAGAACAGCACCGCCCGGCCGGCGGTCCGCAGGGTGGTGGCGACCGCCGCGCGGACCTCCGAGCCGCGGGCCCGCTCCTCGCGGAAGCGGCGGACCACGAGCAGCGCGTAGTCGATGGCCAGGCCGAGGCCGAGCGCGGTGGTGAGGTTCTGCGCGAACACCGACACCTCGGTGAAGGAGGTGATCACCCGCAGCGCGGCGTTGGTGCCGAGGATCGCGCAGATCCCGACGGCCAGCGGCAGCAGGGCGGCGGTCAGGCCGCGGAACACCAGGACCAGGATCAGCAGGGTGATCGGCAGCGCGATCAGCTCGGCGCGGGCCAGGTCCTCGGCGATGGTGCTCTGCATCTGCTCGCGGACGGCGACCGTGCCGCCGAGTGCGACGTGCAGTTCGGGCAGGCCGTCGGGGCTGCCCCGGTAGTGCGGGGCGATCCGGTCGAGGACGGTCCGGGCCCGGTCCTCGTCGCCCTCGATCCGGGCGACGACCAGTGCCTTGCGGTGGTCGGCGGAGCGCAGTTCGACGGCGCCGGTCTGCCAGTAGGAGCCGACGCCGGCGACGCCGGGTTCGAAGGCCAGCCGTTCGCCGAGCCGGGCGCCGGCCCGGGCGGTGGCGGGGCTGTCGACGGTGCCGCCGTCCGCGGCGGTGACCTCCAGCACCAGGTTGGGCGAGCCGCCGGGGAAGGCCTGTTCGAGCAGGGCGGCGGCGTGCGCCGACTCGGCGGACGGGTCGGTGGTGCCGCCGTTGTGCAGGCGGTCGGTGACCCCGGTCCCGACGACCAGCGCGTTGATCAGGAAGACCACCGCGAACAGCAGGACGGTGCGGGGCCGGAGGGTGACCGTCCGGCTCAGTCGGTGGAGCATCGGGGTCCTCGCGGGGCGGGGGCGGTGGAGCGCCGCCCGGTGGGCAGCGCGGACAGCAGCGCGTCCACCCGGTCGGGCCGGTCGAGGGCGACGGTCGCGGCGACCACGCCGTCCGGGCGCAGCAGGCAGGCCAGGGCGGTGCCGGCGGCCGGCGGGGTGCCGGGCAGGGTGCCGGCCGCGAGGTCGGGGCCCGCGGGGCCTTCGGGGTCGTCCGCGGCGGTGCCGGGTGCCAGCAGCAGCAGGACGTCGGTGAGGTCGGGCAGGCCGCGCCGGACGAGTTCGGCGGTGGCCCGCTCGGCCGCGCGGGCGGCGGCCGGGCCGTCGCCCGCGACCAGCACGGTGTGCCGGCCGGTCGCCAGGTAGTCGTGCAGGCTGGTGGCCGAGGTGCCGCGCAGGGGCCGCAGCGGGGCGTCGCCGAGTCGGCGGCCGGGGACGGGGGCGCCGGGGGCGGTGCCCGACCGGACGGCCGGACTGGCCGTCAGGTCGAGTTCGAGCTGGGCGAGTTCGGGGACGATCCGGCGTTCCAGGGCGCCGGTCCGGGCGAGCGCGCCGAGCAGCAGGTCGCGCAGCGCCCGGGCCGGGCGGGGCCTGAGCAGCCAGAGCCTGGTCTGCCGTTCGGAGTTGCGCACCGCCCTGGCGGAGGCGGGCCGGCGCTCCGGGTCGTAGCTGTCGAGCAGGGCCGGGTCGGCGCCGCGGAGCACCGCGGCGAGTTTCCAGCCGGCGTCGAAGCCGTCCTGGACGCCGGTGTTGAGGCCCTGCCCGCCGGCCGGGCTGTGCGCGTGCGCGGCGTCGCCGGCCAGCAGGACGGGGCCCTCCCGGAAGCGTGCGGCGACCTTGGTGTGCACCCGGAAGCGGCTGGTCCACCAGGTCTCCCGGACGGTCCAGCGGCCGCGGCCGCGGGCGTCCAGGAGTTGCTGGAGCTCGGCGGCGTCGGGCGGGCCGGTGCGGCTGCCGGGCGGCAGGTCGAAGAAGATCCGGTGCCCGCCGTCGGGCAGCGCGACCAGCACCAGGACGCCGTCCGGGCTGAGGTGGTACTGGGCCTCGTCGGGCGGCAGGTCGCCGTCGATCCGGCCGTCGCCGAGCACGAACTCGCGGTCGTAGCTGCTGCCCCCGTACGGGACGCCGATGCTCTCCCGGACGGTGCTGCGGGTGCCGTCGGCGCCGACCAGCCAGGGCACCGACACCGTCTCGGCGGTGCCGTCGGCCCTGGTCAGGCCGGTTTCGGCGCGGCCGTCGGCGGTGGTGACCGAGGTGACGGCGGTGCCCCACTCGACCCGGCCACCGAGGTCGAGCAGCCGCTCGTAGAGCAGTTCCTCGGTGACCGGCTGGGGCACGCACAGCGGCCGGGGGAAGCGGGTCCCGGTCAGGCCGCCGAAGCGGACGCCGGCCAGTCGGCGGCCGCCCGACCAGTAGGAGGCGCCGTTGAGCGGCAGGGCGCGCTCGGCGAGCGCGTCGGCGACGCCGAGCCGGTGCAGCGCCTCCAGGGCGCCGCTCCACAGCACCAGGGCCTTCGGCTCGGGGGTGAAGCAGGAGCGGCGGTCGACCAGCCGGACCGGCACGCCGTGCTGGAGCAGGGTGCAGGCCGTGGTCAGGCCGGTCGGGCCGGCCCCCGCGACCAGGACCTCGGGGGCGGCGCTCACCGCTCCCCCGCCCCGGCGGCCAGCAGCGCGTCGACGTCCCGGACGGCCTGCGCGTCGTCCTGGAACAGCACGGCCCCGAGGCCGAGCCGTTCGGCGGCCGCGCAGTTCTCCGCGGTGTCGTCGACCAGCAGGCAGTGCCCGGCGGTGGTGCCGAGCCGGGTCAGCAGCCGCCGGTACAGCTCCGGGTCGGGCTTGCGGACCCGCTCCGCGGAGGAGTCGACGACCGCGTCGAACAGCTCCTCGACCGGGAGGGTGGCGCGCCAGCGCGGGCCCCACTCCGCGACGTTGTTGGTGAGCAGCGCGATCCGGTACCCGTCGGCCTTGAGCTTGCGCGCGTAGTCGACGATCCGGTCGTTGGCCCGGCGGCCGAGGAACCACAGCTCGCCGAACGGGCGGCCCGCCAGGGCGGCCTCCGAGCCCGGCGGGAGTTCGGCGAGCAGCCGCTCGGTGAACTCCCGCTCGGTGATCGCGGCGACCTCCAGCTCGGCCATCGGGCTGATCCCGTGGCGCTCGGTGGCGGCGGCGAACGCCCGGGCGATGTCGGCGAGTTCGATGCCGGTGCGGCGGCCGAAGGCGGCGAAGGTCTCCGACAGCGGGTTGGTCAGGACGCCGCCGTAGTCGAACACCACGGTGTCGACGGGCCCGACCGGCGGGTGTCCGGGGGTCAGCTCCACTGGGTCACCTCGATGGCGAGGGTGGCGACCGGGTGGTCCTCCTGGGACACCGTGATCTCCACCGGGACGGTGACGGCGCCGAGGTCGCCGTCGAAGCCCGCCTGGCCGACCCGGGCGACCGCCCTGGTGACCAGGTCGAGCTCGGCGAAGTCGGTGAACTCGGCCCGGGCGGCGGTGACCACCAGGCTCTCCGCGGGCAGTCCGTGCAGCTTGGCGACCGCCGCGACGGACAGCTGCCGGGCGGCCTCCAGCTGGAGGTTGCCGGGCACGTGGTCCAGCTGGTGGTCGAACAGGTGCGGGTGCCCGGTGTCGACCACCAGCAGCGCCGAGGCGGTGCCGGAGTCGCTGACCGAGGGCTCGGTCAGCACCGTGTTGGCCTCGTCGCGGCGGCCGACCAGGGCGGGTTCGGCGCGCAGCAGTTGCGGGTGGCGCGGCGAGCGGCCGTCCAGCTTCTTGCGGTTGCCGGCCCGGAGCATCTGGAAGGCCCGGGTGCTGACGAAGGTCAGCGCGCCGGAGCCGACGATGGCGGGCTCGCCGTCCAGCCAGAGGGTGCCGGTGAAGTCGAAGCCGAGCACCCGGCCGGCGCCGTTGCGCTGCGGGCTGACGGTGGTGGAGAGCACGGCCTGGGCCGGGCGGGGGCCGATCCGCAGCGCCTCCAGGCCGAACACGTCCAGGTTGAGGGCGCTGAAGATGAAGGCCCGGTCGAGCGGCACGTCCAGGTAGCGGTGGGCGACCAGCACGCCGGACTGCCGCAGCACCTCGACCAGCAGCAGGAAGTCGTAGCTGCCGCCGTGCTCGCCGACCACGTGGCCGCGCGGCAGTTGGGCGGCCACCTCGAAGGTGTGCCGGTCGTCGGGGGGCTGTGCCCCCGTGATCCGGGCGGAGTCGGTGACGAAGACCTCGGCGACCGCGGCGCGGTGCACCAGGGCGCGCGGCACCGTCGCGTCGAAGCGGAGGTCGGCCTGCGGCCGGTGCCCCTCGTGCTCCTTCGGATCGCGCGGTAGGACTTCGGGTATCGCGTTCATGTGTGTTGCCCCCCGTGTGACATCTGAGTTCCGTGGGCGGGGCACCGCCGTGTGCCCGGGGTCCGCTGCGTTCCCCCACCGCGCCCCGCCTCGGTGACCACTGTCCCGGTCCGCGCTTCCCGTCGGCTGAAACGGACGGGAAGCCACCGGGAAGCGGTGCTGCGACGGGCCCGTGACGGCGGCGCGAAAGCCCGGCCGGGGCCGCGGCGCGGTGGTAGCGTCGCGCGGGGTTGGTTGGTCCACGGATGGCATCGGGGCGGGGCGATGACGGGCGGGACGCGGTTCGAGGTGCTCGGACCGGTTCGGGTGCGGCGGGGGTCGGCGGAGACGGACCTCGGACCGCCCAGACAGCGGGCGGTGCTGACCGTCCTGATCCTCAACTGCCGCCGACCGGTGTCGACTTCACGGATCGTCGAACTGGTGTGGGGCACCGACGCCCCCGAGCGCGGCGTCAACCTGGTGCAGAAGTACGTCTCGGGGCTGCGCCGCGCCCTGCAGGGCGTCGCCGAACTCTCCTGGACCGACGCCGGGTACGTGCTGGCGCCGGACGGCACGGTGGACGTCGAACGGTTCGAGGCGCTGCTCGCCGCGGGCCGCACCGCCCGGACCGCCGGTGACCCGGCCGCCGCCGCGGCGGCGCTCGCCGAGGCCGTGGCGCTGTGGCGTGGCCCGCTGGCGCAGGGGGTGGGCGGCCCCGGCCTCGAACCGCTGCGGCTGCGGCTCACCGAGTCCTGGCTGGCCGCCAAGGAGGACCTGTTCGACGCCGAGCTGGAGCTGGGCCGACTGCCCGACCGGCTGTCCGAGCTGCGTCGGCTGACCGCCGAACACCCGCTGCGCGAACGCTTCCGGGCCCAACTGGTGCTGGCGCTGGCCCGGGCCGGCCGGCCCGCCGAGGCGCTGGCCGAGCACGACCGGGCCCGGCGCCGGCTCGCCGACGAGCACGGCCTCGACCCCGGCCCGCACCTGCGGGCCGCCCAGGAGCAGGTCCTGCGGATGACCTCGGACGCGCCGGACCCGGCCCGCCCCGCCGCACCGCCCGACCCGGCGCCCGCCGGCCTCACCCCGGCCCAGCTCCCGCCGGCCCAACTCCCGCCGCCGCAGCGGGTGTTCGTCGGCCGCACGGCGCTCGCCGCCCGGCTCGCCGAACTGCTGGTGCCGACCGGGCCGCCGCCACTGGTCTGCCTGGAGGGCACCGCCGGGGTCGGCAAGAGCGCGCTGGCCCTGCGCGCCGCCCACCGGGCCGCCGGACTCTTCCCGGACGGGCAGCTCTTCGCCGACCTGCACGGCTTCGGCCGCGGCCTGCCCGCCGACCCGTCCGAAGTGCTCGGCGGCTTCCTGCGCGCCCTCGGGGTGCCCGCCGAACGCCTGCCCCGGGAACTCGGCGAACGGATCGGCCTCTACCGGTCGATCCTGGCCGGCCGGGCCGTGCTGGTGGTGCTGGACGACGCGCGGGACGCCGACCAGATCCGGCCGCTGCTGCCCGGCGGCCACCGGTGCGCCGTGCTGGTGACCGGCCGGCGCCGCATGATCAGCCTGACCGTGCGGGAGGACGCCCACCGGCTGGTCGTCCCGGTGCTGCCCGACGAGGAGTCCCGGGAACTGGTCGGCTCGCTGCTCGGCCCCGACCAGGGCCGGGACGGCGCGGCGGTCGACCGGATCGTCGCGCTCTGCTCCGGACTCCCGCTGGCCCTGCGGATCGTCGCCGCCAACGCCGCCCACCGGGCCGACCTCCCGCTCGCCCGGATCGCCCGCGAACTGGCCCGCGACCGGGTCGCCGCGATCTCCGTCCCGGACGAGGCGCAGACCGCGCTGGACTGCTCGATCGGCCTCTCCTACGACCTGCTCCCGCCGGACGACCGGGAGCTGTTCTGCCTGCTCGGACTCGTCCCCGGGCCGGACTTCACTGTCCGGGCCGCCGCCGCGATGGCCGGCCGCGGGCCGGCCGCGACCGAACGCGGGATGCGCGACCTGGAGGTCGCCAACCTGCTGGAACGCGCCGCCGACCGCTACCGCTTCCCGCACGAGCTGCTGCGGCTGTTCGCCCAGGAGCGCGCCCACCGGGAGGTGCCCGCCGCCCGGCGGGACGAGGCGTCGCACCGGCTGCTGGGTCACTACCTGGCCGCCGTGCTCCGCGCCGAGGGGCGCGGCCTCCCCGGCCCCGACGTCCCGGGCTCCGACGTCCCGGGCCCCGAACTCGACGCCGACCTCGAAACGACCGACCTGGAGCGCGAGTTCGACAACCTGACGGCGGCCGTCCTGCACGCCGCCATCGCCGGACCGTACCCGCCGGTGTGGCAACTCGCCGACGCACTGCGGACGTTCTGCAAGCAGCGCGCCCGCACCGCGCAGTGGTGCCGGCTGGCCGAAGCCGGACTGACCGCCGCCCGGCGGGCCGGCGACCGGCGGGCCGAGGCCGCCATGCTGCTCAACCTCAGCGACGCCGAGCACAACTCCGCCCTGGTGGAGGAGGGTGCCGAACACGCCCGGCAGGCGCTGGCGCTCGGCCGCGAACTCGGCCTGGACCGGATCGAGGCGTCCGCGCTGGACCAGCTCGGCCGGGCCGCCTGGATCCGCGGCACCCTGAAGGCCGCCCGGACGCTGCTGACCGCCGCCGTCGACGTGCACGCCCGCACCGGCGACCGGCTCGGCCTGGCCACCTCGCTGTCGGCGCTCGGCCGGACCGAGTTCGACGCGGGCCGCGCCGAAGAGGCGTACCGGCACTGCACCCAGGTGCTGCGGCTGGCCCGGACCATCGGCGCGACCGCCGTCGAGACCATGGCCCTGGTCGAACTGGGCGTCCTGCACTCCGCCCTGGGCCGGCCGGAGAACGCCGTCCGCTCGCTGCGCGCCGCCCTCGCGCTCGGCCGCGACGGCGGCCACCGGCGGGCCGAGGCGCTCGCCCTGGCCCGGCTCAGCCTGCTGCGGGCGGACGGCGACCGGCCGCAGCGCGCCCTGACGGACGCCCAGGGCGCGCTGCACGTCGCGCAGGCCCACGGCGACCACTGGATCGAGGCCGAGTGCCTGAACGCGACGGCCGCCACCGCACTGGCCACCGGCGACACCGACACCGCCGCCGCCCGCCACCGCGCCGCGCTGGCCCTGGCCACCCGACTCGGCTACCGCCGGGCCGAACTCCAGGCGCTGCTCGGCCTCGCCGAGACCGCCCTGCGCCGGGGCGACACCCCGCGCGCCGCGGACTACGCGGGCCGGGTCCGGGCCGCCGCCACCGACCTCGGCCACCTCCCGCTGGCCGCCGAGGCCCTGCGCATCGAGGGCCGCCTGCGCACCGCCCCGGGCGCCGTCCCCGGCCCCGCCCCGGCCGACCGGGAACACCTGGGCTGCTGACGCCGCCCTCCCGGCCCGGTCCGGGAGCAAGCGCCCCGGGCCCCGGCCGGGCCGTCGCCGCCGCCGCCGCCGGGGCCGCGGATTTCATGCAGCCGTATCAATCAAACGGTTGATTGACGCAGGTGGCGCGCGTACGCTCCCCGCCATGACCGAGCCACCGCCCCCGCCCCCCGCCCCGAGCCAGGCCGATCTGAGCCGGGAGCGGATCGTCGCGGCCGCCACCGAACTGTTCGCCGAGCACGGCTACGACGGCACCACCACCCGGACCATCGCGGCCGCCGCCGGGCTGAACGTCGCCACCGTGGCGTACCACGTGGGCGGGAAGGCGGACCTGTACCGGGAGGTGATGCGGCGCGCGCACGAGGCCGAACTGGCGGCGGTGGGCGGGGCGTTGCGGGACTTCGGGGCGCGGGCGGCCGCGGACCCGGCGGGGGCGGCCGTCGCCTTCGCCGACCGGTACCTGGACTTCTGCCTGGAGCGGCCGGACGTCCCCGCGCTATGGATGCGCCGCTGGCTGGCAGACGCCGCCGAGTTCGCCGGGCTGGAGGAGGAGTACACCCGGCCGCTGCTGGAGTCGGTGCGCGACGCGCTGGCCGCCGCACTGCCCGAAGTGCCGCCGGAGCGGGCCGAGTTGGCGGTGTGGACGGTGCTGTGGACGGTACACGGCTTCTGCCGGTCGATGATCCGCGGCCAGGTGCCGCGGTTCCGGGAGCACCTGCACGGCCTGGTGCTGCGCGAACTGGGCCTCGGGGGCGAGCGGTGAGCGGCGGCGGCATAGGCGGCGGCACCGACGGCATAGGCGGCACCGGCAGCACGGACGGTACGGGCGGCATAGGCCGGCGGCAGCTCGCCGGGTACGCGCTCGGCTCGGTCGGGACGGGCATCCACTCGACCGTCCCCGGCCTGCTGCTGCTGTACTTCATGACCGACGCGCTGGGCGTGCCCGCCGGGGTCGCGGGCCTGGTCGTGGCGCTGCCCAAGGCGTGGGACGCGCTGTTCAACCCGACCGTGGGCGCCGCCAGCGACCGGGAGGCGCTGCGCACCGGCCGCCGCACCCGGATCCTGCTGGCCGGGGCGCTGGCCCTGCCGGTGGCCTTCGCCGCGATGTTCCTCTCCCCGCTGACCGGCTCCGGCGCGGCCGCCTGGGTCGCGGTCACCTTCGTGCTGGCCTCCAGCGCCTTCGCGCTGTTCCAGGTCCCGTACGTGGCGCTGCCCGCCGAGATGTCGGACCGGCCCGGGGAGCGCACCCGGATCATGGTGTGGCGGATCGTCTGCCTGACCGTCGGCATCCTGGTCGCGGGCGGGCTGGCCCCGGCCGTGGTGTCGCTGGCCGGGGACGGGCGGCGCGGGTACGCGGTGATGGGCGCCGTGGTCGCCGTCCTGCTGCTGGCGACGCTGCTGGTGCCCGCGCTGGGCTCGCGCCGGGTGCCCGCCCGGCCCGGCCCGGAGCCGCTCGGGCTGCGGGCGGCGCTGCGCACCGCGCGCGGCAACCGGGCGTTCTTCGCGCTGCTGGGCGCGTTCGTGCTGCAGGCCGCCGCGGTGGCGATCATGCTGGCGGCCGCCCCGTACACCGCCACCTACTGGCTGGGCGGCTACGGCCTGACCTCGGTGCTGTTCGTCTGCCTGGTGGCGCCGAGCGCCGTCGCCGTCCCGCTGTGGGGCCGGGCCGCCGCCCGGTGGGGGCGGCTGCGCTGCCTGGGCGCGGCGACCGTGCTGTTCGTGCTGGCCTCGGCCGCGCTGTGGCCCGCCGCCGGGACGGGGGCGGCGCGGGTCACCGCCACGCTGGTGCTGTGCGCGCTGCTGGGCGTGGCGTACGCGGCGCTGCAGGTGTTGCCGCTGTCGCTGCTGCCGGACACCGTGCACGCGGACGCGGCCCGCACCGGGCGGCTGCAGTCCGGGGCGTTCACCGGGCTGTGGACGGCGGGCGAGACCGCCGGACTGGCCGCCGGGCCCGGGCTGTTCTCGCTGGCGCTGGCCGCCGCCGGGTTCGCCTCCTCCACCACCGACCACCCCGTCGCGCAGACCGCCACCGCCCGGGCGGGCGTCCTGCTCGGATTCAGCCTCGTCCCGGCCCTGCTGATGCTGGCCTCGCTGCCCGCGCTGCGCGCGTACGGGCGCCGCCGGGCCGCCACCCCCGCCGTTGTCGTCGACTCACCCGCTGGAGAAATCTCATGACGGACCGCCAGACCGGTCTCCCGGACGCCGGCCGCCCCGCCGAGGACCTGCTCGCCGAACTGCGCGCCCTCACCGCCGCCGACCTGCCCACCCGCGGCGGGCGCACCACCGCCTACACCTACGACGCCGGGCGGCCCGAGGTGCGGGCCGCCGCCGAGGGCGCCTACCTGGCCATGCTGGAGGTCAACGGCCTCGACCCGACGGCCTTCCCGAGCATCGTCGCGCTGGAGCGCCAGGTGGTCGGCGCGGTCGCCGCCCGGCTCGGCGGGGACGAGCGCACCCCCGGCATCTTCACCAGCGGCGGCACCGAGTCGATCCTGCTCGCGGTGAAGGCGGCCCGGGACGCCCGGCCCGAGGTCGCCGAGCCCGAGATCGTGGTGCCCGCGACGGCGCACGCCGCGTTCTTCAAGGCCGGGACGTACCTGAAGGTCAAGGTCGTCGCGGTGCCGGTCGACCCGGAGACCTTCCGGGCCGTCCCGGCGGCGATGGCCGCGGCCTGCACCGAGCGGACCGTCCTGGTGGTCGCCTCCGCGCCCTCGTACGCGCACGGCGTGGTCGACCCGGTCGCGGCGATCGCCGCGGCCGCCGCCGAGCGCGGCCTGCCCTGCCACGTGGACGCCTGCGTGGGCGGCTGGCTGCTGCCCTGGCTCGCCGAGGCCGGGGCCGAGGTCCCGCCGTTCGACCTGTCGGTGCCCGGCGTCACCTCGCTCTCCTGCGACCTGCACAAGTTCGGGTACGCGCCCAAGGGGGCGTCCGTGCTGCTCTTCCGCGACCAGCCGATGCGGCTCGCCGCGTACTTCGCCTGCGCCCAGTGGCCCGGCTACCCGGTGGTCAACTCCACCGTCCAGAGCAGCAAGGGCGCCGGCCCGCTGGCCGGCGCCTGGGCCACCCTGCAGGCCCTCGGGGCCGACGGCTACCGGGAGTTGGGGCGCGCGGCGCTCGACGCCACCCGGCGGCTGGTCGCGGGCGTCGGGGCCGTCGACGGCCTGCGGGTGCTCGGCACGCCGGACGCGACGCTGGTCGCCATCGGCACCGAGGGCGACGACCCCGTCGACCTGTGGGAGCTCGCCGACGAGTCCCGCGCCCGCGGCTTCTTCCTCCAGCCCCAGCTGAGCGTCGACGGCCTGCCCGCCAGCCTGCACGTCACGCTCACCGGCGTCAGCGGGCACGGCGTGGACGCGCTGCTCGACGCCCTGCGCGAGAGCGTCGCCGCGGTCCGCGCCCGCGGGCCGGTCGCCCCGCCCACCGAGATCCTCGCCCTGCTCGACGGGCTCGACTTCACCACCCTGGACGACGCGACCTTCGCCGCCCTCCTGCCCGCCACCGGCCTCGACCTCTCCCCCGAGGCCGCCACCCGGATGGCCGGCGTCAACCGCCTCCTGAACGCCCTCCCCCCGCACCTGCGCGACCAGTTGGCGACGCGGTTCCTGTCGGCGCTGTACTCCCCCTACCTGGGGAAGTAGGGAATCTTCAGGGGCCCGGGGAACGGCGGGGCCGTGCTGCTGACGGCCGGAGCCCATCGGCGTGTCCGTGCTGCTGCGTGTCGTGAACAGAACCGGAAGCCGATGCGCGCTCCGGCAGTGCACCGTCAGCAGACTGGGCCTCGCCGTTCCCCGAGCCCCTGTCGGGGCTCAGAGCAGGGCCGCGAGGCCGTCCGCGATGCGCTGGAGGCCGAATTCGAAGCGGGTGTCCATGTCGGGGTCGGTGAGGTGCTCGGCGAGGGCGACCAGGTTGGGGTGGGTCTCGGCGGGGAGGGCGCGGAAGGTCTCGCCGGCGGCGCGGGAGACCTGGCCGCGGCTCGCGCCGGCCGCTTCGGCGGCGGAGAGCGGGGACTGCTCCTGCAGGACGAAGCCCTGGACGTAGGCGGAGAGCAGGTAGGAGGCCATCGCGGCGTCGGCGTCGGCGAAGCCGGCTCCGCGCAGGCGGTCGAGTTGGTCCTCCAGGACGGCGAGGACGCGGGGGCCGGTGGTGAGGCGTCCGGCGACGACCTTGGCGGCGTCGCGCTTGGCGAGCAGCAGGGCGCGGTAGCGGCGCCCGTACTCCAGGTACTGCTCGCGCCAGTCGCCGGTGCGGAGCGGGATCTCGGCGTCGGCGATGATCGCGTCGCCGAGCAGGTCGAGGAGTTCCTCCTTGTTGCGGACGTGCCAGTAGAGCGAGGGGGCCTGCACGCCGACCTCGGTGGCGACCTTGCGCATGGAGAGCCCGGCGAGTCCTTCGCGTTCGAGGACGGCCAGGGCGGCGGCGGCGATGTGCTCGCGGGTGAGGGTGCGCGAGGGGGGCTGGGCCACGGGTGCTCCTCGGGGCGGCGGACGCGGTTTCGCGCTTGCAATCTAACACCGTTAGGGCGATGCTGGGTGCGCAATCGCGCCCCCTAACACCGTTAGGGGGCTGCTCGGCACGCCCGGAGGGAAGCAATGGACGGCACCAGGAGCGCCCGGTACAAGTGGCAGGCGCTCGCCACGCTCTGCGTCACGATGTTCATGGCGATGCTGGACAACGTCATCGTCAACATCGCCCTCCCCCGGATCGGCCGGGACCTGGACGCGGGCATCAGCGGCCTGCAGTGGGTCGCCGAGGGCTACAGCCTGCTGTACGCGGCGCTGCTGCTGACCGGCGGCACGCTCGGCGACCGGTACGGCCGCACCCGGGTGTACCGGATCGGGCTGGCGCTGTTCACCCTGGGCTCGGCCGCGGCCGCGCTGGCCGGCGGGACGGGGGCGCTGGTCGCGGCCCGGATGCTGCAGGGGGTGGGCGCGGCGCTGCTGACGCCGGGCAGCCTGGCGATCCTCCGGCACGTGTTCACGGACGAGAAGGAGCGGGCCCGGGCGATCGGCCTGTGGTCGGGCGTCTCGGCGCTGGGCCTGTCGGTGGGGCCGGTGCTCGGCGGCCCGATGGTGGACGCGTTCGGCTGGGCCAGCGTGTTCTGGATCAACGTCCCGATCGGGGTGCTCGCCCTGGTGCTGACCTACCGCGTCCTGCCGGTGGTCGCGCCGCGCGAGCGGCGGGTGGACCTGCCGGGCCTGCTGCTGTCCGCGGGCGGCCTGGGCGCGCTGGTGTACGGGCTGGTCGAGGGCCCGGGCCGGGGCTGGACGGACCCCCGGGTGCTGGCCTGCGGGGCGGTCGCGGCCGTCCTGCTGGCGCTCTTCGCGCTGGTCGAACTGCGGGTCGCGGAACCGATGCTGGAGCTGCGGATGTTCGGCGACCGGGTGCTCGCGGGGGCGATGCTGAGCGGGCTGATGGTGAGCTTCGGCATGTTCGGCGCGCTGTTCTTCCTGCCGCTGATGCTGCAGGGCGTGATGCACTGGGCGCCGACCGACGCCGGGTACGCGGGGCTGCCGATGAGCGGCGTGATCGTCCTCGCGGCCCCGCTGTCTGGCCGGCTGACCGGCCGGCACGGCCCGCGCACGCCGCTGGTGCTGGGCATCGCACTGTGCGCGGCGGGCCTCGGCGGACTGTCGCTGTACTCGGGGCAGGCGCACTACTGGTCGTACGCGTGGACGCTGGTGCTGCTCGGCTTCGGCATGGGCCTGACCTTCACCCCGGTGTCGATCGCGGTGCTGCACCGGGTCGCCCCGGAGCGCACCGGGACGGCCTCCGCCACCATCAACACGCTGCGCGAACTCGGCGGCGTCCTGGGCATCGCGGTCCTCGGCGCCGTACTGACCGGACGGCTGACGAGCGCACTGGCCGACTCCCTGCACCGGCAGGGCCTGCCGGCCGACGGCGTGCCGCACGCGGTCTCCGCCCTCACCGGCCACGCCGCCCCGGCCGCCGCCCCCGCCCCGGCGCCCGTCCTGGCCGCCGTCGACACCGCGTTCGTCGACGCCCTGCACCTCGCCCTGCGCTGCGGCTCCGCGACCCTCGCCACCACCGCCGTCCTGGTCGCCCTGCTCCTTCGGCCCACCCCCACGGCCGCACCCGCCCGACCCACCACCCCGGAACCGGCCGCGGCCCTCTGACTACCCGTCGGAGCGAGGGGCCCGGGGAACGGCTCGGTCTGTGCTGCGCAGTGGCCCCGTCAGGGGCTCGGGGAACGGCGAGTCGATGCTGCTGGTGGCCGGAGCCCATCGGAGTGTCCGTGCTGCTGCGTGTAGTGAGCAGAACCCGAAGCCGATGCACGCAACGGCAGTGCACCGTCAGCAGCCCGGGCCTCGCCGTTCCCCGAGCCCCTGAATGCGCACGCCGCCGAGCCCCCGGCAGGGACTCTCGCCGGATCGGGTGACGCGAGCGCGTCCGGCCCGGGTTCGCCCGTTCCGGTGGCGGAACGGCGGGGGACGGGCGGGCGAAGGGTGGGCGGCGGGAGTGCCGATGTGGTGAACCGGAGCGGGCGCGGGCTGCGCATTCGCTAGCATGGCCCGCTCAAGTGGTCGGACCGACACCGGTGTTGGGGGATGGCGTGCTGAGCGTGGGGCCGGACGGCGGCGGTGGCGGTGGCGGCGGGTTCCGGGTGGAGCCGGACGAGCTGGACGGGGCGGCGCAGACCGCGGGCAGCGTCGCCGAGCAGGTGCCGGGCGGGACTTCGCGGGTGCTGGGCGCCTCCGACGAGGCCGAGGCCGGGCTGCGCGGCTGGAGCACCGGCGGCGAACTGGACGCCTGCACCGACCAGTGGAAGCGGCTGCTGGACGAGCTCTCCGCCGAGATGGACCGGCAGGGCGACAACCTGCGGCGCACCGCGGCGAACTACCGGCGCGCCGAGCAGGACGCGGCCGCCGGGCTGACGGGGCGGTGAGCGTGGACGTCCCCACCCTCCGCGACGCGGACCCGGACCGGCTGTTCACCGCCGCCGACGCGTACGCCTCGCTGGCCGCCGAGTTCTCCGGCCACGCGGACACCTGGCGCGGCGGCGTCGACGGCCGGGTGAGCGCCTCCGGCTGGACCGGCACCGCGGCCGACGGGGCCCGGCAGTCGCTGGCCCGGACCACCGGCAAGCTCACCGCCGCCCACCTGGAACTGGCCCGGATCGCCCCCGTGCTGCGGGAGGGCGCCGAGGCGTTCCTGCTGGCCCGCTCCAAGCTGCGGGCCGCGCTCGCCGACGCCGCCGCGCACGGCTTCACGGTGGCCGACGACGGCGGGGTCTCCTGGCCGCCGCCCACCGCCGCCGAACGCCACGACCCCGACGCGCCGGACCGCTCCCGGCAGGGCACCGAACTGCGCGACCGGATCGCCGACGCCCTCACCGAGGCCGCGCACGCCGACCAGGTCACCGCGCGGCGCCTGCGCCAGTACACCGAGGACGCCCGCACCGGCGCCGGGCTGGACCCGGCCACCGCCGCGATGCGGCTGAACAGCGCCGTGCTCGGCGCGGTCGTCCCGTTCGGCGGCCCCGAGGACCTGGTGCACGCCGGGATGCCCGGCCAGGACGCCCCGCCCACCGAGGTGAACGCCTGGTGGAAGGCGCTCCCGCCGGAGGAGCAGCAGCGCCTGCTCCGGGCGTACCCCGCCGAGCTCGGCAACCGCGACGGCATCCCGACGCCCGCCCGCGACCAGGCCAACCGGATCAACCTGGACCGGATGGTCGCCGACCTCTCCTCCCGCCAGGACCTCTCCGAGTGGGACGCGAAGAAGCTGGAGGGCTTCCGGGCGATCCAGGGCCGGCTGCGCGAGGAGCAGGGCAAGCAGCCCCCGGTCTACCTGATGGTGATCGGCGACCAGGGCCAGGGCCGGGCCGCCCTCTCGTACGGCAACCCGGACACCGCCGACGACGTGGTGGCGTACGTGCCCGGGCTGAACACCGAGGTCAAGAACATGGGCGGCGGCGACGCCAACCGGGCCCGCGACCTGTGGCAGACCGCGCACGACCTCGACCCGAGCCGCTCCACCGCCTCGATCGCCTGGCTGGGCTACGACACCCCGCAGGTCAAGGGCATCGGCTCCGACATGTTCGCGGTGGCCGACGACGAGCGCGCCAAGCAGGGCGGCGAGGCGTACCAGGGCTTCCTGCAGGGCCTGCGCGCCTCGCACGAGGGCGAGCCCGCGCACCTGACCGCGCTCGGGCACTCGTACGGCTCGTTCACCGTCGGCCAGGCCGCGCAGCGCCCCGGCGGCATCCCCGCGGACGACATCGTCCTGGTCGGCTCCCCCGGCACCGGCGCGCAGCGGGCTTCGCAGCTGGGCGTCGGCGCGGACCACGTGTGGGTCGGCGCGGCCGAGCACGACCCGGTCTCGCACCTGCCCAGTCACGACGAGGCCAAGGGCATCGGCATCGGCGCGGGCATCGGCGGGCTGCTGGCCGGGCCGCTGGGGGCGGCGGCCGGCGGGTTCATCGGCGACAAGATCGCCGGGCACGACGACCCGCACGAGCTGTGGTTCGGCCAGGACCCGGCCAGCAGCGGGTTCGGGGCGCACCGCTTCGACGTCGCGGACGGGCCGCTGGGCTTCGACTCGCACTCCGACTACTGGAACCAGGGCGACGGCCGGGACGGGCACTCGCTGCGCAACATGGGCTTGATCGTCTCCGGCCACGGCGACCGGGTGTCCGGACAGGAGTACCGATGAACGACGACCTGGCGCCCGAGCTGCTGGCGGCCCGGTCCGCGGTGGACGAACTGCTGGACTCCGCCCCCGCCGCGCTCACCCCCGCCGTGCACTGGGCGGACGGCCCCTACGTCGCGGTCGCGCACGAGCACGCCTTCACCCGGGAGCCGGACGGCACCGCGCACCTGGAGAAGCGGCGCTACCTGCTGACCCGGGTGGCCGAACGCCGCTACCCCGAGCTGCTCGCCCAGCTCGGGCGGGCCTGGCGGGAGCGCGGCTGGACGGTGGAGGGCGAGGACGACCCGGTGCTCCCCGTGCTGCGGGCCAAGTCCCCGCTGGGGACGGCCGAGTTCCGGATCGGCTTCGCGGGCAACGGGACGCTGCTGGCCCGGGTGGACGGGCTGGCCGCCCCCGGCGTCTCGTACCCGTTCGGCGGCGCCAGCACGGTGCCGATCGGCCCGGACGGGTCGATGGACACCATGCCCAGGCGGCAGGACCCGTTCTGGTCGGTCTAGGGTCGGTCGGAGAACGTTCCGGAGACGGAACGCGGCAGGCCGTTCCACGAACGGGACGGAAGAGCCGCTCCGGGAACGGAACAGGTCAGGCGGGGAGGGGAGAGGGAGTCGGATGAGGCTGCGGATAGCGGGCGCCGTCGCGGGGCTGGTGCTGGTGCTGGTGCTGGGCGCGGCGGGCTGCGGCTCGTCCGGGGGCGGGGACGGCGACGCCCGGAGCGGCCGCCGGCTGGTCGCGCTGGACACCGCCCGGAGCCGGCTGCAGGAACTGGTGGACGGCACCACGGGGGCGCTCACCCCCGCCGTCCGGTACGCCGACGACGCGTTCCGGTCCGTCCCGCACGAGAATGCCGCCCGCGACGCCGACGGCACCGCGCAGCTGACCCTGCGCCGCTACGTGCTCACCAAGGTGGCCGACGCCAACCGGCCCCGGCTGCTGGAGCAGGTCCGGGCGTACTGGCGGGGCCTCGGCTACACCCTGCACGACACCGACGCCCCCGACCTGGCCTCCGCCTCCGCCCCCGACGGCACCGGGGTGAGCGTCAGCGTCGGCGTCCCCGGCAACGTCACGGTGGTCGCCGACGCCTGGGTGAAGGACCCGGGCAGCAGCGCCCCGTTCGGCCCCGCCCCCAGCCCGCTGCCGACCGCCCCGGACGGCGGGCCGGACACCATGCCGACCTTCGAGGACCCCGCCTGGTCCTGATCCCGCCGCACCCACCCCCTGCGGCGCACCCGCACACCCGGCGTGACCTGGCAATTCGCCTTCAGCGCAGGGGACATAACGCGCCGTCAGGACAGAACGGGGCCGATCCGGGCTGATCGGACGTCAAGGCGATTCTGACGGACGGTAGTTGGCGGGTGGCATTGGGGTGTCGTGACCATGCTGGCTATAGTCGGAACGATCTAGCCGGAACGGCGGCCGGCCGAGGGGTCTTCCTCGGTATCGCCATGCCGCGTTCCGCCGTCATGCCGCCGTGCCGTCCGTCGTCCCTGGGCTTGTCGCGTTCCGCGTCGACCACGGGGAGATGACGGGCCATGGTTCAGTTGACCGGGCGGGGGCGCACCGCGCTCGCCGCCGTCGTAGGCGGGGCGCTCCTGGTGAGCGGGTGCGGCATCGTCGGGACCGGGAACGCCCCGGACCGGCAGGTGGACCTGCACTCGATGCTGCCGGAACGGGTGCGCAAGGCGGGGGTGCTGACGGTCGGCGCCTCGTTCACGGCCGCGCCGGTGGTGTACCGCAACGACCGCAACGAGCCGGACGGGCTCGACCCGCACCTGGCGGAGAAACTGGGCGCGCTGCTGGGCGTCAGACTGGAGTTCCAGGACGTCGGGCAGTTCGCGAACGTGCTGCCGGGCCTGCTGGACCGGAAGTACGACATCGCGATGTCCGGGATCACCGACACCCGGGAGCGCGAGCAGGGGCTCGACAAGAGCGGTCTGCAGGCCAACCCGGGCGTGGACTTCGTCGACTACTTCATGGCGGGCATCGGCATCGCCGTCGACAAGGGCAACCCGAAGGGCGTCACCGACGTCGAGAAGCTGTGCGGGCACACCGTCACGGTCAAGAAGGGCACCACCCACGACGACCTGGTGACCCTGCAGAAGGGGTCCTGCGACCGCGAGGGGCACCCGCTGACGATCATGGAGACCGACAGCGACACCGCCGCCATCGAGAACCTCAAGGGCCAGGCGGACGCGTTCGTCACCGACTACCCGAAGGCCGTCTACGCCGCGCAGACGGTCGGCAACGGCTCCCTCTTCGACATCGGCGGCCCGCAGTTGCAGCCCCGGCCGTTCGGCATCGCGCTGCGCAAGGAGGACCAGCAGCTGCGCGACGCGCTGATGCGGGCGATGAACCGGCTGATCACCAACGGCACCTACGACCAGGTGCTGAGCGACCACCAGTTGACGGTCGGCGCGATCCAGAACTCGGTCACCAACGGCGCGTAGGGCGCCCGGAGCGCCGCGGGCCCGTGCGGGGGCCCGCCGGGCGGGGCGGCGGCCCCGGGAAGGCCGGGCGGCGCGCCTCAGGCGGTACTGAAGGCCAGCACCGCCACGTCGTCGGTCAGCGCGCCGGCGTGGCGGCGGACGTCGTGGTCGAGGAACGCGACGACCGCGTCCGGGCCGGTGGCGGGCAGCGTGCCGAGGCGGGCCGCGAGCGGGTAGAACGCGCCGGTGCGGTCGCGGACCTCGGTGAGGCCGTCGGTGTGCAGCAGCAGGGTGCGGCCGGGCGGCAGCGGGACGGTGGCGGGCGGTTCGGCGGGGCCGGCCGCCAGGTGGCCCAGGCCCAGCGGGAGGTCCTCGGGGCAGGTCACGGTGCCGACGCTGCCGGGGGCGAGCAGCAGCGGGGCCAGGTGGCCCCGGTTGACCAGGTCGATCCGGTCCTCGCCGGGGCGGTGCTGGAGCAGCACGGCGGTGACGAAGAGTTCGCGGTCGCCGTCCTGCTCGGCGGTGCGGCGGACGTGCCGGTCGAGCTTGTCGGCGAGTTCGCCGAGTCCGGCGGTCTCGTGGGCGGCGACCCGGAACGCGCCGATCACGTCGGCGACGGTGCGCACGGCGTCCAGCCCCTTGCCGCGGACGTCGCCGAGCAGGATCCGGGTGCCGTACTCCGTCTCGCACACCTCGTACAGGTCGCCGCCGATGCCGACGTCCGCCTCCGCGGGGTGGTAGAGCCCGGCGGTGCGCAGGCCCCCGGCGCGGGCGGGGACGGGGCGCAGCACGGTGTGCTGGAGGGTGTCGGCGACGGTCCGCATCCGGACCAGGTCGCGGGCCTGGCGGCGGCGCTGCGCGGCGAGCCCGGCGCCCATCGCGCCGGCCAGCACGGTGGCCAGGTACGTCCACATGTGGTGCTGCTCGGTCAGGTGGCCGGCCCGCAGCGCGAGCAGCGCCTGCAGGGCGACGGTGACGGCGGTGGAGCCGACGACCAGGGCGGGTCCGCTGCTGAACGCGACCACCACCGGGATCACGGTGAGCAGGAAGCCCGCCGCGATCGAGCTGGGGATGGACCGCTCCATGACCAGGTCGGCGACCAGCAGCAGGACGGGCAGCAGCCGCACCCAGGTCGGGGTGCGCAGCGCCGCCGCCATCGCGGCCTCCCAGCGGGCCCCGGCCTCCCGGGCCGTCCCGGGCACGGGTTCGCCCCGGCGCCCGGGCTGCCCCCGGCGCTCGGGCTCGTTCCGGTGCTCGGGCCCGTTGCGGTGCCCGGGCTCACTCCGACGGTCGGACTCGCTCCGGTGCCGGGCGTTCCGGTGCCGGGCGGCGGGGACGGGCGGCGCGGTCATGCTGGCCTCCTCGACGGCCGGTGCGGATGCGGCTCTCCCTCCATGGTCGCGTGCGGCCCGGGCCGGTCACCGCTCGCGAAGGTCCCGACGGCTCGGGACCTTCGGCCCGTTCCGGCCGGACGGGGGGACGTGCCGTGAGCCGCGTCACCGCCCGGACCGGCCGGGGAGCACCGGGGGGTGCGGTAGCCGCGCGGGACCGGCCGGTCGCGGCGGACCCGCCGGGTTCCCGCGTCGCGGCCGGGGCGGCGGCGGGCACTGGGTACGCTGGGCGGCCATGGAGATCTGGATCAACCCCCGGTGCGGCAAGTGCCGCACCGCCCTGGGCGCGCTCGACGGGGCCGGCGTGCAGTACACCGTCCGCCGCTACCTGGAGGACCCGCCCAGCGCCGCCGAGCTCACGGCGGTCCTGGAGCGACTGGGCCTCGAACCGTGGGACGTGGCCCGGCTGGACGAGGACGCGGCCAAGGAGCTGGACCTGCGCTCCTGGGGCCGCGACGAGGCCGACCGGGCCCGCTGGGTGGAGGCGATGTCCGCGCACCCGAAGCTGATCCAGCGCCCGATCATCACCGCGGACGACGGCTACACCGTCATCGGCCGCACCCCGGACGCGCTGGACGACGTCCTCTCGCACTGACCCGCCGCCCCGGACCCCGCCCCGCCCCCGCCCGCCCGCCCGCTCCGGCCTACCGGGGCGGCCGGGCGATCGCGTCGAGTCCCTCGAACCTGCCGGGCACTCCGCCCACCGCCACCGACAGCCGCGGGGCCGGGCCGACCGCCTGGTACCTTCCGCTGGTGACGAGTCTGCTGCAACCCCCGCTGCTCACCCGGCTGCTGGCCGCGGAGCGGATCCTGATCGCCGGCGCGGGTGGCGGGTTCGACGTGTACGCGGGGCTGCCGATCGGGCTCGCGCTGCGGGCGGCCGGGCGCGAAGTGCACTTCGCGAACTCCTCGTTCAGCAGTCTGCACGGCCTCGGGCTGGACGTCTGGGCGGCGCCCGAGCTGGCCCGGATCACCCCGGACGTGCGGTCCGCCGACCGGTACTTCCCCGAACGGTCGCTGGCCCGCTGGCTGCGGGCGCACCGGGACGAGGCCCGGCTGCCGGACACCGTCTGGGCGTTCCCGCCGACCGGGGTGCAGCCGCTGCGGGCCGCCTACCGGGCGCTGGTCGACCTGCTGGACATCGACGCGATCCTGCTGGTCGACGGCGGCACCGACATCCTGCTGCGCGGCGACGAGGCCGGACTCGGCACCCCCGAGGAGGACATGGCCTCGCTCGCCGCCGTCGCCGGGATGCCGGAGGTGCCGCACCGGCTGGTCGCCGCGCTCGGCTTCGGCATCGACGCCTACCACGGCGTCAACCACAGCCTGGTGCTGGAGAACCTGGCCGCGCTGCAGCGCGACGGCGGCTACCTCGGCGCCTTCTCGATCCCCGCCGACTCCCCCGAGGCCGCGCACTACCTGGACGCCGTCACGCACGCCCGGGACGAGTGCCCCGAACACCCCAGCATCGTGCACGGCTCGATCGCCGCCGCGCTGCGCGGCGAGTTCGGCGACGTCCGCTTCACCGAACGCACCGGCGACAGCACCCTGTTCGTCAACCCGCTGATGACGCTGTACTTCGGCGCCACGGTCGAGGCGCTGGCCGCCCGGAACCTCTACCTGGACCGACTGGAGCACACCGTGCTGATCGGGCAGATCGCCTCCGCCATCGGACGCTTCCAGGACTCCCTCCCCCACCAGCGCCCGCCCCGGGCCTTCCCGCACTGACCGGCGTCCACCGCGTTTCATTGATAACAGAAACTCCGTAGCGTCGAAACGATTTGGTGTTATCGTTGACAACAGCAGAGCGAGATCAACGATAAGCGGCTTCGCCGAGACGAAAGAGGTTCCGCCATGTCCAGCACCGAAGCAGCACCCCGGGTCGCCCTGGTCACCGGCGGCTCCGGCGGCATCGGCCGGGCCGTGGTCCGGCAGCTCGCCCGCGCCGGGCACCCCGTCGCCGTCCACTACTCCGGCAACCGGGCCAAGGCCGAAGCCCTGGTCGCGGAGGTCACCGAGGCCGGCGGCCGGGCCCTGGCGGTCGGCGGCGACGTCGCGGACGAGCAGGAGATGGCCGCCGCGTTCGACCTGGTCGAGGCCGAGTTCGGCGGGCTGGACGTGGTCGTCCACACCGCGGGCGTGATGCGGCTGGCCCCGGTCGCCGAACTCGACCTGGCCGACTTCGACGAGGTGCAGCGGGTCAACGTCCGCGGCACCTTCGTGGTCGCCCAGCAAGCCGCCCGCCGACTGCGCCGGGGCGGGGCGCTGATCAACTTCTCCACCTCGGTGGTCGGGCTGCAGTTCCCGAGCTACGGGGCGTACGCGGCCAGCAAGGGCGCCGTCGAGGCCCTGACCCTGGTGCTGGCCCGCGAGCTGCGCGGCCGGGACGTCACGGTCAACACGATCGCCCCCGGCCCCACCGCCACCCCGCTGTTCCTGGACGGCAAGGACCAGGAGACCGTCGACCGGCTGGCCGCCCAGTCCCCGCTGGAGCGCCTGGGCGTCCCCGAGGACATCGCCGAACTGGCCGCCTTCCTGGCCGGCCCGGCCGGCCGCTGGGTCAACGGCCAGAACATCCGCAGCAACGGCGGCATCGTCTGACCCGGCCCCACCCCGTCCCGCTCCACCCCGTCCCGTTCCACCCCGTCCCACCCCGTCCGCACGAGGAGAACTCCATGCCTTTCGCCAACTTCAAGGTTCCCGCCGGCACCCTGGCCCCGGCGCAGAAGCAGTTGATCGTCGACCGCGTCACCGACCTGTACGCCGAGGTCTACGGCGAACGCGCCCGGCAGAACACCATGGTCCTGGTCGAGGAGGTCGCCGACGGCGGCTGGGGCATCGGCGGCCACGTCCTGACCGCCGACATGATCAACGGAGTCGACACCGCCCCGACCGCGTAGCGGCGTCGCCCCGGGCCCGGCCGAGGCGGCAACGGCGCCGGGCCGGGGCGGACCCGCTCTCCACTACGCTGGCCCGGGCAGCGAGGAACCGAGGAGCAGGCCATGAGCGACGCCACCACCGGCAGCACCCCCCGGGGGACGGGCGACCTGCGCTCCCGGATGCTGGAGGCCGCCGAGGACCTGCTGGAGGAGTCCCCCGACAACGACGTCTCGACCCGTGCCGTCTGCGAGGCGGTCGGCGTGAAGCAGCCCGTGCTGTACCGGCTGTTCGGCGACAAGAACGGCCTGCTGACCGCGCTGGTCGCGCACGGCTTCGAGCGCTACATCGGCCGCAAGCAGAGCCTGGCCGTCACCGCCGACCCGGTCGCCGACCTGCGCGCGGGCTGGGACGACCACCTGGACTTCGCGCTCTCCAACCGGGCGCTGTACCGGCTGATGTTCTCGCCGGTGCTGCCCGAGGTGCCGGACACCGCCGCCCGGATCTTCGAGCTGCTCAAGCGGACCCTGGAGCGGTGCGCGGCGGTCGGCGCGCTGCGGATCCCCACCGACGAGGCCGCGCAGACGATCCTGGCCGCCAACGTCGGCGTCACCCTGAGCCTGCTCTCCCAGCCGGAGCGGTTCGCCGACCCGGCCCTGCCGACCCGGGTCCGGGACGCGGTGTTCGCCGCCTGCCTGGACGAGTCGGCCGCCGCGGCCGCCCCCGAGGAGGACCGACTCGCCGCCGCCGCCCGCCAGTTGGAGGCTCAGCTGAAGCAGCGGACCGGCCCGCTGGGCGAGGCCGAGACCGCCCTGCTGCTGGTCTGGCTGGGCACCCTCCAGCACCCCTCCACCGCCTGACGTACCGTCAGACCCCTTGCCGGGCTCGGGCTTCCGGCGTCACCGGCGTGAAGAGGTTGACCAGGGTGCCGTCCGGGTCGCGGAGCAGCAGCGAGCGGTTGCCCCACGGCAGGGTGGCCGGTCCGCTGACGAACTCCGCGCCGGCGTCGGCCAGTCGGCGGTGCAGCAGGTCGACGTCCTCGACCAGGAACTCCACGATGGCGCTGCGGTTCGCGGCCGGCTCGGCCGAGCCCGGGGCGAACAGCGGCACAGTGCGGGTGCTGCCGATCGCCAACGTCCCGGCGGGCGTGCGGAGTTCGGCGAAGTCGGGGGTGGGCCGGACGGCGGTCAGGCCGGTGACCTGCTCGTAGAACGCGACCAGGCGGTCGACGTCGGCGGTGATCAGGCGGACGGAGACGAGGTTCATGCGGGGCTCCCGTGCAGTGTTCCAGCGGTTCCAGTACGGCGGTTCCGGCTTCCGGCTTCCGGCTTCCGGCTTCCGGCTTCCGGCTTCCGACGCTAGCGGTGATACCGGACGGAATCCGCCCGGTATCGGGAGGAGAATCGGCGGCATGACCCGACCCCTGGCCCGCGTCCTCGCCCTGCTGGAACTGCTGCAGTCCGGCGGCGTCCGGACCGTCGCGGAGCTGGCCGAACGGCTGGAGGTGGACGAGCGCACCGTACGCCGGTACGTCGCGCACCTGGTCGACCTCGACCTGCCGGTGGAGTCGGTGCGCGGCCGCTACGGCGGCTACCGGCTCGCGCCCGGGCACCGGATGCCGCCGCTGATGCTCACCGACGAGGAGGCGCTGGCGGCCCTGTTCGGCCTGGCCGCCGCGCAGCGGGCCGGGTTGTCCGCGGCCTCCGCCACCGCGGGCGAGACGGCCGCCGCGAAGATCCGCCGGGTGCTGCCGCCCCGGCTCGCCCACCGCCTGGACGCCCTGCTGTCGGCGCTGTCCTTCACCGCCGCGCCCGCCGCGCCCGCCGCGGCCCCCGATCCGGAGGCGCTGCTGACCGTCGCCGACGCGGTGCGCCACCGCCGCCCGCTGGCCTTCCGCTACACCCCCGCGACCGGCCCCGCCCGCGAGCCCACCGCCACCCGCACCGCCGACCGCACCACCGAGCGGACCGTCCGGCCGTACGGGCTGGTGCTGCACGCGGGCCGCTGGTACCTGACCGGCTGGGACACCGGGGCCGACGCGGAGCGGCTGTTCCGGCTCGACCGGCTGGCCGCGCCGCGCCCGCTGCCGGGCACCTTCGACCCGCCCGCCGGGCCGGACCCGGCCGAACGCGTCCTGCGCGCCCTGGCCACCGCCCCGCACCGGCACCGGGTCCGGCTGCGGGTCCGGGCGGACGCCGGGCTGATCCGCAGCCGGCTGCCCGCCGGGCTGGCCCTGGTCGGCGGGCCGGACGCCGAGGGCTGGTCGGACGTCGAACTGCGGGTGGCCGAACTCGACTGGCTGCCGGGCGTGTTGGCGGCCCTGGACCGCCCGTTCACGATCGTCGAGCCGGCCGGACTCCGCGTCCTGGTCGCGGAGCTGGCCGAACGACTGGCCGCCGCGGCCCGCCCGGACTGACCCGACCGACCGGCCCCGCGGCCCGTCCTCAGCCCTTGCGGGCCGCCGCGGCGATCTTCCCGGTGGTGTGGAAGAACCGCGAAGTCGCCTGCCCGCGGTACGACGGGGGGAACGCGGTGGCCGGGTTGCCGTTCAACCGGCCGTTGCGCAGGTGCATCACCACGAACGCCGCGTCCGCGGTGGCGCCGATCATCTCCCAGTCGCCCTTCGGCGAGGCGACCGGCAGCGCGGCCACGACCTCCTCCGGCAGCGGCTCGGACAGGAACAGCACGCACAGCCGCTGGTCCTCGCTGGGCTCCACGGCGGCGAACGGCTCCAGCGCGAGCAGCGCCTCGACCTCCCCGACCGTCCGCAGCATGACCGGCACCGGGTAGCCGAGCCCGGCCTCCAGGCCGGCTTCGATCCGGTCCGCCAGCGCCGCCCGGTCGGTCTCGGCGGAGCGGAAGAACACGTTCCCGCTCTGGATGTAGGTACGCACCCCCTCCAGCCCCAACTCCGCGAACAGCTCCCGCAGCCGGTCCATCTTCACGGTGCGGCCACCGACGTTGATCGCCCGCAGGAAGGCGATGTAGGTCTCCATCCGGCCGAGTGTAGGCGCGGCCACCGACGGCGTCGGTGGCCGCGCCGACCGCGGGTCAGCCGTTCGGCAGGATCACCGCGCGCCCGTTGACCTTGCCCGCGTGCAGCCGCTCGTAGGCGAGCGGCGCCTCGTCGATGCCGTACGTCTCGACGTGCACGTCGACCGCGCCGACCCGGGCCAGGTCGAGCACCTCGATCAGCTCGGAGCGGCTGCCCCAGTACGGGGAGGTGACGGAGACCTCGTAGGGCAGCGCGCCGAAGCCGACCTCCAGGCTGCCGCCGCCGATGCCCACGATGGTGACGTCGCCCTCGACGGCGGCCAGCTGCCCGGCCAGGGCCGTGGTGGGCGGGGCGCCGACGAAGTCGAAGACGGCCTGCGCGCCCAGCCCGGCGGTCAGTTCGCGGACCTTGCCCGCCGCCGCGCCGTCCGAGAGCACCGCCTCGTGGGCGCCGACCGTGCGGGCCAGCGCGAGCTTCTCCTCGGTGACGTCCAGCGCGATCACCCGGGCCGCGGTCATCGCCCGCAGCAGCTGGATCGCGACGTGCCCGAGGCCGCCGGTGCCGATGACGACCGCCGTGGAGCCGGGGACGAGCTTGGGCAGCGAGCGCTTGATGGCGTGGTACGGCGTCAGTCCGGCGTCGGTGAGCGGGACGGTGCGCACCGGGTCGAGGTCGCCGAGCGGGACGAGGTGCCGCGGGTCGTCGACGACCATGTACTCGGCCATCGCGCCGGGCGCGCCCAGCCCGGGCGGCATGATGCCGAGGTCGTTCGCGCGCAGGCAGTAGTTCTCCTTGCCCTCGGCGCACTTGGCGCAGCTGCCGCAGCCCCACGGGCCGTACACGGCGACCGACTCGCCCTCGGTGAGGCCGGTGACGCCCGCGCCGAGCGCGGCGACGGTGCCGACGCCCTCGTGGCCGAGGGTCAGCGGCAGCGGGAACGGCAGCTGCTCGGCCGTCCAGCTCATCACCGCGATGTCGGAGTGGCAGACGCCCGCGGCGGTGACCTTCAGCAGGACCTGCCCGGGGCCGGGCTCGGGGTCGGGGACGGTGACCACCTCGGGGTGGCCGCCGACGGTGCGGTACTGGACTGCCTTCATGGTTTCGACGCTCCTTCGCGCGCGGGTCCCCCGGGAAACGGCCCCCCCTGGCGGTGGGTCAGCGGGCGGCGTAGCCGCCGTCGACCAGGTGGTAGCTGCCGGTGACGAAGGACGCCCGGTCCGACAGCAGGAAGGCGGTCAGCTCGGCGACCTCCTCGGCGCGGCCGAGGCGTCCGGCGGGGTGCAGCGAGATCAGCAGTTCGCGCCCGGCCGGGTCGGTGTCCTTGAGCAGCGGGGTGTCGATGAAGCCGGGGCCCACCGCGTTGACCCGCACGCCCTGCGGGGCGTACTCGATCGCGGTGGTCTTGGTCAGGCCGACCACGCCGTGCTTGGCGGCGACGTACGCGGGCGAGCCGGCGAAGCCGTTGGTGCCGAGGATGGAGGCCATGTTGACGACGGCGCCGCCGCCGGCCGCCAGGATCTCCGGCAGTTCGTAGCGCAGCGAGTAGAAGACGCCGTCCAGGTTGGTGGCCAGCACCCGGCGCCACGCCTCGGGGTCGTACTCGCCGGTGGGGGCGGACGGGCCGCCGATGCCGGCGTTGTTGACGGCGAGGCTGAGCGGGCCGAGGCCCTCGACGGTGGCCCGGACGGCGGCCTCGACCGAGGCCGGGTCGGTGACGTCGAGCCGCACGGCCAGCGCCTTGGCGCCGGTGGCCTCGATGGCGGCGGCGGCTTCGCGGGCGCCGTCCAGGTTGTAGTCGGCGATCGCGACGTTCGCGCCGCGTTCGGCGAGCAGGGTGGCGGTGGCCAGGCCGATGCCGGAGGCGCCTCCGGTGACGAGGGCGGTGCGGCCGGCGAACTCCTGGGTGGTCATGACTGGTTCCTCTCGTACGCCGCGCGAAGGGGTGGGCGCGGGTGGTGCTGGTTCCGGACCGACGGGTGGTCAGTGCGGGGGTTCGGCCGCGGCCAGGTCGAAGGCGCGGTCGAGCAGGGTGGGCAGGTCGCCCGCGGGGTCGCGCACCCAGGTGCGGGTGGCGGCGTGCAGGGCGGCGACGCCGAGGCCGACGGCGACGGCGGGGCGCAGGTCGGTCTCCGGGTGCAGGCCGAGCCGGGCGGCGACCAGCCGGATCGAGCGCTCCTCCTCGGCGACCGAGATCCGCCGGAACGCGGCGGTCAGCGCGGGCTCCTCGTCGATCAGCACGAACAGGTCGCGCATGCCGGGGCGGCGGTGCCAGGCGGGGTGCTCGGGGTCGGGGTCGTGCAGCCAGGCGGCGACGGCGGCCCGGTAGGCGGCGACCGGGGTCTCGGCGGCGGGCCGGGCGGCCAGCGCCTCGTTGATCCGGGCGAAGTCGGCGCGCAGGCAGTCCAGGACGGCGTCCTCGCGGGAGCCGAAGTGGCGGCTGAAGGTGCGCCGGGAGACGTCGGCGGCGTCGGTGACGTCCTCGACGGCGAGGGCGGCGAGGCCGTGCTCCAGGGTGAGGCGCAGGGCGGCGGCGGCCAGCGCCTCCCGGGTGCGGCGGGCCTTGCGGTCGCGCCGCCCGGTCTCGCCCGGAACGGCTCCGGGTGCGGGCTGCTCGCTGCTCATGGCCCCACCGTACTACCAAAAATGTCCCGGCGGGACATCAGTCCCGCCGGGACATCTGCCCCGGGCCGTGCTGCTCACGCCCCGGACGGGTCCGGGGCACCGGTCACTGCCCGGTCGGCCCCCACAACCGGTCGGTGCAGCGGGCGTACGTGTCGCGCCAGTGCGGCCAGTGCCGCACCGTCTCGTCGTCGCAGTCGGCGAGCAGCCGGTCGACCTGCGCCGGGTCGACGCCCTCCAGCAGCCACACCAGGGCGTCGGACGCGGACGGGCCGTCGGCCAGGCGCAGCAGGTCGAGCAGTTCGGGCAGGGTGCCGATCCGGGAGCCGGGCGGGAAGACGCCCGCCATCCGGGGCAGCAGCTGGCGCTCCTCGATCCGCAGGTGGGTCTCCACCCGGGCGGCCAGCTCCTCGACCGCGTAGGAGACCGGCCAGGCGCTGGCCGGGTCGCGGGTGGCGATGCCGACCAGGGTGGTGGTGCGGGTGAAGCACTGGTCGAGGTTGTGGTGGTCGGACTCCAACCAGTTCAGCAGCAGCCGCAGTTCGGGCGCGAAGCGGCGCAGCAGCGGCCACAGCCGGGTGTCCTGCTGCTCGTGGTGGCAGGTGATCATGGCGGTGACGAAGTCCCAGTGCCGCTTGAGCGCCTGGGCGGACTCGTGGTCCTCGGGCTGGAGCAGCCGGAGCGCCTGCGGGATGCGGGCCAGGTCGCGCCGGACGGCGGCGTGCACCAGGCGCAGTCCGGCGAACGGGAGGAGCTCGACCGCCGGGGCGGCGGGCGCCGGGGCCTGCCGGACGGCGGTGCCGTCGCCCGACGGTGCCGGGGTGGTCGCGGGGCCGACGGACAGCAGGTGACGGGACATGGCGCTCTCTTCACGACGGTCTGGGGCTGGCCGGAGCGGGAGCCGCGGTGCGGCGCCCCGGTCCAGTTCTCCGGTCCACGGCTCCAGGGTGTCCACACTCCATCAGGGGCGAATGAACGACCGATTGATGCGCAGGTCAGCGCGTTTTCCAGGCGTCCCGTGACGGTTTCTGACGAAGCTCCGCCCTCGTCCGCGGGCGGTGGTCCGGGCTCAGTCGGACTCCGGCCCGGCGGTGTTGGCGGTCAGCCACTCCAGCGCGGTGGGGATCATCTTCTTGAAGTCCGAGGTGAGGTGCTTGCCGCCGGGCTGCTCGTAGTACTCCACGGTGGTGGGGGTCTTGGCCTTGGCCACCCAGTTCTTGACCAGCTTGGTCTCGTACGGGTTGGCGCCGCCCGCGGTGGCCAGCATCCGCACGTCCGCGGTGCCGGCCCCGACCAGCTGGTCGGGGCTGTTGGCCTGGCGCTCCTGCTCGTGGCCCTTCCACAGCGGCGAGTCGGGGTTCCAGTAGCCGTCGATCGGGACGGCCGCCTTGAACACCTCGGGGTGCTGGAGCGCCAGCTTGGCACTGCAGAACGCGCCGGTGGAGGCGCCCATCACGGCCCAGCCGTCGCGGCCCCTGAGGGTGCGGAAGTTGGCCCGGACGAAGTCCGGGATGTCCTCGGCCATCCAGGTGCCGATCTTCGGCTGGCCGGGGATGTCGGCGCACTCCAGCGCCTTGGACTCGTTGGAGTCGAGGTTCTGCACCGGCATGATCATGATGAACGGGTGGGCCCGGCCCTCGGCGACCAACTGCTGGTCGATCTCCTGGATCGGCAGCTGGTCGTCGGTCCAGGTGTTGTAGCCGGCGCTCTGCCCGCCCGCGTACAGGGTCAGCACCGGGAAGCCGGTCTTCGCGTACTTCGGGTCGTCGTACTGCGGGGGCAGCCAGACCCAGACCTTGCCGCTGACCCCGGACTTGGCGCCGGCCAGGGTGGTCATCATGATCGGGCCGGCCCCGGTGTCGCGGACCTCGGAGAGCCGGGCGGCCGGGCCGGTCGGCATCAGCACCTTGGACGGCTTCGGCGGCGGGCTGCTGCTGGCGGGCGCGGAGGGCGCGGCGGACGCGGCGGAGCCGTGGTCGGTGGAGATCGCCGCCCGGGCGTCGGCGGCGCCGCCGCCGGAACCGCCGCAGGCGGCGAGCGGGGCGGCGAGGACGAGCAGGACGGCGGCCGCCCACGGGCGGCGGACGGCGGTGCGGGGCTGCGGCAGCACGGTGGTCTCTCCGGGCGGAGGGCCGGCCCGGCAGCCGGGCGGGGCCCTGGTCAGTGTGTGTCGGGAGGGCCGCGACGCTTCCACCGGCACACCCCGGGTGCGGCCCCGGCCGCACGCGCTGCGGCGGTCCGGGCCTCCCGTGATCCTATGACGTGCCGTCCCCCGGAGCCGGTTGCGACGGGGCCCGGGACCCGCCGTCCGGCGGGGGTGGTTCCGGCCGGTCGGCGGGGGTGCGGGCGGCCCGGCGGCGGGATTGGACGTTCCTCCGGCTGACGCGGCGCCCCGGTCCGGCGATCATGGGGTTCCGCGTCCGGAGCCCGCGCGGCCGGAAACCACCCCGAGGAGTGTGCGCGTGTCCCAGCAGGTTGCCGTCATCACCGGTGCGGGCAGCGGCGTCGGCCGCGCCGTGGCCCGCGAACTCGCCTCGGCCGGCTGGCGGCTGGTGCTGGCCGGACGCCGGGCCGCGCCGCTGGCGGAGACCGCCGCCGGGCTCGGCCCGGACCGGGTGCTGACGGTGCCCGCCGACGTCACCGACGAGGAGCGGGTGGAGGCGCTGTTCGACGCCGCGACCGGGCACTTCGGCCGGATCGACCTGCTGTTCAACAACGCCGGGACGTTCGGCCGCCCCGCGCCGGTGGAGGAGGTGACGGCGGCCGACTGGCGGGCCGTGGTGGACCTCAACCTGACCGGCGCGTTCCTCTGCGCGCGCGCCGCGTTCCGCCGGATGAAGGAGCAGGACCCGCAGGGCGGACGGATCGTCAACAACGGCTCGGTCTCCGCCCACGTGCCGCGCCCGTACGCCGTCGCCTACACCGCGACCAAGCACGCCGTCACCGGCCTGACCCGCGCCCTGTCGCTGGAGGGCCGCCCGTACCGGATCGCCTGCGGGCAGATCGACATCGGCAACGCGGCCACCGACATGACGGCGGCGATGAGCACCGGGGTGCGGCAGGCGGACGGCCGGACCGCGCCCGAACCGACCATGGACGTCGCGGACGTGGCCCGGACCGTCCGTCACATGGCCGAGCTGCCGCTGGGGGCGAACGTGCAGTTCGCCACCGTGATGGCCACCGCGATGCCGTACGTCGGCCGGGGCTGAGCGACGGGGCCCGGGCCCGCCCGCCCGGTGCTTCCGGGACGGGCGGAATCCCGGCTCCCCCGGAGCCGGGATTCCATCCGTTCGGGCGGTTCGGCCGCCCGGGCCGTGACCCACCGGCCATCGGCTACCGGGCTCAGCTGCGCCAGGTGTCGTTCAGCGTGACCTTTCCGCTCGCCGGGACGGTCGCGGTGCGGTTGGCGCCGCTCTCCCAGGTGACGTTCCCGGCGGCGTCCTTGCGGACGTACTTGTACTGGACGGCGGTGCCCGCGTTCAGCGCCACGTCCAGCTTCCACACCGGGTAGGCGGCGGAGGAGAGCGGCAGCGCCTTCGAGGTGTCCCAGCCGCCCAGCTCGGCCGCGTCGCCGACCACGTAGATGTTCTGGCCGACCGTGGTGGTGGCGTTGACCGCGAAGGACGCGCCGGAGCCGACCGACGGGGAGGAGGACGCGGACGCGGAGGCCGACGCGGAGGGCGAGGCCGAGGCCGACGGCGAGGCGGTGGCGCACGGGTCGCCGGAGCCGATCGCGCCGTCCTTGACGGTGACGTTCCCGGTGCCCAGGGCGTAGTTGTTGCCGCCGTTGTTGTCCCAGGTGCCGTTGCCGTTGTTGAAGGTGGCGGCGAGGCCGGTGGCGGTGCCGAGGCTGACGGTCTTCTTCACCCAGCCGGTGCAGGCCGCGTCCATCGCCACGCCGGGGGCGGTGGTCCAACTGCCGCCGGTGGGCGCGTAGTGCAGGTCGTAGGCCGACCAGTTCTTGTTCGTCGAGTAGAAGACGGTGGCGCTGTTCCCGCTGCCGGTCGGGGAGGAGGACGGCGAGGCGGACGCGGAGGCCGACGGGGTCGGGGTTGGGGTGGCGGTGGAGTTGCCGCCCGCGCCGACGTACAGGGCGACCGCGTCGCCCGCGCCGACGGTGGCGGTGAACTTGCCGTCCGAGCCGACGGCGTAGCTCTGGCCGGTGCAGCCGCCGTTCACCGGGTCGCCGTGCTGGACGTCGCAGTAGGTGCCGGCCGGCAGCGAGGTCTGGAAGGTCTGGGTGATCGGGCCGGACTCCCGGTTGATCGCCACGTAGCCCTTGTTGCCGCGGCCGAAGCCGATCGCGTTGTTGCCGTTGGACCACCAGTTGGTCATGCCGGTGCCGGAGACCGCGTTGCGGAAGCCGACCATGTTGGCGACCTGGCGCCAGGCGTGGGTGCAGTTCCAGCCGTCCTGGTAGCAGGCGTTGACCGTGCCGCCGTTGGGCGGGCCGTCGTCGTTGCTGCTGAACGCGTAGCCGGAGTAGACGTTCGGCGAGCCGTACGGGTTCGCCAGCATGAAGACGTTGGCCAGCGTGTAGGCGGAGCCGTACTTGTAGGTGAGGGTCGAGCCGTTGCGCTCGGTGTCCCAGTTGTCGACGAAGGTGCGGGCCTGGGCGGAGCCGAGCAGGCCGCTGCCCCAGCTCTGCAGGTCGGAGATCCGGCCGCCGTTGAAGGCGCTCTTCAGCCAGGTCGCGGAGCGGAACTCGTCGACGTCGCCGTTGCCGGTGTACTCGGAGGGCTGGACGGCCTCGCCCGCGCCGTAGATGACCTCCTGCACCCAGTAGGCGTTCGGGTTGCTCGTCCTGGCCTTGATGGCGGCCAGGTCGCCGGCGGCGATGTGCTTGGCGGCGTCGATCCGGAAGCCGTCGACGCCCAGGGTGAGCAGGTCGTTCAGGTAGTTGGCGATGGTCTGCTGGACGTAGCTGGAGCCGGTGTTCAGGTCGGAGAGGCCGACCAGCTCGCAGTTCTGCACGTTGGAGCGGTCGCCGTAGTTGCTGATCGACGTCCGGCAGGAGTGGAAGTCCTGGTCCTGGTAGTAGCCCGGGTAGTTGTACTTGGTGTAGTTGGTGCCGCCGGTGCCGGTGCCGCTGCCCGCGCTCATGTGGTTGACCACCGCGTCGGCGATCACCTTGACGCCCGCGGCGTGGCAGGTGTTGACCATGTTCTGGAACGAGGTGCGGTCGCCGAGCCGGCCGGCGATCTTGTAGCTGACGGGCTGGTAGGAGGTCCACCACTGGCCGCCCTGGATGTGCTCCTCGGCCGGGGAGACCTCGACGAAGCCGTAGCCCTCGGGACCGAGGGTGTCGGTGCACGCCTTGGCGACCGAGTCGAACTTCCACTCGAAGAGGGTGGCGGTGACGTCCTTGCCGCCCGGCGGGGTGGCGGTGGCGGTGGGCGCGAGCGTGAGCCCGGCGCCGACCGAGAGGCCGAGCGCCGCGAGCGCGGTGGTGGCGGCGGCGAGGCGCCTTCTGCGGGCGGGGGCGGAGGTGGGCAAGGGGGCACTCCTGGGGGGTGGCCCGGGCCGCGGACGCAGGTCGCGGAACGGGAGGCGGCAGGGTGGGGGGCCGCGACGGCGGGGGTGGTGCCGTCAGTGCGACGGGGGGAGGGTCGCGACTGCAAGGACGCTGCAAAGCCGTTGAAACTTGCTGGAAACTTGCAGTGGCATGACCATAGGGTCCCCCCGGACGCCCGTCAAGAGAGGTTGCACGGCCGTGACCTGCTGCTGATCACCCCCGGGAACGCGCGCGCCGGCCCGCCGCTGACGGTGCGTCAACGGCGGGCCGACGCGTTCCGGACTCCGGGGAGGTCAGCCCAGCTGCTGCTCGATCAGGCCGCAGGCCCGGGCGGTGCCGCCCTCGGAGCGCGCCCGGGCGCTCAGTTCGCGCGAGCGGGCCGCCACCGCCGGGCTCCCGGTCAGCTCGGCCAGCGCCGCCCGCAGCGCCTGCGGCGTCGCGTCCGCCGTGTCGATCCGGCGGGCCACGCCGAGCTCGACCAGCCGGTCGGCGTTCATGAACTGCTCGGCGGCCTGCGGCACCGCGATCATCGGCACCCCTGCGAGCAGGCCCTCCCCGCAGCCGCCCATCCCGGCGTGCGTGACGAAGGCGTCGGCCTGCGCCAGCACCGCCCGCTGCGGCACCCAGGGGTGCACCTCGACGCCGGGCGGGACCTCGCCGAGCTCCGCCGGGTCGGTGTGCTTCCCGATCTGCAGCACCAGGTGCCAGCCGGGCAGGCCGCCGAAGGCCGCCAGGCAGTTGCGGTAGAACTCCGGCTGCCGGGTGAAGGCGGAGCCGAGCGAGACCAGCAGCACCTTCTCCGCCCCGGCCGGGCGCCGCCAACTCCCCTGCTCGGCCCGCAGGTCGAAGCACGGGCCGACGAAGTCCACCGCCTTCCGGTCGACCCGGTCGGCGTGCGGCTGCATCGCCTCGGTGATCATCGCGACGGCCCGGGCCGGGCGCCCGGAGAACTCGTCCACGTCGAGCGTGGTGGCGCCGCTGCCGGCCAGCCACTCGGCGAACCGGCCGAAGTAGGCTTCCGCGCCCGGCAGTTGGTGCAGCTGACCGCCGATCTCGTCCTGATAGCCGTCCCAGCCGACGATCGTCGGCGAGAGCTGCACGATCGGCCGGCCCTGCGCCTCGGCCAGCGCCCGGGCCGCGTAGGCGCCGATGTCGTACAGGTAGAGGTCGGCCGGGTCGGCGTCGTAGTGCGCGCGCAGCCGGGGCAGCATGGCGATCGCGTCCTCCAGGAAGACCCGCATGGCGCCGATCGGGTCCGCGGGCCAGTCGTGGTCGGCGACCGGCAGGGTGGAGGGGTGCGGGACGAGTTCGGCGCCGGTGGGGGCGATCAGTTCGGCGACCGCGGGGTCGTTGACGTACGTCACCCGGTGGCCGCGGGCGACGAGTTCGCGGATCACTTCCAGGCTGGGGCGGACGTGGCTGACGGCCGGGATGCCGACCATGGCGATGTGGGCACGGCGGGACGCACGGGTCATGCGGAGAGCACCTGCTTCCGTTCTACGGGGGCGTGGACAACACACCGCACCACCGGGCGCTGCCGCGAGGGGCGCGCGCGGGCGGGCGGGACGCACGGGCTCGGGGCACTGCCCCGGCCGCGTCAGCCGTAGATCTGCTGGAAGGAGGACATACCGGGACCCTAACCCGGAACCGCCCGCCCCGCATCCGATTAACGGACGCGCCGACGAGCGCGCCGACGGACGCACCAACGGGCGCGCCGGGGAACGGCGGAGGCCCCCGGGGGGACGGACTCCCGGGGGCCGCAACCGAGTTGTCGGACCGTCAGACCGCGTCCGGCCCGCGCTCGCCGGTGCGGACCCGGACGATGCCGTCCACCGGCACCACCCACACCTTGCCGTCGCCGATCTTCCCGGTCCGGGCGGCGGCCACGATCGCGTCGGTGACCCGCTCGGCGTCCTCGTCCTCCACCACCACCTCGATCCGGACCTTGGGCACCAGGTCGATCCGGTACTCCGCGCCGCGGTAGACCTCGGTGTGGCCGTGCTGCCGCCCGTAGCCGCTGGCCTCGGTGACGGTCAGGCCGTGCACGCCGAGCTCCTGCAGCGCGGTCTTGACCTCGTCCAGCTTGAACGGCTTGACGACGGCGGTGATCAGCTTCATACCGTGCGGGTCCTGTCGGAGGCGGGCGCACCGTGCGGGTGCACGCTGGTGGCGTGGGCGCTGGCGGAGCCGTGGCCCAGGACGCCGTGATCGTACGCGTTCTCGGCGTGCACGGCGAGGTCCAGACCGGTGAGTTCGTGCTCGGGCGCGGCCCGGAAGCCCATCACCCGGTCGATCGCCAGGCCGATGCCGTAGGTCGCGCCGAACGCGTACCCGGCGACCACCAGCACCGCGACCAGCTGCTTGCCGAGCTGGCCGAGGCCGCCGCCGTGCAGCAGTCCGGCGGGGCCGCCGGTCATCACGGCGGTGGCGAACACGCCGATCAGCAGGGTGCCCAGGACGCCGGCCACGAAGTGCACGCCGACCACGTCCAGCGAGTCGTCGTAGTTCAGCCGGAACTTCCAGCTGACGGCGTAGCAGCAGACCACGCCGGCGGCCAGGCCGACGACCAGGGCGCCGAACAGGTCGACGCTGCCGCAGGAGGGGGTGATGGCGACCAGTCCGGCGACCGCGCCGGAGGCGGCGCCGAGGGTGGTGGCGTGGCCGTCGCGCTTCTTCTCCACCAGCAGCCAGCCGAGCAGGCCCGCGCAGCCGGCCGCCTGGGTGTTGAGGACCGCGGCGGCGGCCAGGCCGTTGGCGCCCATCGCGGAGCCGCCGTTGAAGCCGAACCAGCCGAACCAGAGCAGGCCCGCGCCGAGCAGCACCAGCGGGAGGTTGTGCGGGCGCATCGCCTCCTTCTTGAAGCCGAGCCGCGGGCCGAGCAGCAGGGCCAGGGCGAGGCCGCTGGCGCCGCAGTCGATCTCGACGACGGTGCCGCCGGCGAAGTCGAGGGCGCCCAGGTGCTTGAGGATCCAGCCGTCGGGGGCGAACACCCAGTGCGCGACCGGCACGTAGACCAGCAGCGTCCACACCGCGGTGAAGGCGACCCAGGAGCCGAACTTGGCCCGGTCGGCGATGGCGCCGGAGATCAGCGCGGCGGTGATGATCGCGAAGGTCAGCTGGAAGGTCGCGAACAGCAGGGTGGGGACGTCCCCGGTGAGGCTGTGCGGGGTGATGCCGGCCATGCCGAGGTGGTCGAGCGAGCCGATCAGGCCCCAGCCGGCGTCCGTGCCGAAGGCCAGCGAGTAGCCCGCGAGCAGCCAGACCACGGTGACCACGGCGATCGACACGAAGCTCATCATGATCATGTTGAGCACGCTCTTGGTGCGCACCATGCCGCCGTAGAACAGCGCCAGGCCCGGCGTCATCAGCAGCACGAGCGCGGTGCAGGCCAGCAGCCAGGCGGTGTCGCCGCTGTCCAGGGTGGGTGGGGAGTCAGCGAGGAGCATGCGGGGAGTGTCGCCGGGCCGGATTTCGGGTCGCCGTCACCGGTGTTTCGGCGGTGTTTCGTGTTGCCCGGGGGTTTCCTGGATCTCACCGTCCGGACGCCCGGCGGGCGGCGCGCCGGGGCCCGGCAGCCGGAGGGGTGCGGCTGCCGGGCCCCGGTGGATCAGCGGGGTCAGCCGGTCTGGACGGCGGTGTCGTCGATCACGAAGGAGGTCTGCAGCGAGGCGTCCTCGACCGCGCTGAACTTCACCGTGACGCTCTGGCCCGC
>NZ_BAAANS010000031.1:0-100657 GCF_039529925.1 Kitasatospora saccharophila | reverse complement strand
GCACCGACATGACGGTCCGAGCATGCCTACCGAGCGACGGCCACACACCTCACCTGCGAAAACGTGACCCTACCTTCGGTTTGGGAATCGCTTCTCATCACACGCGACCAACTCTCAGTCACACTCATCGCCCTCTGCCCTCTGTCCTCTACGGGTATGTCTCCGTCCGACTACGCCACTGCGAAGGTTGGGAAGTATCGGCCGGAGAACCTTGCAGGGATGGTACTTCGAGCGTGCGTTCCATCCCTTCCCACGATCAACAACCCACTGTGCCCGGCGGGGACAGCCGAGGAGCTTCCAGGACTCAAGCGAGGGCCGGGCGTCACCCTGGGGTGGCGAAGCTGAAAACGCTCATTGAGCGCAAGAAGCCTGCGAACGGCAGATGGTTCAGTCGGTGTGCGCGGCTGGGCTATCGGGGGAGCTGTGTGTCGAATCAAAGCAGTGCCTCCGGTCTGCCCCCCATCGCTGGCTTGCCGGCCTGCGGCTTCGACCCCCCGGGCGCCGAGTGACTCTGCGGCAGAACAGTGCATTTACGGGCCCATGGTCCGGGTATCCGGTGACGATGCCTGGCAATGACGCGGTATCCGAGAGCCGTCAGCGCGGACAGTGGCGGGCACGTCATTGCGCTTCCGAGCCAGCTCCAGGGGCGCCCGCAAGCAGCCAGCCATCGACCGAAGGCGCGATGGCCGCCGTATGCGCCCGTGGAGTCCACCCACCACGCCTCGACGGAAGTCTGCTGCGGCGAAAGTCCGTACTGGTCGAGGTCGATCGACTGCCAAGCCCGAAAGTCCGGGCGGCTTGGCATGACGCGTGCCAGTTGGCTCAAGGACCAGCGGCAGAAGCCGCACTCACCGTCATAGATCAGTATTGCGGGCAACGACTTGCCAGCCGGGGATCTCAGGACCGGGCGAAGGATGTTCACGGGCTGCCCCTGCGGTGCGAAGTCGACGTGTGGAGAGGGGAGCATCCTGTGCCTGAGAAGCGGGACGAGGCGTCTCGGGGCGCCCCTGTCCGATCGTATGGGCTGGGCAGCCCAGTGTCCGAGGACGGTTGATGCCAGGACGGTTGATGCCACATGGGACCACTTCTCTGTCGACTCAACTCCGGATCAGACTGGTGCACACCGCAGCTGAACTGCGGACATCCAGGCGCCAGTACTTCGTTCGTCAGGAGGTGGACCCCTGCCCTGCGGATCCGCTGACTCCTGCCGCGCACCCGAGCTGCCATGGGGAGGTGCGACAAGGCGCATGCACATAGTTGTTGTCACGCTGCGAGCTCCCGTGGTGTGCATCTCGGTCGTGGACCCGATTTCAGTGCACCGGGCAATCCGCGAAACATCGGATGATCCTGCGGAGTTCGAGCATCTAACGGTCCGAACGAGCTCAGGCCGCATCGACGTCTGGGTGTTCTTGACCGCCAGCAGCACCACGACTGCCATGGCCTCGGCCCTGGCCGTCGTGACAAGGGGCCTGCGCAGTCATTGGCAACTGGCTGACTGGATCTTCGAGATCCAGGCCCACACCGTGGTCGGCCCCGAAATGGGCCGCTGACCGCATCTCTTTCAACTCTGTCCGAAGCGGGACCCTCGGGCCGATCAACTGCTGCCCCCAGCCGTTCGGGCATATCTCACATTTCCCGTATGGAGGATATCTTGACTGCAACTCACGACTTCACGCATGGCGGCTGGCGCCCCTCGAAGGACCGCTTCCTGGAGATTCTGGACAACCCCCTGTACAGGACTCTGGTCGACCTGCAGGACCTGGTCACCACAAGCACCGCGGCGTTCTGGTCCGCGCGCGGAGTCAAGTCGGTGCACCTGCCGATTACGACCGGCAGCATCTCCAGCCCTATGGGTCTCGGCAGCGACTCCCTGCCCGTGGCCGTCGACCTCTTCGGCGAGCGTACGTTCCTTGCCGACTCGATGCAGTTCATGCTCGAGTACGGCTGCCGCCTCAGCCCGAACGGCGCCTGGTACCTGATGCCGAGCTTCCGCGGCGAAGACTGCGACGAATCGCACCTGAACCAGTTCTTCCACAGCGAGGCCGAAGTCCCCGGCGGCCTGGACGATGTCATCACCGTTGTGGACGCCTACATGCGCCGCCTCGCCAAGGACGTCCTGGAGCGGCACAACGACACCGTTGGCGAGCTGGTCGGCAGCACCGACCACCTGAACGAGATGGTGAAGCTCGACGCGTTCCCGCGGATCACCTTCGACGAGGCGGTCGCGCACCTCGGCTCCGACCCGGCAGCCGTGCGCAACCACGCCGGCTGGCGCACCCTCACCCGGCACGGAGAGCAGCGCCTGCTGGCAGAGGTCAGCCCGATCCTGTGGGTGACGCACTACGACCACCTCTCGGTGCCCTTCTACCAGGCATACGGAGACGACGAGGGCCGCACCGCGCTCAACGGTGACCTGCTCTTCGGCCTCGGCGAGATCGTCGGATGCGGCGAGCGCCACGTCGATGGCGCACAGACGCGCGCCGCGCTCAACCACCACCAGGTTCCCGAGGCGGACTACGAGTGGTACGTGCGCATGAAGCAGGAGCGCCCCATGCACACGTCGGGCTTCGGCCTCGGAGTGGAGCGCTGGCTGATGTGGGTGCTGCAGCAGCAGGACATACGTGAGCTTCAGCTCGCCCCCCGCCTCAACGGCGTGACCCTCGCACCGTGAGAACCGGAACGGGCACGAGCTGGGAGATGATCTTGGAAGCAGACCTGAACCGATATCGGTCGGTGCGCATTGCCGGCCGAACAGTGGCCGCGGTGGACACCGCCGCGGAGTACGCGCGCCTTGCTGCCAAGGCCGAGGACGATCACACGCCGATCCCGGTACTGAACACGGCGTGGGACCAGTTTCTCGCCTCGCTGGCGATGTACGACGCACTGCACGCCGCGCCGGCGCAACCCGAGGAGTCCTGGCGAGGCGTGGTGTTTGCCGCGGACGCGGAGTACGCGCCGGTGGCACAACTCCTGGCTCGATGCACGGGCCGGGAACTGCAAGAGGGCAGCCTCGAGCAGGCGATCAGCGCGGCGGCGACGACCCCGGTGACCATCGTGGCGGGGCCCCGACTGGTGACCCCGCAGATGCTCGCGGTGCTTCCGCCCGATGCGCCGATCGGCCTCCTGACCGCGCGGACCCTGGCGTCTGCCAGCGCCCTGGTGGCTCGGACGATCCTGTTCGGTCCGCTGGTCGCTGCCGCGATGGGCGACCTCTCCTTTGACGCGCTGGCCGACGAGAACGAGCGGCCAGGCAGGCTGGCGGGACTGGATGCCACGCCCCGCGCGCTGAACGACGCCCTTGGTTCCGGAGTCGCGGTCATGGCCGGACGCGGACACGCTCGCGACTGCCTGATGCACCTGAACGGTGGCGGCATCTGCGGTCGCAGCAGCACTGGTGAACCCGCGCCGCGGGCGGCGGTTCCCGTGCAGATCGGCACGGACTGGTCCGCCAACCCAGCCGCATGCCAGCAGAGCGACCGCTGCTGGCGTGACGACGTCTTGCCCACCAACCACCTGCGCGCCGCCGAGGTCCGTGGCGCCTTCGTCGTGCTCGACAGCTGCAGGACCGCCCAGATCGGCGAGGGCAGCATCGCAACCGACGTCTCCCTGCCACTGGCCTTCCTCGAAGGCAGCGCCGTGGCCGTTGCCTGCGCGGTGGGCACTCGCGGAGGCTTGCCGGAGGCATCGCAGCTGTTCACGGCGCTGGTGCGGTCCGGACTGTCGCTCGGGGACGCACTCGCCGAAGTAAACGGGGCCATCGCGGCAGATCCCAGTGCCCTCGGCCGACTGGGCCTGTTCGGTGATGCCGGTCTGGTGCCGCTGGCCGGGGCCAGCGTGGAACGCGTGACATCGGCGGCGCAGGTAGTCGAGGTGACAGCGGGCCCCGGAGCCGTGCTCGCGGACAGTGCGCTGCTGCTGCCGGCCAATGCGACGGGCCCGCTGGCCGTACCGCGTAGGGACGGCCAGTCCTGCTGGCTGCTGACGCAGGCAGCAGGACGCGCCGGCGGCAAGGTGGTGGAGGGCCCCGGCAACTCGGCCGAGCTGTGGTCGCAGCGGATCCGACCGTGGCTGGACCGACTCCGCTCCCTGACCAGCATGGGGCTGACCAGCGATCAGCAGCGACTCGACGGCATCCACCGACAAGCCGTCGCAGCGCTGCGGGCCCACGGCCAGGCGTGCACCGTGCAAGACGCCGAGCAGGCCGACGCGGACTTCGCCGCGGCGGTTGCCGAGCTCACCGACATGCAGGTCGGCATAGTCGAGCGGGAGACGGACTGGATTCGCCGGAACTTCTATTCGTTCACCGAGAACTGGCCCGAGCCGTGGTCGACACAGTCCGAGGCCGAACCGTCCCGGTGTCCCCAGTGCGGGATCACAGCACTGCTGCGACACCGGATCCGGCCGGCCGCCGGTGCAGGAGCCGAGCTCTGCTACCACGTCTGCGTTCGCTGCGGAGAGATAGCTTCGGGAGCTGAGGAGCTTTCGGGCCTGGTAGTCACGGATGGCCCTGCCCAGGTCCGCTGCGGCGAATCGTTCCCCTTCCGCGTCACCGTCACCGCTCCGCCGCACAGTCACGTGAGCGTCGCAGTGGGCGCCTCCTTCCAGCAGGAGGAGAGGTTCCACTGCTCTATGGCGGAAAGCCACTCGTTCGAGCTTTCGCCGGGCGAAGCACGCAGCGTGGAGTTCACGGGATCCACCTCCGCCGGCCTGACCATCGCAGACCAGCTGCCGATCAAGATTTTCATCGCCGTGGACGGGGCGGTCGGCTGCCTCACCAGGTGGGTGTGGCTGCGTGCCTGAGCAGATCTCCCGTCCCCTGGCCCGACAAAAGGGTGGACCACCGTGTCCCTGCTGAGAGACGTGCGGGCGCTGCCCGCACTCACCAAACGGCTGCTGCTGCTCGCCATGATCAACAATCTCGGCACCGGCCTGATCATGCCGTTCATGGTCGTTTACGTGCACAACGTGCGCGGACTCGACGTGACCGTGGCCACATCGGCGGTAGCCGTGAGCTCTGTTGGCGTTGTCCTCGGCGCGCCCCTCGCAGGGTGGCTGACCGACCGGCGAAGTCCTGAAACAGCTGCCGTACTGCACCTTTCGGTTCAGACAGCCGGCATTGCCGCCTACGCCTTCGCCGATCGGGGCTGGGAATTCATCGCGGCCGCCCTTGTGGTCGGCCTCGGAGCAGGCGGCGGGGCAGCCTGGGGCGCCATGTACTCGGCCAGCGCCCCGGCCGAGGTGCTCCCCGTGGTCTTCACCACGAATCTGACCGGCGCCAATGCCGCCAGCGGCCTCGGCGCGCTCATTGGCGCGGCATTGGCATCTGTGTCCCATCCGGCGACGTTCCGCGGCCTGTACCTGGCCGACGCCGCGAGCTGTGCCCTGGTCGCCTTGGGCATCGCCGTCGGGGTGCGCACCGGTGCTCGTTCCGAAGACCGGGACAAGCGACACAGCACGGATGGTGCTTCCTACGCGGTCGTGCTGCGGCATCCGCTGTTCCTGGCGGTCTTGGTCCTGGGCGGGCTGCTGTTCCTTGCCAGCTACGCCCAACTGGAGTCCGGGCTACCGGTGTACCTGACGACTCGAGGGGTCGTCACCTCATCGGGCCTGGGTGTTCTGTTCGCGGTCAACACGGTCTGTGTGATCACCTCGCAGCTGCTCCTCCACCGCGTGCTCAAGCGCATCCGGCACACTCGCGCCGTCACCGTTGCGGCCGTGCTGTGGACAGGAACGTGGCTCCTGGTGCCCCTGGCGTCCCTTGCCGGGCGGGGGCTTGCTGCTCTGGCCGTACTGGTCGTGGCGATGGGGCTCTTCGCGGTCGCTGAGACCTTCTATGCGGCCGGAATGCCCGTGCTGGTGAACGCGCTCGCACCCGAGAACGCCCGCGGTCGGTACAACGCCGCCTACAGCAGTGTCGTCTCGTTGGGCTTCGTGGCCGGCCCGTTCGAGGCCGGGGCCTACGCCGGAGGGCCGTCCGGCACGATCTTCATCGAAGTTCTGGCGATTGCCTGCGCCGTGGTGGCGCTGGCTTTCGGGCTCAGCCGGCACTGGTTCCGGAACGACGCTTGGTGCACTGATCCGGACAAGGCCACGAGCGTTGTCACGGATGAGTCAGCGGACCGGGCGGCGGTGTCGTGATGGCTGAGGACAAGGATCACATCGTCCGCCAGGTGCACCGCTACTACTCCTGCGTCGATCGCGGGGACATCAGGGGTCTGCTCTCCCTGTTCAGCGACGATGCCACCTACCACCGACCCGGCTACGCGCCGATCGTAGGGCGCGCCGGACTCGCCGCGTTCTACTCGACCCAACGGGTCATCGATGAGGGTCGGCACACGGTGCGTCACGTCGTCCGGGACCACCACCAGGTCGCTGTCTGGGGAGACTTTTGCGGCACCCTGCGCGACGGTCGGGCGGTGCAACTGAAGTTCGCGGACTTCTTCACCGGGTGTGAGCACGGCCTGTTCAAGCGCCGTGACACCTTCTTCTTCGCCCCCATGGTCTGAGCGAGGGCCCCGCCATGTCTGCGCGGCCTCACTATGGAGAAAGACATGTCTGTTCCACTGAAATCCACCCACGAATCCGAAACGTTGACCGCGCTCTTCGCTCGCAGTGCGGCTGCCCACGCCAACCGTCCCGCAGTGAGCGACGACACCCACAGCCTCACCTACGCCGAGCTCGATCGCCGATCTGATGCCCTGGCCGAGCAGCTGCGGGACAGGGGCATCCGAACCGAGGACCGGATCGCGTTGTACCTCGACCGCTCGGTTGACGTTTTCGTGGCGATTCTCGGGATCCTCAAGGCGGGTGGCTGTTACGTCGCAGTCGACACGCGCTACCCGGACTCCCGCCGGGACCGCATGATTGCCGACAGCGGTGCCAGGCTGGTGGTGACCCGACCAGAGTGGGACGACCGGATAGGCCACCTCGGCGTTCCCGCGCTACCGTTCCGCAGCGGTCCCTTTGAGCCTGGGACGGCAACCCTGCAGACCGAGCCGCAACCCAGTGCGGTTCGGCCGGAGAACGCTGCGAGTGTGCTGTTCACCTCGGGCTCCTCCGGCACGCCTAAGGCGATCGTGCTGGAACACCGCAACATCATCTCGTTCGCCTGCAACGAGGATCTGCCGGTGTTGCGGCCGGAGGAGGACCGGACAGGTCAGATTTCCAGCCTGTCCTTCGACGCATTCCACTTCGAGATGTGGAGCACACTGGCCCAGGGAGCGGAGGTGCATGTCCTGCCGCCGGTTCCGGAGCTGCTGGCGGCCGGCTTCCAGAGGGAAATGAGGCGCCGCCGGATCACCGCGATGCTGGTGCCGACCATGGTCGTCAACCACGTGGTGCGAGAGGACCGGGATGCCTTCTCCCCGCTGCGGATCTTGCTGACCGGAGGCGACGTGCTGCTGCCAGCCACATGCCGCGACCTGCTGGCCGGCCAGTTCGAGGGCGAACTCTACAACCTGTACGGACCGGCGGAGATCACCACTGCCTGCACATTCCAGCGGGTGACGGCAGCTGAGACGGAGCTCGACTCCGTCCCGATCGGCCGACCGCTGGCATGCGTGACCGTCCACGTGCTGTCGCCGACCATGGAACCGGTGGCCCAGGGCGAGGTCGGGGAGATGTACGTCGGAGGCCCCGGCGTGGCTCGAGGCTACCTGGGCCGACCGGACCTCACCGACGAGCGTTTCGTGACAAGCCCATTCCCCTCCGGGCCGTCCCGGCTCTACCGCACCGGCGACCTCGCCCGCCAAGACGAGGATTCGCGCCTGGAATTCATCGGACGCACCGACTGCCAGGTCAAGATCCGCGGATACCGGGTAGAGCCTGGAGAGGTGGAGCGGGGCTTGCGGCGGCACCCAGGTGTCCCGGAAGCGGTAGTCCTGGCCTCGGGAGACGGGGACAACCGCCACCTCGTGGCCTTCGTGGTCATGGCATCCGGATTGACGATACGTGAGCTCCGGCAGCACGCCGCGGCGGAACTTCCGGACTTCATGGTCCCCGCACACTTCGTCGCAGTGTCGGCCATCCCCGAGGGCGAGCACGGCAAACGCGACCAGGCGGCCCTGGCAGAGATGCTGGAACAGCACCGACTGCGCCAGAAAAGCTTCGATGCCCCAACCACCGATAGCGAGCGCTATCTGGCCGAGCTGTGGGAGCGACTGTTCGGCATCGAGCACGTCAGTCGCAATGACGACTTCTTCGTCCTGGGAGGTCACTCACTCCTGGCGTTCCGGATGCAGAGCCAGATCCGGCGCGGCCGAGGGATCGCCCTCGAGGCCGGGATCGTCCTGCGGAACTCAATATTGGCCGACCTTGCTCGCGCGCTCGACGAGGCAGCGGAAGGCGGCGCACTGATTTGACGACCCAGATCCCCGCACGAACGGCCCCCGGAACGGCTGCTGCCGGCCTCACCAACGCCCACCGCAAGAGGGGCCCGGCTTCGCTCTCCGAACGGCTGCCGGCCGGCGGCCAGCAGCTCTGCCCGGCGTGCGAACTGCGCCGACCAGGTTCGAACCTCACTATGGGCACCACCTGGTTGCCCCTGGAGCTCATATGAGCAGGCTCACGGATCCCGCCTACCCGCTGGGCGACCGGATCGAGCGCGTGGTCGCCCAACATGCGGCCCGTACCCCCACAGCCGTTGCGCTCGAACAGGGCGAGCGTCGTGTGACCTACGCCGAACTCACGGGCTGGTCGCACCGGATCGCCCGCGGACTGGCGGCCTCCGACGTACGGCCCGGGGATATCGTCCCGGTACTGATGGACCGATCACCCGAACTGGTGGCCGTGCTGTTGGGCATCCTCACCAGCGGGGCCGCTTACGTCGCAATGGACCCCTGCTGGCCCGAGCACCGCCTGGCGGACGTAGTAGAGCGTAGCGGGGCTCGTCTTGTCGTGACAGAAGACCCCACGGTACGGTTCGCTGCCGACGCGGGTCTGGCAGTACGTTCACCAGGATACTTGGAAGAGGCCGGGCGCTCAGCCAACGTGGGGCTGCCCGTAGCAATGACCGGAACCGCACCCGCCTGCGTCTTCTTCACCTCCGGCTCGACCGGTCGGCCCAAGGGCGTCGTCTCCCCCCATCGCGGGACGATCCGGACCCTGGTCGGCTGCCCCACCCTCCCGCTGGACGCCGACTCGGTTTCCCTTCAGACGGCGCCCCTGCCGTGGGACGGCCTCTCGTTGGAGTTGTGGGCACCACTGCTGAACGGCGGCCGCTGCGTGCTGCTTTCCCCGGGGATACAGCTCGACGCCGAGGCGCTCCGTGAAGCACTGCAGCGCGGAGTCAACAGCATGTGGCTGACCAGCTCACTTTTCAGTCTGTTCGCCGAAGAAGACCCCGACCTACTCGGGATGCTGAAACTGCTGATGATCGGAGGCGAACGTGTGTCGATCGGCCACGTGCGTCAGGTTCTCGCCCGATTCCCAGAACTCCACCTCGTCAACGGCTACGGGCCGGCCGAAAGCACGATCTTCGCAACCACACATGTGGTCACCCCTACCGACGTCACCGAGGACAGCACCGAAATCCCGATCGGCCGCCCCGTGCCGCGCACCGGCGTCCGGCTGCTCGACGCAGAGGGAGCAGAAGTCTCCCGAGGGGAGATCGGTGAGATTGCCATCAGCGGCGACGGGCTGGCGACGGGCTACCTCGCAGACGAGGCCGAGACGGCCCGCAGGTTCATCCTGCTGGACGGTGAACGGCACTACCGCACCGGCGACCTCGCGCAGGCCGATCCCGACGGTCTGCTTCGCTACCGAGGACGGGCAGACCGACAATTCAAAATCAACGGGGTACGTATCGAACCCGGCGAGGTCGAAGCCGTACTTGAGCGACACCCCTCAGTCTCGTCCTGCTGCGTCGTCCGCATCGAGCACGTCGCCGGGCGCCCGGAACTGGCCTGTGCATACAGCACGGTAGACGGTAACCCTGCCGACAACAATGAGCTGCGCACCGAGGCGGCACGCTTCCTACTCGGTGTGATGGTTCCGACCCTCCTACGCCATGTCGAGCACCTGCCACTGGGCGCCACCGGGAAGGTCGACACCGCCGCCGTGGCACGCCTGCTGATCGGTCCGAACATCAGCGGAAGGGGAGCCGCGCCAGCAGTTCCCTCGGACACACCATCAGCAGGCGACATCAATGACCTGCTGCACGAAGTGCGACTCCTGCTCGACTCCCCGGGGCTGCGCGTCGGTGACGACCTCTTCGAAGCCGGCGTGAGCTCCCTTGACGCGGTGCGTATTGCCATGCGTGCGAGTCGAAGGCTCGGGGCACGGATCACCGTGGCGGACATCTACCGGCTAGGCTCCCTCGAAGCGCTGCATGCGGCAGCGCCCGGAGCACCCGCCAGCGATTCGTTCCTCGACAGCGGAACCACCGGACCCATGGCGCTCTCCGCTGCCCAGAGCCGCTTCTGGATGGCCGAACAAAGTAACCCGGGCGCCGCCGACAACATGGTCGTTCTCGCCTATGTGCTGACCGGGCCACTGGACCGAACGATACTGTCAAAGGCATTGCAGGACATCGTCGACCGGCACGCCGCCCTTCGTACGGTCTACTCCTGGGGGGATGAGCTTCCGGAGCAGCGGGTGTTGCCACCGAACCAGGCGACGATAACGCTGGAGCAGGTCGGACCAGGCCCGTCATGGCCCGACGGCGACGACCGAGCCCAGATACTGGAAGAGACGGTTCAGCAAGCCTGCGCAGATTGGTGGAGGCAACCCTTCTCCTTGGAGGACGAGCCGTCACTGCGGGCCCGGCTGGTCACCTGGGACGAACGTCGGCACCTGCTCTGTCTCCAGGTGCATCACATTGCTTTCGACGGTTGGTCGGAGCTGGTGCTGATCGATGATCTGCGTACCGCTTACCGTGCACGCCTTCTCGGCGCTTCCCCCGGCTTCCCACCAGACGCGGCGACGTACCTCGGCTACAGCGTCTGGGAGCAGCGGAACAGCAGCCAGTGGGCTCGGGGCGAACTGCCTCACTGGCGAAGGACCCTCGCAACAGTCCCAGCATCCGCGCTGCCGCCGCCGAAAGACGGCTCTGCCAACGAGGCTGCGCGCCTCGAGTGCACCGTGACGGTCGCGCGGGAAACAGTGGCACTCCTCAGCAGGGCCGCACGCGGTGCCGGAGGCCCTCCCCTCGCCTCCCTGCTGGCCGTTGTCGCCAGGGCGATGGCCACAACATTCGACGTACCAGGTGTCTGTCTAGGGACGACAACTGCCGGCCGTGCCGAAGCAGCCCTGGAGTCGGTCGTGGGCTACTTCGTGAACCCGCTGGCCGTGCCCTTGGCCTCAGTACGCGACACCGCGCTGACGGAGGTGCTTCGGCAAGCAGCGCACCAGGTTGTAGGGGCACTAAGCCACGCCCGGGTGCCCTTCGACGAGGTGGTCCGCGCGTTGGGGCCCGAACGCGGACGGCATCCCTGGTTCCAGACCTGGGTGGTGCTCCAGCAGCAGCCCCCACACGTCGACCTCGGGCCCCGGCTGACGCTGCAGGCCGTACGAGTCAGACCGCCGTACACCGCCCTCGAACTGGTGGTCGAGGCCGTGCCGCAGCCAGACGGCTCTTGGGAACTGGTGCTGTCCCACCGCGCCGACGGAATCACCTCAGACACCGCCCAGCAGCTCGCGCATGCCGTGACCGAGGAAATTTCGGCACTTGCAGCGTCGATCCAGGACGGTTGATGCCAGGACGGTTGGCGCAAGGACGGTTGGTGCCAGGACGGTTGGTGCCAGGAACAACTGCTTCCCACGCCCCGAATTGCCGGGAAGACTGCTGATCACAGCCGCTAGCAGCGACTGCAAACGATCAGTATTGAGCCGGGAAAGCCGGCTCAGATTCGGGGGTACGACATGTCGTGGGGTGTTCGTCTGGTTCGCCTGGTCGGTGCCGCGTTGATCGCGGCGGCCGCAGTTCTGGGCGGCGCTGCGGTAGCTGCCCCTGGGCCTGGCACCGCCGAGGCCGGCACAGGCTTCGGGTGGGACTCGCCCCCGGCCGGGGCGGCCTGACCTCATCTCGGGCCAATCACAGCAGGCTGCTTCTGCCGGCCGATCGAGAACGGATGATCATGCGTTGCAGTACGAGGCGGTTCGCGTGGCATGCGACGCTCGCCGCCACCTCCGGAGTCCTTGCGGTGCAGCTGTGGCACACACTGCGGAACACCAACCGGTGGCCCTGGTGCTCGTACAACATGTTCGCCTACCGCAAGCGCGCCCGCGCGTGGCAACTCCGGGTCCGCCTGATCACCGGCGACGGTCAGCAGGTAGGGCCTGCGGATCCTTGGGGACTGCTCCCGATGGAGTTCTTCCGCGTGGTGTCGACCCTCGAGCGGATCTTCTTCACCGAGCAGGACCACGCGGCCCGCGAAGAATTCTGCCGTGAAGTCCTTGCACGTCTTAACGACCGCCCCTGGCGCGGATGGGACGAGGTGAAGGCCGCTCTCGCGCCGCCAGCGGGTCAGCGCTTCGCTGCCATGGAGCTGTACCTGGTCGAGGTGGACTTCGACCAGTGCGATCCCTCGGACCGCACCTATGTGGTCAGCGCCGAGCTGCTCCACCGGCACGATCCTTCAGCTGTCGCGGCAGAGCTGCCGCAGCCGCAGTGGCGATTCGTCGCCGAGTGCGACCCGTCTCCCCAGCCGCAGTACCAGGAGAATTGATCATGAGCAGATCCGGAGCGCTGTTCCGTCAGATTTTCGTCGACCAGGAGGGGGCCCACGAACGGCTGGCCCTGGCCCGCCTCACCACAGGCGCGGCGATCCTCCGCACCATCTGGAAGCTCCCGCCCGGTGAAGCGCTTGAACGGTACCGTTTCGACGGCGCACCGTCCGGCCGGTCCCGGCCGATGCTGGATGCCCGCCAGTACGAGGCGCTTCGCGGGGTGGCGTTCATATCGGTAGCGGCATGGACGCTAGGCTGCGAGCAGGCAGGAGTGCGCTTTGCCGCGAACGCTGCATTCGCGGCGCTTCAGCGACACGTCGCTCACTTCGACCAGCGGGCTTGGAATTACAACTCCAACCTGAACCTAGCGCTGCTGATGCTGTCCGTCACGGATACGCGCGGCAGCCTGGCAGACCCAGACCGTGCACCCAGCCCCGAGACCGCCTCGGCAATGATGGCCGCCCTCCAGCTCTACTACGCCTGGGTCTACCTGCAGTCCGGCGTAGCCAAGCTCAGGGTCGGCGGCCTCGGCTGGCTGGATGGCAGAACCCTGCACGGGAGTTGGGCGGAGCTCGGAACGCGCCTGGGACGCCGGCTGGCACGCACGGACCGCCGACTGGCTGTCTCCGCCAGTGCGCTCAGTCTGCTCTTCGAACTTCTCTTTCCCGTTGCACTGCTATGCGCTTGGCGGCACCGGGAGTGGCTCGGCGCGGTATCGCTGACCTTCCACGCAGCGGTAAAGGCGACGCTGGACATCTCATTCTGGCACCACGCCAGCTATGCGGTGCCACTGTTCCTGCTGCCGGCACGAACCGAGCACGCCGTGTCGGCGGCCCTACGCTTCTCGCCGTTGTTGACCCGCCGCTGCCACAATGTCCGCTGAGGAGACCCAGCCCTGCTCGGCAGCCTTCACCCCAGCTTCGAAGCGGCTCTGCGCGCCGAGCCGGCTCATCAAGTCGGCCATCATCCGGCGTGCGGTGCGAAGCGAGACACCAAGGCGTCGTCCTGCCATCTCGTCGGTGAGGCCCTGGCCCAGCAGCCGAAGGACTTCCCGCTCCTGGCCGGTCAGGTTCTGCCTATCGCGCACCACGTCACTGTCAATCGGAACCGAAGTTGACCATATTTCCTCGAACCACGAGGTCAGGGCTGCGACAACGCCCGGTTCCTCGACCTGGATCACGCCAGCGCGAGAGTTGCCCGGTTCCAGGGGCAGCAGCGCGACCCGGCGATCGACTATCACCATCCTCGACGCGAGGACCGGGGTGGTCCGCGTCTCGCCACCCGCTCCCGCCAACCAGCGGGCGTAGGCCATGGTCGCCTGATCCTTCCGGGCGCTGTCAAGGTAGACCGCACGGATGGTGACCCCTCGCCTGAGTGCATCCTCGTCGAGTCGGCGGCTGCTCTCGAGAACCGCGGCGGACTGTCCGCCTCCGGGCACGAGCGAGAGGCACTCCGTCTGCGCGTGCTGCGAGAGCTCCTCGAGCCGGCGCTGTACGGAGTTCATGCCGACGAGCCGCTTGATGCCCCCGGCGCCCTCGTCGGGATCGCGCCCGTCGGTCTCAGCGATCAGCCGCTGAACCGTAGCGTTGCTGATGGTCAGTCCCTCCTGCAGGCGCTCGAGCTCCAGCTGCCTGTTTCGCAGTAGAGAACCGAGGCCCACCCGCGGGCTGACCGCCCGCAGTCGTCCCGGGCTTTCGCGGGACGGCTGGATGAGATCCATGTCGACGAGTTCGTCGAGCGCCTGCCTGATTTCCTGAGGGGGCATCCGGCACTGTTCGGCCAGTTCGGCGACGCCATAATTCGGATTCTCAAGCATCGCCAGATAAACCCGCTCCGAATCTTCCTTCAAACCCAAGAACTCAAGCATTCCAATTCCGCCCTCTTCCTGAGGCCGAACAGCTGGGCCGTCCGGTAGAACTTTTTTACGGATATAAATTTCCATCTTAATGAGGAGCCATCAATGACGGACACCTACTCCCAGGAAGTCACCACGTACTTCCGCGGCAAGGCCGACGGGTACGACCGCGTGGACGAGCAGGTCTACTGGCGGCTCTCGGACGAGCTCTTGTGGAACCTGTTGGAGCATCACGTCCTGCCGTCCCTTCCCCTGGGTGCCAAGATCCTCGATGCAGGCGGCGGCACCGGTCGCTGGAGTGACCGGCTTCTGCGTGCCCGCGAGAACGCCTCAGGCGTCCTGTTCGACCTGTCGCCCGACATGACCCGACACGCTCAGGCCAAGGCCGCCGCCCACGGCTACGCCGACCGGTTCCAGGTGATCAACGGGGACCTGGCCGACCTGGACAAGCATGTGAGTGAAGCGCAGTTCGACCTGGCTATCAGCTTCCACAACGTACTCGGCTTTGTCGACGACGTGCCGCAGGTGCTTCGCAATATTGCGGCCGCTCTGAAGCCGGGCGGCCAGGCCGTGCTGGTCGTGCCAAACCGCTACCACGCCGTGTTCTTCAACATCTTCACCGGGGCACTCGACGAGGCGGAGAGCGTCGCGCACAACCGACGCGGTCGGTTCGCCCCCGAGATGCCGGACATGCACATGTTCACGCCGTCCGAGCTGACGGGGACCCTGAGCTCCGTCGACCTGCCTGTATCCGTCCTCACCGGGTTCCCGGTCGCGGTCTACCCCGGCTTCCAGGAGACGCAGATCGAGGGAACCAGTGTGGGCGTCCAGCAGGTCCTCTCGGATGCAGAGGCCTACGAGCGCATCAAGGCCATCGAGCTCCGGCTCTCTGGAGAGCCGGGTCTGGCCGAGCGAGGCAACAACCTCTTCGTGGTTGCCCGAAAGCCTGCTACGACGGCCTAGTGACCTGCCGGCCCGCGTGTGCGGCGAGGATATGGCCATCCTCGCCGCACACGGCCAACCGTCAGGGCGTGAGTCGGTTCGGTCCGCGGAACAGGAACATCGCCTCGCGGATACTGTCCAGACCGAGCATCACCATCATGATGCGGTTCAGGCCGGCCCCGAACCCGCCGTGTGGCGGGGTGCCGAAGCGGAAGCAGTCGGTGTACGAGGCGAGAGGCTCGAGGTTCATGCCCTTCTCCTCCGCCTGCTTCACCAACACGTCGTAACGGTGCTCGCGCTGCGCACCGGTGGTGATCTCCAGGCCTTTCCAGAGCAGATCGAAGCTCTCGGTCACCGAGGCGTCGTGCTCTGGGCGGAGGTGGTAGAAGGGCCGGACCGATGTGGGAAACTCGGTGACGAAGACGAACTCGCTGCCGTGCTGCTTCTCAGCGATGGCAGCCATCATCCGCTCACCCTCGGGATCCAGGTCGTCCTTCTCGCCCTTCGGGTCCCAGCCCCGCGCCCGCAGCAGTTCAAGGGCCTCGGCCATGGTGTAGCGAGGGAAGGGGGCCTCCGGTACGACCACGTCAATATCGAACAACTCCGAGATCTGAGCAGCATGACGCTCATGCACCTTGCGCAGGACATGCACCAGCATCTGCTCCTCGAAGCGCATGACGTCCTCAACCCCGTCGATCCACGCAATCTCGACGTCCAGGCCGGTGAACTCAGTGGCATGGCGTGAGGTAAAGGAGGGCTCGGCCCGGAAGACCGGACCGATCTCGAAGACCTTGTCGATACCGCCGGCGATCGCCATCTGCTTGTAGAACTGCGGCGACTGCGCGAGGTAGGCGGTGCGATCGAAGTACTTGACATTGAAGACCTCGGCTCCGGATTCGGAGGCGGTTCCCATCAGCTTCGGGGTGTGCAGTTCCGTACACCCCTCCGCGTAGGCGAACTCGCGCAGCGCCTCCTCCACGGTGGTCTGTACCTTGAAGAGGAGTTGCCGCTCAGGCTGGCGCAGGTCCAGGAAACGCCAGTCGAGACGCTGGTCGATCCCGGTCTGGCGGTCGATGGGCAGCGGTTCGGCACGTGAAACTACCTCGATGGCAGTGGGCTTGATCTCCAGGCCGCCGAGCTTCACGTTCTCCGCCGCGACGACGGTTCCCGTGACCTTCACCGCGGACTCGGAAGGCATACCGTGCTCGATCAGTTCCTCGAGCTCGGTGGGCACCTCGTCGCGAAGGTTGGTCACCTGGACCAAGCCCGTGTGATCCCGCACGATCACAAACTGGAGGCGGCGCTGGAGTCGCAGTGTGTTGACCCACCCGTAGACCGTTACCTCCTGGCCGATGGCAGCAGATAGATCACGCACCAGTGTTCGCGGCATTGCACATTCCTTCGGTTCTCGGGCTTCCGTGGGGCTTGAAGCTGCCAGTCGGAACCGGCCCCCAACCTGAGAGTAGTACAGCCGATCTCGAGCGCCAGAGATAGATGCGTGTCCGATTTGAGTACTAATAATCCAAACTGTCGGAGAAGGTGCTGACGATGTATGAGATAAAGGACCATCAATGACATCCGGCATTCCGAGGCAGGTCATCCGCCCGCCGGTGCTGCCGCCCGCGCTGCGCTCCGGCGACACCATCGGCATCGTGTCACCGTCTTCCCCCGGTGCAAGTGTACTGACGGACGAAGTCGCCCGCGGTACGCGGGCGCTCGAGAAGCTGGGCTTCCAGGTCCGGTTCCTTCCGAACGCGCTCGGTCGGCACGGTTGGACCGCAGCACCGGTCGCCGCCAGGATCGCCGACCTGCACGCCGCCTTCGTCGACCCGACGATCCACGCGGTGCTCTACAGCCTCGGCGGACTTCACTCCGCGCAGGTGCTTGACGGGCTGGACATGGAGGTCATTGCAACGAATCCGAAGATCCTCTGCGGCTACTCGGATGCCACCTCACTGCTGAGCGCCGTCCACGAGCACACAGGTCTCATCACCTTCTACGGTCCCGCACTCATTCCCCAGTTCGGAGAACTGCCTGAGCCCTACCCCGAGACCTCGGCACATTTCCTGCGGGTCACCACCGAAGCCAGCGCGGCCGGGCCGTGCCCGCGGATCCCTTACACCGTGACCGACCTCGACTTCGGCAGGCGCGAACGTGAGCAACGACCACGGGACCGTTCCGTCGCGCCGCCGCGGCGAGTGCTGCAGCCGGGCAGCGCCACGGGGCCGGCGGTGGTTGCCTGCCTGCCATCGCTGCGGGACCTGGTCGGCACTCCCTGGCAACCTGCCACTGCAGGACGGGTGCTCTTCCTCGAGACGACCGAACCGCCCTACTCGGCTGCCGCGGCAGACGCGGACCTCTGGCACCTGCGCAACGCCGGCATGCTTGAGGGCGTCGCTGCCGTCGTGCTCGGACGCACCATCGGCTGGGACCCGGCGGAAGTGGAGGGCTTCGTCACGGCGATCCGAGAGTGCCTGGACAGCCCGGGAATTCCGCTGCTGGCCGACTTTGAATTCGGCCACGCGAACCCCATCCTGACGATCCCGAACGGCATTCTCGTGCAGGTCGCCGGCGACGAGGTGAGCATCCTGCAGCCGGCGGTCAGTCCCCGCGCTCTTTGACCTCTTTCCTTGATCACGTAGCCGTGCTACAGTCCAACACATCAGGTCCTGTGGAGCAGTTGGTTAGCTCGCCACCCTGTCAAGGTGGAGGTCGCGGGTTCAAGTCCCGTCAGGATCGCCCCCGTGCATACCGGGGACTCTCCTGCGCGCCAGAGCTGCGCGCGGTGTGGACTGAGCAGGCCTTCTCAAACCACATCAGAGGGTACCTGTCATGTCTCACGTTGAACTGGTCGGCCGTCTTTTCCATCTCCGCCCCCTGGGAAAGTTCCTGTGCCTGGCCACACTGCGCTGCGCTGATGCGGAATACCTGTGCGTCTTCAGCGGAAAACCGGAGATAGCTGCCGAAAGCATCGTCAGTATCACAGGGACGCTGCGCCCCAGCCAGAGCTCCAAGCAGTTCGAGCAGGAGGTCGAAGTATCCTCCTACCGCACCATCGCAGCTGGCGGCCCGGTGACCACGGCTCAGCTGAAGCAGGTCCCCTACAGTAAGGCAGTCCTGCCACACCAGCACGTTTACATGCGGCTGCCTGAGGTGCGACAGAGGCTTCTCGACAAATGGACGGCGATCAAGAAGATCCGGGATCTCATGGCGGGAGAGGACTTCGTCGAGGTGCAGTCCCCGCGCATCGTGGGCGGCATGGCGGACGGAGCCACCATGAAGTTCAAGGTGGACTTCTTCGGGACCGAGGCAAACCTCAGCCTGAGCAATCTGCTCTTCCATACTGCCTTCGTGGCCGCGGATTTCACCTCCGTCTTCGAGGTGGCACCACTCTTCCGGGCCGATCTGAACTTCAGCTCGCAGCACCTCAGCGAGTTCCTGATTCTCGAGGCCACCGCCGCGTACCGCACCCGCGAGGACATGATGCGCCTGTCGGACCAGATCGTCCGTTCGGTCTGCGGGATGACAGGCGCACACATCGACGAAGCGCACCTGGTTGATATCCCCACCTTGACCTACGACGAGGTCTGCGCGATCACCGAGCGCTCGGATATCGCGCCTTTGGTCCGTGGCAACCGGATCAAGCGCTACCACGCGCGGGCCGTGTCCGAGCACCTGAACCGCACGCTATTTTGGGTCGTCGACATGCCGGCCGAACACAAGGCCTTCTTCTCCTCGACCCGATACGAGCCGATTGTCGATGTGCAGGTGGCCGATGACTTCCGCCTCTACTGGCAGGAGATCGACATCGTTGACGGCGGCGAGCGGGTCATCGACCCGCGACGCTTGCGGGAGCGGCTGGCCGAGCAGCGGCTCGATCCCGCCCACTTTGCCTACTACCTGGACGTTCTGGAGAGCGGGGTTCCCCCTATGACGGGGTTCGGGCTCGGCATCGATCGGCTGTTGACTAAGGCGATGGGCCTCGGGAACATACGACAGTTGGTGCCCTTCCCGCGCTTCGTTGGACACCTCGAGCCCTGAGCGAAATCTGAGCTTGGCGTTTAACCTCGGAGGTCACTCGACCTGCTGATCTGCGGTTCTTCCCGGGACAACGGGGGCGGCCGTTCTCCACGCTTCGAGATGTCAAGTCACGAAGCACGAGAGAACGGCCACTGCCCATGAGTCTTGCCGTCGATACGCCCGCGTGCCAGGCATTGGCCCTCTTGTCCCGCTTTCGGGTTGAGTTCTACGAATGCTTCTACGCCCGCCCGGACGCACTCTTCGAGCTCACCGACGCGGTGCTGTGCGCGGACGGACCGGTGAAAACCCTCGTCGAGCTGTCGCTTGCGGCCGAGCACCGGCGCGGGCACGGCGCCCTGTACGCGGCGCTCGACCGGGGCTGGCTGGAGCCGGCCCGGCTGCGTCGCACGCTGGCCCGCCTGCCGCTGCCGAAGGCGGCCGACGGCCGGATCGTGCTTGCCGTGGACGTGAGCAACTGGCTCCGCCCCGACGCCCCCACCAGCGACGACCGGCTGTTCTGCCACGTCTACGGACGCGGCGACCGCAGCCGGGACCAGTTCGTTCCCGGCTGGCCGTACTCCTTCGTCGCCGCCCTGGAGACGGGCCGCACCTCCTGGGTCGCGCTGCTGGACGCCGTACGCCTCGGACAGGCCGACGACGCAACCGCTGTCACCGCCGCCCAACTGCACGATGTCGTGGAGCGGTTGACACAGGCCGGGCACTGGCAGCCGGGCGACCCGGAGATCCTGATCACGATGGACTCCGGCTACGACGTCGCCTACCTCTCCCACGCTCTCGCCGACCTTCCGGTCGTGTTGGTCGGACGCCTGCGCTCGGACCGCGTCATGCTCCGTGACGCGGGCTCCGCACGCTCCACCCCCAGGGGCGGGCGCCCGCGCCGGCACGGCGGGGTCCTCACCTTCGCGAAGCCCGAGAGCTGGCACCGGGCCGAGGCCACCACGACCACGGACACCACCCGCTACGGCAGGGCCGAGGCGATCGCGTGGGACCGGATGCACCCCAGACTCACCCACCGCGGCCCCTGGCTGAAACCACACCATGGAGGAACTGCCGATCCTGCACGGGACGTTGGTCCGTCTCACGGTCGAGCGCCTGCCGGGCGACCGGGACCCGAAACCGGTCTGGCTGTGGTGCTCGGCCACCGACGCCGCACCGGCCGACGTGGACCGCTGGTGGCAGTCGTTCCTCCGCCGCTTCGACCTGGAACACACCTTCCGGCTGATGAAGCAGACGCTCGGCTGGACCGCCCCGAAGATCTGCCACGCCGACAGCGCCGACCTGTGGACCTGGCTCGTCATCGCCGCCCACACCCAGCTCCGCCTCGCCCGGCCGCTGGCCGAGGACCTCCGCCGCCCCTGGGAGCGGCCCGCCGAGCCCCGCCGCCTCACCCCCGCCCGGGTGCGACGGGGGTTTCGCAACATCCGCCCGACCACCCCCGCCCGGCGGCACCGAAACCGACCACGCCCGGCCCGGGACGACCCCCCGGCTCGAAGAACAAGCAGCAGGCCACACGCCACAACGTCGGAAAGACGGTCAAACGCGCCGACACAATCAAGGATCACCAAGCCCGACAAGGATAAAACCCAAGCTGAGAGGGCGTTAAGTCCGTTTCTGGTAGCGGCCGCGTCCGGGTTGGTCGAGGATTCCTTGGCGGACGAGTCGTCCCAGGCGGGAGCGGGTGACGTTGATCGCGGGTTCGTCGGTTGGCAGGCCGAGGAGTTCGTGTAGTTCGCGCACTCGGAAGACCCGCCTGGGGTGTTCGTTGAAGGCGGTCACGATGCGCTGGTAGACGTTTGCGGTCTCCGTAGGGGCCGGTTCGTGGTCGGGAAGGGTGAGGCCGTCGATGACCTTGCCGGTGGTGGCGATCTCGGCGAGGCGGGCCTCGACCTCGGTGAGGGCGTTGGTGAGTTGGTCGATCTGTGCGCGCAGGTGGTCGGCGCGTGCGGCGGTCTCGTCGTGCTCGCTCTGCAGCAGCCGCAGGAGTTCGGTGACGTTCATGCCGCCGGCTCGACGTCGTCGCGCCAGGCGGGGCTGGGGATGGTGAGGCGGCGGAGCATGTCGGCAGTGGAGGCCCAGTAGACGCGGGAGGCGGCCTTGTCCAGCCGGTGGTCGTAGTCGCGGGCGAGGCGCCGGTGAGCATGAGGGTGCCGTTCGTCTGCTCGACCACCCACCGCTTCGGTTGCGGGACGAACCCCTTGCCCGCGTCGTCGGGGTTGCGCCGGACCACCTCGACGGTGATGTCCTTCACCGCCCCGTGGATGATCACCGCGTCCTTGAAGCCCTGGTCGACCAAGGCCTTCTCCAGGCGCGTCCCGCACCGCATCGCCGCTTGGTCCAGCAGGGCGATGCCGGCCTCGTTGTCGTGCGTGCTCGCGGCCAGGACCACCACGCGGATGACCAGGCCCAGCACGTCGACGGCCAGTCTCCGCTTCCTGCCGGGCGTCTTCTTGCTCGCGGCCAGTCCCGTGGTCTCCTTCGGCACGCCGGCCGAGGCGCGGACGGACCGGGTGTCGATGACCACCAGGGACGGGCCCTCTAATCGGCGGGCCCGCTCACGCACCTGGTAGCGCAGGATCTCCTGGATCCGCTGGTCAAGACCGTCCTGACGCCACAGCGTGAAGTAGTAGAACACCGCCGACCACGCCGGTAAGTCGTGCGGCAGGAGCCGCCACTGACACCCCGTCCGGTTCTGGTACAGCAGCGCGTTCACGACCTCTCGTAGGTCGCAGGAGCCCGGGTCCCCGGTCGCCGACCGCGGCACCCGCTTCTGCTTCCAGGTGGTGACCAGCGGCTCAATCAGGGCCCACTGCCCGTCGGACAAGTCCGTTGAGTACGGCATTCGCTCCATGCCCCGATATCATCATGCGCACGACATGACAGTCAGCCTGAACGCCTTCATGTCCACGAACGGGCGACACCAGATCATCCAGAAACGGATTTAACGCCCTCTTGGAAGCCCAAGCGGCTGGCAGAGAGGAGCCGATCGCATCCCGGACATCGAGGGACAGCAGGTCCGTGAGGTTGAACTGGACTTCTGCAAGCAGCGCCCACAAGGCGCGGTGCGCAACCGGGATGGCGGTGTCGGCCAACAGTTCGTTGAGCCGCTGAGGGACGATGGTGGTGATGAGCAAGGCTAACTTCTTGGTCACTTTCTGTAGTGGATGGGGTTTGCAAGGGGTGCTGCGAGTCAAAGGTGCACGCCAGGGTCCGGACCTGCCCGGCGCCCCTCGAAGGAGCCACGAGCCTGCGAGACTAACGTGGCTACAACAGGAGGCAAGCAACGGCCCGGCTGGCGGCGATCGGGAGGCCAGCGGACCGCTTCGCGGCACGGAATCGGCACACATGAGGCCGAGAAGTGCGGAGAGGTTGCGAGAACCCCCGAGAAGCATTCTCGCAGCTCAGAGCCACGGTGGCTAGTGTTTTCGCAGGTCAGGGGCTTGCTCGCCGAAAACTTGTAAAGCGGGGGTCGTCGGTTCGAACCCGACAGGGGGCTCACCGATAGGCCGGGTCGGAGGTCCTCCCGCTGCTCCAGCGGGAGGACCTCCGGCGTTCTGGCGCACGTTCCGTGCGCATCGAGCCGGGCGGGCTCGTCCGCGGTGGCGTCAGTACGCCGGCAGTTCCGGTCCGCTGATCCGCCGCACCCCGTCCGCGAACCGGAACTCGAAGGCGAGGGCGCCGCGGGCCGCCTCGATCGTGCGCACCGCCTCCGCATGGCTGTCGGCGACCCCTGAGACGGTGTCCAGCGTCAAGGTCGTGGTCCCGCCGGGCAGTTCGTCGCCCGGCCGGACGAAGCACCGGTAGGCGCCGACTCCGGGCAGCGCCCGGACCGTCTCGGCGCCGTGGACGGCTTCGAGCCGTCCGGGGCGCACCGGCGCGATGTTGTTGTACTGGAAGTGGACCCGGCCGCCGAAGTCGAAGGGCGGGAGGAACGGCTGCTCGCCGAGCGCCACGAGGCCGCCGATCCGCACCAGGTCCAGGCCGCACGCCTCCCGGGCCATCATGTTCACATGGGCCGAGATCCTCCCGTTGATCTCGATGATGCCCGGTCCGTCGGGCGTGAGCTTCAGTTCCGTGTGGGTGAAGCCGCAGTCGGACCCGACCGCCTCCAGCGCGCGGGTGACCAGTCCGAGGATCTCCTCCACCTCGTCGTCCGGCAGGTGGCTGGGCCAGATCCGGCCCGTCCCCCGGAACGGGGGCACGACCGGCGTCTTGCCGGTGAGGACGAAGTGGGTGATGCCCGCCGGGGTGCAGAGGCTCTCGACCGACACGTAGTCGCCGAACGGGTGGCTCGGCCGCCCGACGAGGAACTCCTCGACCACGAAGGGGCTCCAGTCGCCCGCCGCGTCCAGCTCGGTGAGCCGGCGCAGCACCGCGTCGGCCTCCTGCCGGGTGGAGATCGCATGGGTGTCCCGGCTGCTCCAGCCGGTGGCGGGCTTGACGACGGCCGGCAGGCCGACCGCTTCGAGGACCGCCGGCCAGTCGGCCGGTGTCTCCACGACGCCGGTGCGCGTCCGGTCGACGCCCGCCTCCCTCAGGACACGCCGCTGGAGGCCCTTGTCGGTGAAGATGCGGGCGGTGCGCACCGACTGGCCGGGCAGCCCCGCCGCGGCGGCCAGTTCTGCGGCCGGGCGGATCAGCCGCTCGCTGAAGGTGAGCACGGCGTCGGGAGCGATGCCGCGGACGAGGTCCGCGTCCGCCGCCGCGTCGCCGGTGAGCGCGTGGGTCCGCCCCAGCTGCTCGATGACCGGGCGCAGCTGCTCGACGTGGGCGGAGCCCCGCGGCAGCAGGAAGACGATGTCCCCCAGCGGGGCCAGGCCGGTGCCGATCTCACCCGCCGGCACCGCTCCCGCGTCGTACAGGACCGCGAACAGCGGTCGGGGCCGTCGGGTCACCGCCGGTCCCCCCGTCCGGCCGGAGCGGACGCCGTCGCCGGGCGGGTCGGGTGCGCGACCAGGGACCGCAGCGCCTCCCCCAGGGCGTCGGCGTACGCCTCGACCGAGGCCCGGGGCACGAAGTCCGGGTCGAAGCCGATGCGCACCCGGCCGCCGCCGTCACCGACCTCCAGGTTGACGTGGAAGGGGAAGCTCGGCCTTCCGCGTCGCCACCGGCCGCGGACGGGCGTCCGCACCAAGCGGTCGAGCTCCTGGTAGGCGTGGAAGTTCATGAAGTTGAAGGTGACGTCGAACGCCGGTCTGCCGAGCCGCTCCACCAGCTTCGCCTGCGGGTACGCGCGGTGCTGCGCGCCCTCCCGTTCGGCGTCGGCGGCGGTCCGGGCCAGTCCGGCCCACGTCGTGTCCAGGTCGGCGAACCGCATGGGCAGCGTGTTGAGGAAGAGTCCGGTGGCCAGGTCCGAACCGGGGCTCTCCGGTCGGGTGTTGTAGACGACGCCGGTGACGATGTCGTGGAAGCGCCCGGTCGACGCCCCCAGGGCCCGCACGTGCGCGGCGATCGCCAGCGACTTGACGGGGACACCGAGCAGACGGGCCAGACCCGTCAGTCCCGTGACGAGTTCCCCGCCGATCGCGAACTCGTGGCGCTGCTGCTCGCCGGGCACCGGCCCGTGCCCGCCGCCGGACGCGAGGAGCGGCTCCGCGCCGGCCCGGTCGAGCCAGTAGTCGGCGGCCGCCGCGTCCCCGACGGCCTCGCGTTCCGCCCTGATGAAGTCGCGCTGCACGCCGGACGGCAGCGGCGGGAGCTCCAGGTCGGGGGTGCCCGTCCCCGCGGCGTAGAGCGTCATCAGCTCCACCGTGAGGCGGCTGAAGCTCCAGCCGTCGAGGACGGCGTGGTGCGCGGCCAGGACGACCTGGAAGGAATCGGGCCGGGCCACCACGTGGCAGCGGGCCAGGGACGGCGACCGCCAGTCGAAGGGCAGGCCGCTCCGGCGGTCGCACCAGTCCCGCAGCAGGGTGTCGGCCTCCTCGGCGGTCGTGCACCGGTCGATGCTCAGCGGCGGCTCCACCCCCTCCCGGACGAACTGCACCAGGGCCGGGAGCCCGTCGATCCCGAAGGAGGTGCGCAGCGCCGGGTGCCGGTCGGCGAGCCGCGCCAGGGCGGCGCGGAAGGCCGTCTCGTCGAAGGGCGCGCCCACCTCCCAGCCGTCCATGACGTGGTACAGGAGCGGGTCCTGGCCGATCTCGCAGAGGTAGACCATGCCGGCCTGGAGGGCGGAGGCGGGCAGGGCGTCCGCCAGGCCCTCCGGAAGGGCGGCCCGCTCGTCCTCGCCGAGCAGCGCGAACGGCTCGTCACCGGTCCCGTCGCCGGGGGCGCCCCGCTCGGGGCCGGCCGTGCCGCCGTCCCGGGCGAGCGAGCCGACCACGCCGCGGACCGTCTGGTGGACCAGCAGGTCGCGCAGGGTCATCGGGATGCCCGCCTCGCGGGCCCGGTTGACGACGCGTACCGCGATCAGCGAGTCCCCGCCGTACGCGTAGAAGTCGCTGTCGGTCCCGAAGTCCGGGACCGACAGGCACTGCCTGACGATGCCCAGCAGCGCGGCTTCCGGCGCCTCCCCCGCGGCGGGCCCCGCACCGGCGTCGTCGGCGCAGTGCCGTGCGGCGATGTCCCCGCACGCCCGCCGGTCCACCTTGCCGCTCACGGTGAGCGGCAGCTCGTCGCGGTGCACCCAGTACCGGGGAACCATGTGGGCCGGCAGCCGGCCGTCCAACCGGGCGCGCAGGGCGGCGGCCGGCGCCGGCGTGCCGGTGTAGACGGCCACCAGTCGCAGGCCGGCCGTCGGTTCGGGCACCGCCGCGACGACCACCTCGGCGCACCCGGCTCCGGCCAGCAGGGCCGACTCGACCTCCTCCAGCTCCACCCGCCTGCCGTCCACCTTGACCTGGTGGTCCAGTCGGCCGAGGTGGACGAGTTCCCCGTCCTCTCCCGAACCGACCCGGTCGCCGGTGCGGTACCAGGCGTCCTCGCCCAGCGGCTCGTGCTCCGGCCCCGGGGACGCGAACCGGTCCCGGTCGTCGGACGGGTCCAGGTAGCCGTCGAACCGCTGCGGGCCCCGGACCTGGAGTTCCCCCTCCGACGAGATCCGGTGCTCCAGGTGGGGGTAGACCCGGCCGATCGGCACGGTGCCGTTGCCGGTGACGGGCCAGTCGGCGTGGTCGGGCGGCAGCCGGAAGGCCGAGACGGTCACGGTCAGTTCGGTCGGTCCGTACAGGTTCTCGACCGTGCTGCCGGGTGCGGCCCTGGCCCAGGCGGCCGCCTGGGCCAGGGTGAGCTGCTCGCCCGCGAAGAGGCTCCAGCGCAGGTCCGGCATGCTCCCGGCCTCCAACTGACCGGTGCGGTCCGCCACTCCGGCGAGTGCGGGCACCGAGTACCAGTGGCTGATGCGCTGCTCGGTGACGAAGCGGACGGGTTCGAGCAGTTCCTCCCGGGACGGTACGACGAGCGTGGCGCCCGCACCCCAGGCGACGAACATGTCGAAGACGGAGGGGTCGAAGGTCAGGTCGAAGGTCTGCGAGAGGCGGCAGCCCGGGCCCACGCCGTAGCGCGCGATGTTGTACCGCAGGAAGCCGTCGACATTGCGGTGCCGGATCGGCACGCCCTTGGGGCGGCCGGTGGAGCCCGAGGTGAAGAGCAGGTACGCCACGTCGTCCGGGCCGGCTGCCGGGTCGGGAACGAGTGGGCCGGCGGGCTCGGCGGGCACCGCGGGCCGCCGGCCCGGGTCGACGACCGGCAGCCCGATCCGCTCGGCGAAGCGCGCGTCCTGGCCGCCGTCGGTCACCACCACGTCGATCCCGGCCGCCTCGGCGATGAGCCGGTTCCGCTCCACCGGGTTGCCGGCGCTGAGCGGCACCACGGTCCCGCCGGCCCGCAGGGTGCCGAGGTAGCCGGCGTAGGCGGTCACGCTCCGCGAGGCGAGCAGGCCCACCCTGGGCGCGCGCCGTCCTGCCGCGTCCCGCAGCCTCCGGGCCATCTCCCCTGCGGCGGCGTCGAGTTGGGAGTAGGTCAGGCAGTCGCCGTCCACGACGAGCGCCGGTCCGTCCGGGACCGACTCGACGCCGGCGGCGAACCAGTCGTGAAGCGTTCTGTGGGGCATGGCCGTGTCCTTGTTCGGTGGGGTTCGGGGAGAGTGCCGCCTCGCCCGGCGGGGCCGGTTCGGCGTGCGGATCGAAGTGGCGGGGCGGGCCCGGTCAGGCGGGTGCGGGCACCGGCCGCGGGGCGGACACGTCCCGGAGCCCGCGCAGCGGGGAGAACACCACGAACAGCGAGGCGCTCCAGGTGCCGGCCACACAGATCCAGAGCGTGGCCGGGAGCCCCAGCGCGGCACCGAGCGCGCCGCCGAAGAGCGAGCCCAGCGGGATGACGCCGTAGCAGATCCAGAGGTAGACGGCGTTCACCCGGCTGAGGAGCCGGGGCGGGCAGACGAGCTGCCGGTACGACACGGAGGCGGTGTTGAACATGACCGCGTTGGCGGACAGGGCCGCGAGGCCGATGCCGTAGAGCGCCAGCCCCCAGCCGGGCCGGGCGAGCGGCATCAGGAAGTACAGGGGCCCCGGGGCCAGCATCGAGACCCAGATGATCCGTGCGGTGCCCACCCTGGCGGCGATCCGGTGGGCGAGGGCGCCCGACAGGAGGCCGCCCAGGGCGCCGAGGCTGAACACCAGTCCGACGGCCGCCGGCGGGGCGGACAGCTCGCGGAGCATGAACGTCACCGCGATCGACGAGGTCGCCATCACGAAGAAGTTGGAGACGCTGGTGCAGATCAGCAGGCTCCTGAGGACCGGCTCCCTGCGTACGAACGCCAGCCCCTCCCCCATGGCGGCTCCGAAGGGGACGCGCTCGGGGGCGGCCGGTCCTTCGTCGGCGGCGGCGGGGACCCGGATCATCCCCAGCGTCACGGCACTGAGCGCGTAGGTCAGCACGTTGGCGAACAGGGTCCGGGAGGAGCCGATCAGGCCGACGAACGCGCCGGCCAGCGCGGGGCCGACGAGTTCGGCGAGCGACTCGCACATCCCCAGTTTGCCGTTGCCCTCGACGAGTTGGGAGCTGCGGACCAGTCGGGGGAGCTGGCTCCGGTAGGCGACCGTGAACTGCACGGTCAGCACTCCGGAGACCCCGACGACCGCGTACAGGTAGGGCAGGCTCAGCCCGCCGGCGAGTGCCACCAGCGGGACGGAGGCGATCAGCAGCATGCGGACGACGTCGCAGAAGATCATGATCTTCCGCTGGTCGAGCCGGTCCGCGACGACTCCGGCCGGGAGGGAGAAGAGCAGGTAGGGCAGCCAGCCGACGGAGGTCAGCAGCGAGACCTGGAAGGTTCCGGCGTGCAGTACCTGCAGGGCGAGGAGGGGCAGCGCCACCATGGCCATCTGCGGGCCGAGCGTCCCGGCCCCCTGTCCGAACCAGAGCAGCATGAAGTTCCGGTTGCGCCACAGCTTCTCGGGTGCGGAGGTCTCCTGTGCCACCGCTACGCGCCCGTCGCCGCGACGAGGTCCGCGTCGGCGGCCTCCCACATGGCCCGGAGGTAGTCGAGACCGGCCTCCACGCTGGCGTTCCGGGTCTCGAACGCGATGACACCGGACCAGTCCTTCGCCCGGATCGCGTCGGTGAGCTCCCGGACCGACAGGGTCCCGTCGCCGAGGGCGAGGTGTGCGTCCTGGTTCCCGCCGTTGTCGCTCAGCGAGAGGGCGGCGATGGACGGTGCGAACGCCTCGAACGCCGGCAGCGCCAGCGACTGGTTGACGTTGGCGTGGCCCACGTCCAGCACGAACTTGATCTGGGGGATCGCGTCGAGGACCGTCGCGAAGTCGGCCTCCCGGGTGAAGACGTATGAGAACGGGCGGAACTTCGGGTAGTAGGACAGGTTCTCCAGCCACACCTCGACGCCCTGCTCCGCCGCCTCCCGCTCGACCACGGCGAGCAGCGAGACGAACCTCTCCAGCGCGGCGTCGCGGTGCGCCTTGGTCGGCCGGGGTTCGACGAAGGCGCCTCCGTGGATGACCAGCGCCTCGGCCCGGATGCGGGCCGCGAGGTCGATCTCCTGGCGCACGTAGTCGAGCGAGGCCGCCCGGACCTCCGGGATCTCGGAGGCGAGCGGGGCGCGGAAGTTCCCGTGCAGGATCGGCGAGAGCCCCTGCTCGGCAGCGGTCTCCACCAGGCGCCGGCTGCGGTCCTGCGACCAGTTGTGCGGCATGTCCTCCATCAGGCTCGCATCGACGTACCAGTGGCTGCACCGCTCCTCGCGGGCTGCCGCCAGGCCCTCCTCGGCCGTCAGGTAGCGCTGCACCGCCACCCCCGTGGAGAACGGAAGGGACCACGTGCCGTTCGCACTGTTCACTGTTGACTCATTTCTCGCATAGGTTCGGGACCCCTGGTTGCGGGGAACCGGTGGAGCGGGTGGTGGAAGGACGTCGGGTCCTCAGGACGTCGCCGGCGCCGGGGCGGAACCGCGGTCGACCATCGCCGCCAGGTTCGACACCGTGGCGTCGTAGAAGAAGTCCCGGAACCGGAGTTCGGCCCGGAAGACGGTCCGCGCCCGGCTGATCAGCTTCATCGCCAGGAGCGAGTGCCCGCCGAGCCCGAAGAAGTCGTCGTCGACCGAGACCTGTTCCACCCCCAGGACCTCGGCGACCATCGCGCACAGCACGTCCTCGCGGGGGGTCCGCGGCCCCCGCCAGGCGGATCCGCCCGCCTCCGGCGCGGGGAGCGCGCCGCGGTCGACCTTGCCGCTCGCGGTGACCGGGAGGGCGTCGAGCGGGACGACGGCCGAGGGCACCATGTAGCCGGGGAGCCGCTCGCGGGCGAACGCCCGCACCGCCCCGGCGTCCGGCCGGACCGCTCCGCCGGCCACCGTGTAGGCCACCAGGCGCCGGTCGCCGGGCACGTCCTCGCGGACGACGACCGCCGCCGCCGTGATGCCGGGGTGGTCGAGCAGGCAGGACTCGACCTCCCCGGGCTCGATCCGGTAACCGCGGACCTTCACCTGGTCGTCCGCCCGGCCCACGAAGACCAGTTGGCCGTCGGCCCGCCGGACGACGCGGTCCCCGGTGCGGTACATCCGTTCGCCGGGCCCGGCGAACGGGCAGGCCACGAAGCGTTCCGCGGTCAGCGCCGGCCGGCCCAGGTAGCCGCGCGCCAGGCCGGCGCCGGCCAGGTGGAGTTCACCGGTGACACCGTCCGGGACGGGGTTCAGCGCCTCGTCGAGCACGTACGCCCGCACGTTGTGCAGCGGCCGTCCGATGGGGGGCGCCGCCGCACCGTCCGTGCCGCGGCCGCCGAACCAGGCGGTGGCGTAGACCGTCGCCTCGGTGGGGCCGTAGAGGTTGACCAGCTCGGCGCCCGGCAGGGCCGCCCGTACCTGGCGGGCGAGACCGGCGGTCAGCGCCTCGCCGGCCAGCGCCGCGGTGCCGGCCGCCACCCCGGCCGCGTCGCCCCCGGGCAGTACGCCGAAGGCCGACGGGACCCCGCCGACGTGCGTGGCGGTGTGCCCGCGGAGTTCGGCGAGCGCGAGCAGGTCGGGCAGCACCTCGACGCGGCCGCCCCAGACGAGCGGGACCAGGAGCTCGAAGACGGAGACGTCGAAGCTCAACGAGGTGGTCGCCAGGACCCGTTCGAGCCGGTGCGCTCCGTACCCCTCGCCCGCCCAGGCGGCCAGCGCCGCCACGTTGCCGTGGGTGACGACCACGCCCTTGGGCCGGCCGGTCGACCCGGAGGTGTGGATCACGTACGCCGGGTGCCCGGGGAGCAGCGGCTCCAGGCGGTCCGCGTCGGTGACCGGTCCGCTGTCGGCCGTCTGCCGCGCGGCGGCGCCGCCGCTGCCCGGCAGCGGGGCCGCGTCCTCCACGAGCAACCGGAGCGGGCCGTCGGCCGCGGGCCCGTCGGCACAGCCGCCTCCGGCGGCCCGCCCCGTGGTGAGGAGGACCGCCGGTCGGGCGTCCTCGATCAGGGCCCGGCGCCGGGCCCCGGGGAGTTCCGGATCGAGCGGCAGGTAGCCGGCGCCGGCCCTGAGGACCGCCCAGACCGCCACGACCATCTCCACCGAGCGCGGCACGGCGACGGCCACCAGCGTCTCCGGGCCGACCCCCTGACGGATCAGCAGCCGTGCCAACCGGTTCGTCCAGGCGTCCAGTTGCGCGTAGGTGAGCTCCGCCCGGCCGTCGGCCACCGCGGGGGCGTCCGGGGTGCGGCGCACCTGCCGGTCCAGCAGGTCCGGCAGCAGCCCCGCAGGAAGGGGGCGGCCGGTGTCGTTCCAGTCGTGCACGATCCGCCGGTACTCGTCGGCCGCCAGCAGCGGAGCCGCGGAGAGCCGGAGGTCGGGGTCGGCGGCGAAGGCCTCCAGCAGCCGCACCAGCCGGTCGGCGATGCCGCGGGCGGTGTCCTGGTCGAAGAGGTCGGCGGCGAAGACCCATCCGCCGCTGAGCCCCGCCGGCTCACGGCCGGGACCGTGCTCCTCGACGACTCCGAGGGTCACGTCGAACTTCGCCGGCGGCCGGCCGGTCCGCCAGGGCGACGCCTCGACACCGGGGAGCTCCAGGGACCCCTCGTCGTTGTTCTGGAGGACGAGCAGTGTCTGGAAGAGCGGGTGCCTGCCCGTCGACCGGTCCGGGTTGAGGACCTCCACCAGGCGCTCGAACGGCATCTCCTGGTGCGCGTACGCCTCCAGGTCGGTGGTCCGCACCCGGGCGAGCAGTTCGCGGAAGGTGGGGTCGCCGGAGGTGTCCGTGCGCAGCACCAGCGTGTTGACGAAGAAGCCGACGAGGTCGTCGAGGGCGTTGTCGGTGCGGCCGGCGACAACCGTCCCGACCGGGATGTCCGTTCCGGCCCCCAGGCCGGTGAACAGCGCCGCGAGCGCCGACTGGACCACCATGAACAGGGTGACCCTGTTGTCGCGGGCCAGCCGGTTCAGCCGGGCGTGGGCGTCGGCCGACAGCCGGAAGTCGACGACCCGGCTGCCGTACCCGGGCTCGCTGCCACGCGGCCGGTCCACCGGGAGGGGCAGTTCGGCGGGCAGGCCGGCCAGCCGCTCGGTCCAGTAGGACGACTGGCGGCTGATCAGGCTGCCGGAGTCGTCCTCCTCCCCGAGGAGTTCGCGCTGCCACAGGGTGTAGTCCGCGTACTGGACGGGCAGTTCGCCCCACTGCGGCGGGCGCCCCTGCGAGCGGGCGGTGTACGCCGCCGCCAGGTCCCGCAGCAGCGGCCGGGTCGACCAGCCGTCCCCGGCGATGTGGTGGATCAGGACGAGCAGCACGTGGCGCTCCGGAGCGCTGGAGAACACCCAGCCCCGCACCGGTATCTCGGCGCCGAGGTCGAAGACGTGCCCGGACGCCTCCGCGACGCGGTCGTCGAGGTCCGCCTCGGCGACCTGCTCGCACCGGAACGGGACCTCCGCCCGCTCCGGCGGGACGATCCGCTGCCCGGACTCGCCGTCCGCCTCGCCGACGACGGTCCGCAGGCTCTCGTGGCGCCCCACCACGTCCTGGAGCGCGGCACGGAGCGCGTCCGTGTCCAACGCGCCGTCGAGCCGCAGGGCCACGGGGATGTTGTAGGTGGCGCTCGGCCCCTCCAACTGGTCGATGAACCACAGCCTGCGCTGGGCGTGGGACAGCGGGATCACGCGGCGGCCTCCTCGGCGTGGCGCACGGCGGTCAGGGAGTGCCGCAGGTCCGCTTCCTCGACGATCTCGTCGAGGATGAGCGTCGAGGCCCCGAGCGCGAGGTAGCGCGCCAGCAGCTCGCCGACCTCGGCATGAGTGCCCACCAGGTAGGGGCAGAAGGTCTTGTACGCGCGGAACGGGTAGAGCCAGTAGGTGCCCTCGGGCCCGGGCGAGCGGAAGGCGTCGGCCGACAGGCCCAGGTGCCACTGCGATTCGACGGTCTCGGCGGCGATCTCGTGGATCTCCTCGCCCATCGGATCGCGCGGGAAGCGCCGGTGGGCGACGGCCCAGGCCTCCTCGGCCGTCTCGCGGGCGATGATGCCGAGGCGGATCCCGCCGTCGGCGAGGGGGGTGCCCTCCCCGTACCCGGAGACCTCCCGCGGGTAGGCGAGCCTGGTCGCGCCGAGCCTGCGCCGCGCGGCGACGCAGGCGTCCGAGGTGCCCGAGACGAAGACGCCGGGGGTCAGGCCCGGTGCCAACGGCGGGGTCACCGAGGCGCCGTGGATCCGGTAGTAGCGGCCGTCGTAGGAGAACGGCCGGCCCCCCGCCAGCAGGCCCGACACCACTTCGGCGTACTCGGTGAGGCGGTCGTAGCGCTCGTCGTGGTCGAGCCCGCACCCCAGCTCCCGCAGGTGCCGGTGGAATCCGCCCGTGACGTAGTTGATGTCGATCCGGCGCTCGTGGAGGTAGCCGATCGTGCTGACCGCCCGGGCCACGCTGAACGGGTTCATGTAGACCGGGTTCACCGCCACCATCGGGACGAACTCCTCCGTCCGGGCGATGAGCAGCTGGGCGGCGGCCCAGGGGTCGAGCAGCTTGTTGTCGCTGTAGATGAGCATTCCGCGGCAGCCCGCGGCCTCGGCCCAGCGCGCTTCCTGCGCCAGGCGCTCGCGGAACTCGGCGGGTGTTCTGCCGGACGCCGAGGGGAAGGTCGTGTACACGGTCACCATGCGCGGTGCCTCGTCCATTTCGCTGGGGGGTGGTCGATGAGGGGGGTGCCGGGGTCACCAGGTGCGGTCCGGGGCCCGCCGCCGCCACGAGGCGGACGCCACCTCGCCGAGCACCGTCCGGTAGAAGGACCAGTAGCTCCGGTCGGTGTGTGCGGCGAACTGCCGTACCGCCCCGTGCCGTTCGGGAAGGCGGTTGATGGGGACGGTCATCGCGGCGTGGTGCTCGACGTGCAGGTTGTTGCCGTTGGTGAACCACGTGCTGAACCTGCTGCCGCTGATCGACCGGGTGTTGCGCAGCACGTCGGTGGTGTCGTCGTCGCAGTAGAGGTGCTCCGGCAGCTCGACCAGGAAGTGCAGCGGCGTGGAGAGCAGGAGCCAGGGCAGCAGCCACAGTTGGAGGACGAGCGGTCCGAAGCCGGCCAGCGCGAGGCCGCCGGCGAGCACCGCGACCAGCGAGATCAGCCGGTACTCGGACATGCTGTCGCGCCGGATGCGCTCGGAGACCTGGCCGTTCTCGTACCGCCAGGTCCCGCGCCAGCTGCGCCAGGACTGCGCGGCGACGGACGCGAGCCGCCGGTAGTCGAACATTCCGGCGAGCAGCGACCGCGGGGTCAGCTCCTGCCGTTTGTCGAAGCCGAAGAACTCGCTGTCCTGGTCGGTGCCCAGGAAGCGGTGGTGCTGGAGGTGGCGGATCCGGTAATGGCTGTAGGAGACCATCATCGGCAGTCCCAGGAGGAATCCGACAGTGCGGTGCAGGCCGACCCTCAGGAAAGCGGAATGGTGGAGGCACTGGTGCTGGAGCTCCACCATGTGTGTGTAGAGAACGCCCAGGAGGAGCATTCCCGCGATTGCGCACGCCAGGTTTCCGAGGAGCACCAGGAGCACGCCGGCGGCGCCGATCGCCAGCGCGGCGGCCAGTTTGGCCACGAAGACCCGCTGGTCCCGGGCCGTCAGCCGGGAGCGCTGGAATATGAGTTCCGATGCGGACACGGGGTCAGCTCCTCACGGGTTGCGGGCCGCCGGCCCGGCGCACCGGGACGACCTCACCAGGCTGGCCGGGCGCAGGTCGGTCCAGGTCTTCTCGATGTGGTCCAGGCAGTGCCGCCTGGCGCCGGGGCCGAAGGCCGTCCGCCAGCCGGCCGGGACGGAGTGCCCGGCGGGCCAGAGGGAGTGCTGCCCCTCGTCGTTCACCAGGACGGTGAACGTGCCGTCCTCGTCATCGAAGGGATTTGCCATTTCTCTCTCCTGCAGCATTGTCGAGCACCGCCCGGCATTGAATACGGGGATTCTTCCGGGGTGGCGGTGGATTCATTTCCAGTGAATTCTAATGAGCGCGGCGGCCGCGAACCGGTGTACGGGCCGGTGGATTTCCGGCAGTTACCGGAGAGGTCATGCCGGAAGCAGTCGGACCCGCATGCCCTTGAATCCGTTGATGACCGTGGAGGCGAGCCGGGCGGGCGGCTCCAGCAGGGTCGCGGAGCCCACCAGGTCGCACAGTTCGTCCAGGAAGAGCTGCAGTTCCATGCCGGCCAGCGCGGCGCCCAGGCAGTAGTGCGGCCCCGACCCGAGGGCCAGGTGCGGGTTGTGCGCACGGGTGATGTCGAACGTGTCCGGGTCCTGGAAGACCCGTCCGTCCCGATTGGCCGAGGAGTGCCACACCGCGACGTCCTGGCCGGCCCGGATCAGCCGGCCGCGCAGTTCGACGTCCCGCTCCGCCCTGCGCAGTACGTGCCGGCTCGGCGACACGTACCGCAGCACCTCCGCGACGGCGGCGGGCAGCAGGCTCCGGTCGCCGCGCAGGAGCCGCCACTGCTCCGGCGCCTCCATGAAGGCCAGCAGCGCGCCGACGGCGCCGTGCCGGGTCGTCTCGTTGCCGCCGAGCAGGAGCAGGTCGAAGAAGAGCATCGCGTCCTCCTCGCCCAACAGGCCGCTGTCCTGCGCCTCGACCAGCCGGGTGACCAGGTCGTCGGCCGGCCTGCGCCGCCGCTGCTGCATCAGGTCCTGGCAGTACAGCAGCAGTTGGGCATGGGCCCGGGCGGCACTGGCCCGGGCGCTCGGCGAGGTCTGCACGTCCTGGTCGGCCGAGCCGAAGGCGGCCGTGGTGAGCCGTAGCAACAGCGTCCAGTCCTGCTGCGGCACGCCGAGCAGGGCGGCGATGGAGGCGACCGGGAGCAGGGCGACGGTGTCGACGAAGTCGCACTCCCCGTGCTCCAGCGCCTCTTCGAGCGCCTGTCGGACGATCGACCGCAGGTAGGGCTCCAGTTTCGCGATCGCCCGCGGCGTGAAGGCGCGGTTGACGACCTGCCGGAGCTCGGTGTGCCGCGCCCCGTCGGTGTGGGTCAGCATCCGGCCGGCGCCTTCGTCGCCCGTCCAGCGCTGCTGGCCGAGGGTGTTGGTGCCGGCCGAACTGAAGGTGGCTCCGTCCTTCTGGACGGCGAGGCAGTCCTCGTAGGTGGTCACCGACCAGAAGCCGGGCTCCGTGCCGTCCGGGTTCCAGTGCACCGGGTCGTGGTCGCGCAGGTAGCGGAAGACCCGGAGGTGCTCCGGGGTGCTGAAGAACCGCGGATCGGCGAGGTCTATGTGGTCGAGCACGGCTCTGGCGGATCTACTGACCGGCACAAGGGCTCCCAGGAGAGTTCTGACAGGGGGTGGGGTGGAGGGGGCGGCCGGCGGGAGGGGCCCGGGGGGCGCCGTCGTCAGGGCGCCAGCATTTTCTGGATCTCGGTCATCAGCATCGTCAGCGCCGCGCGCTCGGGCAGCGTGGTGTCCGGATGCCAGAGGTCGACCAGCAGGCAGGTCCGGGCCCGGTCGCCGCCGTTCCAGGCCTCGTGCTCGAACGAGTAGTCGAACAGGAGGCACTTGCCCTCCTCCCATTCGCGGGTCTCCCCGGCCACCCGGATCGCGGCGCCGTCCGGGACGTCGACGGCCAGGTGCAGGTTGATGGAGAAGTTCCACAGGTCGCAGTGCGGCTTGATGGCGGCACCGGGGAGCAGGGTCGAGAAGTGCGACTCCAGCAGCGGGCAGATGAGTCCGGGCTCGACCGCGTGCTCCTCCAGCAGCCGGGAGGCGGTCGGGGCGGAGAGCGCCGACTCTTCCACCAGCCGGCCGTCGCGGTAGAGGTAGAGGGCCTGCCAGTCGCGCTGCTTCACGAGGTAGTGCTCGTAGTCCGAGAACCGCTCCCGGTGCCGGGCCCAGGTCTGCGCCTGCTCGGCCGCGATCCGGGAGTGGTTCTGCTCCAGCGCGGTGACCAGCGGCAGGATCTCCGGATAGGCGTAGGGGTCGTGCCACGGGACCTGGGGGATGCCCGGCAGCACCCACTTGGCCGCCTGCTGCAACGGATGGCGCCGGTCGCTGCGTCGCCGGGGCTCCAGCATCTCCTCGACCCGGTCGAGCGCGCCGGGGCCGTGTTCCGATCTGATGGCGTCGAAGAACGCGTCGATCTCCGGTGTCATGGTCTTGTGTCGTCTCCTGTCCGGACGGACGCCCGCTGCGCGCCCGTTCACGTGGCCGGTGGAACGGGGGCGGGGGCCGTGCGGCCCCGCCCCCGGGTGCGTCAGAGGGCGCGGCGCACCAGCTTCGGGCGCGGCGCCGCCGCCCCGGGCGCCTGCTGTTCGAGGCTGGCCACGACTCCGGCCACGGTCGGGTCGTCGAACAGCCGCATCAGGTCGACCTCCGCCCCGACGACCGTCCGGATGCGGTTGACCAGGCGGGTCGCAAGGAGTGAGTGGCCGCCCAGTTCGAAGAAGTTGTCGTCCAGCGACACCGTCTCGACCTTGAGGATCTCGGCGAACAGCGCGGCGACGGTCTTCTCCCGGTCGGTGGTGGCGGGCCGCCCCGCGGACCGCGCCCCGTAGTCCGGGGCCGGCAGTGCGCGCCGGTCGAGCTTCGCGTTCCGGGTCAGCGGCAGCGCGTCGAGGACGACGAAGGCGGCGGGCACCATGTAGTCCGGCAGCTTCGCGGCGACCGCCGCACGCAGCCCGTCCACGTCCACGGTGCCGTCCTCGGCCGGGACGACGTACGCGACCAGCCTCTTCTCGCCGGGGACGTCCTCCCGGACGACGACCGCGCAGTCCGCGAGGTCGCGGCACGCGGCCAGGACCGTCCGGATCTCCCCCGGCTCGATGCGGAATCCGCGCAGCTTGACCTGGTCGTCGGAGCGGCCGACGAAGTGCAGGAACCCGTCGGGCGTCCAGCGCGCCAGGTCCCCGCTGCGGTACATCCGCCCACCGGGCGCCCCGAAGGGGTCGGCGACGAACCGTTCGGCGGTCATCGCGGCCCGGCCCAGGTAGCCCCGGCCGAGGTTGGCCCCGGCCAGGTAGATCTCGCCCAGCACGCCGGGCGGGACCCGGTTGAGGTGCTCGTCGAGCACGTACACGCGGGAGTTGTGCACGGGGCGGCCGATCGTGGCGGTCGCGTGCTCCGACAGGGCGCAGCCCGACGCCTCCACGCAGAACTCGCTGGGCCCGTAGTAGTTGTAGACCGTGGTGCGCGGGGCGGCGCGCAGTTCGCTCCAGAGCGCCTCGCTCACCGCCTCGCCGCCGAGCATCAGCGTCCTGGGGGCGGCGTCGCCCGCCAGCAGCCCCTCGGCGAGCAGCTGCTGGGCGAGGCTCGGCGTGACGTCGATCTGCCCGATGCCGTGGGTGCGGAGGTAGTCGACCATCCTGGCCGGGTCGCGGCGGGTGGACTCGTCCAGCAGGTGCAGCTCGTGGCCGGCGATCATCGCCAGTACGCCCTCCCACGAGGTGTCGAAGGCCAGCGAGGCCGACAGCGCGACCCGCAGCCGGTCCTCCGGGCCGGCCGGGGGCGGGAAGGTGACGCCGGTGTGGAAGGTCCAGAGGTTGGTGAGGGCACGGTGCAGGACGGTGACGCCCTTGGGCCGTCCGGTCGATCCGGAGGTGTGGATGACGTACGCCGCGTGGTCGGGGAGCAGCGGTTCGGCGCGGTCGGCGTCCGTCGGGTTGTGCGCGGGGCCCTCCCGACGCCGGTGGTCGGTGACGAGGACGGGCAGGCCGGCCGGCCCGCCGAGGCCCGCGACGACGGACTCGGTGGTGACCAGCACGGCGGCCCGGGCGTCGTCGACGATGTCGCGGACGCGCTCCGCCGGGCTCTGCGGGTCGATCGGGACGTAGACACCGCCCGACTTGCCGACCGCGAGCCAGGCCACGACCGCGTCCGTCGTCCGGGGCATGGCGACGGCCACCGGGGTCTCGGGGCCCACCCCGAGGCCGATGAGGTGGTGGGCGAGCCGGTTGGTCCGGGTGTTCAGCTCCGCGTAGGTCGTCCGCTCGCCGCCGGCCACCAGCGCGGTCCGGTCCGGGACCAGGGCGGCGCGGTCCTCGAAGAGGTCGAGGACGGTCCGGTCGGACAGCTCCCGGTCCGTGGCGGACCACCGGTCCAGCCGCTCCCGCTCGTCCGGTGCGAGGAGGTCGAAGCTGCCGAGGTCCCGGCCGGGCGCCTCGACCACGGCGTCCAGGAGGCGGACGAGCCGCTGGACGAACGCCTCCACGGTGGCGGCCTCGAAGAGGTCGGTCGCGTACTCGACCGTGCCGCTGATGCCCTCGGGGGACCCGTCCCGCGACGTCCGCTCCACCATCACGACGGACAGGTCGAACTTCGCCTGGGACATCTTGAGCAGTTCGACCGCGGTGTCGACCCCGTCCAGCTCCAGGGCGAGCGTCCCGCCGTGCAGTTCGAGGCCGACCTGGAAGAGGGGGTGCCGGGAGCGGGAGCGCGCCGGGTTGAGCTCCTCGACGATCCGCTCGAAGGGCAGGTCCTGGTTGGCGTAGGCGTCGAGGCTGGTCTCCCGGACCCGCCGGACGAGTTCCTCGAAGGTCACCGGCCCCGACACGTCGGCGCGCAACACCTGGGTGTTGATGAAGAGGCCGACCAGGTCGTCCAGCGCCCTGTCGGTGCGGCCCGCGATGGCGGTGCCGAGCGGGATGTCGGTCCCCGCGCCCAGCCTCGACAGCAGTGCGGCGACCGCCGCCTGCACCACCATGAAGAGGGTGCCGCGGGTCGCCCGGGCGATGTCCAGGAGCCCGGCGTGCGTCGCGGCGGGGAGGTGGAACCCGACCTCCAGGCCCCGGTAGCTGGCAACGGCCGGGCGGGCGCGGTCGTAGGGCAGCCCCAGCTCGTCGGGGAGCCCGGCCAGTGCCTCCCGCCAGTGGTCGAGCTGCTGCCGGGCCACGCTGTCCGGGTCGTCCTCGTCGCCCAGCAGGTCCTGCTGCCAGAGCGTGTAGTCGGAGTACCGGACGGGCAGCGGTTCCCAGTCGGGGGCGCGGCCCGCCGACCGCGCGTTGTACGCGGAGCCGAGGTCGCGCAGCAGGGGGGTCATCGACCACCCGTCGCACACGATGTGGTGCATGACGAGCAGCAGGACGTGGCTGCCGTCGGAGACCCTCAGCAGGTGGGCGCGGACCGGGGCGTCGCCGTCGAGGTCGAACGGCTCGGCCGCCAGTCCCCGCAGCACGGCGTCGACCCGGTCCTCCTCGACCTCCGACCCCCGCACCGCCGGACCGGCGCCGTCGGCGGGCAGCACCCACTGGGACGGCTCCCCCTCGGACTCGCCGAACATCGTGCGCAGGCTCTCGTGCCGGGCCACGACGTCGGCGAGGGCCGCCTCCAGCGCCGGCACGTCCAGAGCGCCCGTCATGCGCACCACCAGGGGCACGTTGTACGCCGGGCTCTGCCCCTCCAACCGGTTGAAGAACCACAGCCGCTGCTGTGCGAACGACATCGGGAACACGCTGACCACTCCACATCGAAAAGTCCGGGCCGTACGCCGCGGGGTGAACGTCTGATCGGCCGGGTCGGTGACCCGCCGTCGTCAGGGCTTGCGGACCAGCCTCGGCCGGGGCGCCGCGGCCTCGGTGCGCTGCTCGAGAGCGGCCGCGAGACCCGCCGCGGTCGGGGTGTCGAGCACCTGCCGCAGTGCGAACTCCGTGTCCAGGACGGACCGGAGCCGGCTCCACAGCCGGGTGGCGAGGAGCGAGTGCCCGCCCATCGCGAAGAAGTCGTCGTCGACGGACACCGACTCCACCCCGAGCACCTCGGCGAAGACGGCGGCCACCGTCGCCTCCAGCGCGGTGCCCGGAGCCCGGCGCCGCCCGGTCGCGCCGCCGCCGGACGGGGTGGCGAGGTCCGCCAGCGCGGCCCGGTCGATCTTCTGGTTGGGGGTCAGCGGCATGGCGTCGAGCTGGGTGAACGACGACGGGACCAGGTAGTCGGGCAGTTCCGCGAGGAGGGCGCGGCGGAGCTCCTCGCCGCTCAGCGGACGGTCGGCGGTGAAGCAGGCCGCCAGCACGACCCCGTCCGCGCGCCGCTGCGGGAGGACCACCGCCTCGCGCAGCGCGGGGATCCTGGAGAGCTGCGCCTCGACCTCGGCCGGCTCGACCCGGAAGCCGCGGACCTTCACCTGCTGGTCGGTCCGCCCGACGAAGTCGAGTTCGCCGTCTTCCGTCCACTGGACGGTGTCCCCGGTGCGGTACAGCCTCCCGGGTGCGTCCGGCCGACCGGTGATGAACGAACTGCCGTTCTGTTCGGGCCGGTTGAGGTATCCGTCGCTGAGACCGTCGCCTCCCACGTGCAGCTCGCCGGGGACCCCGACCGGCTGGGCGCGGCCGTCGAGGTCGAGGACGTACGCCGTGGAGTTGCTGATCGGTCGGCCGATCGGGACCCGGCCCGGGTACGCGCCGCCCACCCGGTGCGCGGTGGAGAAGGTGGTGTTCTCCGTCGGTCCGTAGCCGTTGACGAAGACGCTGCCGGGGCAGCTGCGCACCGCCCGCTCGGCGTGCCGCGCGGACAGCGCGTCGCCCCCCACCACCACCTGGCAGCCGTCCAGGACCGACGGGTCCTGCTCGACGATCTGGTGGAAGAGGGCGGTGGTCAGGAAGAGGGTGTTGACCCCGTGCCGGCGGATCGCCGCCCCGAGGTCCGGCGCGCTGAGGACCGTCGGCTCGGGCACCAGGACGATGCTCCCCCCGTTGAGGAGCGCCCCCCAGAACTCGAAGGTGGTCGCGTCGAAAGCGGTCGCCCCGGTCTGGAGCAGCCGGGTGCCGGACGACAGCGCGACGTAGTCGGTGCCGCGCACCAGGCGGATCACCGCCCGGTGGCCGACCAGGACGCCCTTGGGCCTGCCGGTGGTCCCGGAGGTGTACATCACGTAGGCGCCGTCGCGCGGCAGGGAGTCGACGTCCGGTAGTTCCGGGGCGCTGCCGGACGGGCCGGGGCCGGCGACCGGTGCCGCCAGGTCGAGGAGCGGGACGCCGGGGTCCGTCGGGGTCGGACCGTCCACCAGCAGCAGGACGGCCCCGCTGTCGGCGAGCAGGAAGTCGCGCCGGCTCACCGGGAGCCCGGGGGACAGCGGCACGTACGTCGCGCCGAGGCGGAGCACGGCCAGCACGGCCACCAGCAGCAGCGGCGTCTTCGCCAGCGACAGGGCGACGCGGTCGTGTCGGCCGACGCCCGCGGCCCGCAGCCTGCCGGCCAGCGCGAGGGCCTGCTCGTCGAGCTCCCGGTAGCTGAGGGTCAGGTCCCCGTGGCTGACCGCGGGCCGGTCGGGCCCGGACGCCACCTGCTCGGCGAAGAGCCCGTAGACCGACGCGTCGCGCGGGTAGGGCCGCGCCGTGTCGTTCAGCACGCGAAGCCGCTCCCGCTCGGCGTCGGTCAGCAGCGTCAGCTCCCCGACGGCCCGGTCCGGGGTACCGGTGAGCTGTCCCAGCAGGTTCTCCAGGTGTCCCAGCAGTCGGCCGACGAACGGCGCGCCGTGGACGTGCTCGTGGAAGTCGGCGTGCACGGCGGTGCCCTGCGGGGTGGCCTCCCAGGAGACGGCCAGTTCGGCCCCGTGCCGGCCCTCGGCGGGACCGTCCGGTACGCAGAGCAGGGCCGGCGCCGGTCCGTCGCCCTCGGCCGGCCCGGCGGCGGCCCGGCGAAGGCCCTCCGACACCGCCGCCCGGTGCCCGGCGACGGTCAGCGCGGCCGGCATGGAGGCGGTGACGGACGCGGCGGGCCCGCCCGCCGGCCGCCCGGCCCACCGGACGCCGACCCGGAACTCCTCGCTGCCGCTGTACTTCCGGGCGAGCAGCAGCAGGGCCGCGGGCAGCAGCTCGGGGGCGTCCGCGGGGAGCACCGTCCGGGCCGGGCCGGTCAGGTGGAGGGTGCGCCTGACGCTCGGGCACTCCCGGTCCGGCGGGCAGGCCCCGCCGGCCGGGGCTCCGGACGGGATGCGGGACGGGACGTCGTCCGCGGCGGGACGTGGTTCTGCGACAGTCATGGTTTCCGATTCCGATTCACTCTGCGGGATGCCGGTGCGGCTCCGCCCGCCGGACGGGCCCCGGCAGTCAGCGCCGGGACGCGGCGGGGAGGGGTTCGCGCGGGGCCGGAGCCGCCAGGAGCACGCTCCTGACCAGGTTCAGCACCGTCAGGGCGGCGCCGCCGTCGGCGGTGCACTCCTGCGCGGCGAGCCCGCGCAGCACCAGCAGGTGGGCGGCCCGCCTGGTCTCGGCGGGCGCCATGCCGAGGCGTTCGGCCGCCAGGTCGAGGGGAAGCGCCCCGGTGTGCAGCGCGAGTGCGCGCAGCAGCCTGCTCTCGGAGGGCCGCAGGCCGGCGACGGACTGCCGCACCGACCCGCGCAGGTCGGTGCCGGCCTCGCCCTCCGCGCCGAACACGGGCTCCAGGAGGTCGAGCGGGGACTCCCGCGCGATCGGCACCAACTGCTGGGGCGAGTAGACGGGGAACCAGGCCGCGGCGAGTTCGAGAGCGAGGGGGATGCCGTCCAGCACCCCGCACAGCAGGGCCGCCGCCTCGACCGTGGCCTCCGTGGGTTCCAGGACCGGTCGGCAGTACCGCAGGCGCGACAGCAGCAGGGCCACCGCCGGCGGGTGCTCGTCCCCGGACCCGGAACCGCCGACCGCGGTGAGGGAGAGGGGGCGGACCGGCACCGTGCGGGCATCGCGGAGCAGCAGCGGTTCCCGGGTGGTCGTCAGGACCCGGAGGCCGGGGCAGTGGTCGAGCAGCCGCAGCAGCGGTTCCCGGAGGACGCGCGAGGACTCGTGGGCGTCGACGACGAGCAGGGTGCGCCGGTCACCGATCAGCGCGGCGAGGTCGTCCACCGGCCCCGCACCGGAGAGCCGGTCGAGGATCCACGGCCTGAGCACGTCGTGCGGCTGCCCCGCACGGTCGGAGTGTTCGGGGTGGCCGGGGCGGTCCGCCCCGGGGGCGCCGTGTCCGGAGAGCCAGACGACGGCCGCGGCCCCGTCCGCCCGGACGCGCTCGGCGACCGCCAGGGCGAGCCTGGTCTTCCCCACCCCGGCCAGGCCCACCAGGGAGACGAGCCGTTCCGTGCCGAGGGCCTCGCAGACGACGTCGGTGTCCGTCCGGCGGCCCGTGATCGGTCCGATCGGTACCGGCGGCGCGGCCGCCCCCTCCTCGTACAGCTGCCGCAGGGTCGTGTCCTCGGCGGGACGGCCCGCCGAGGATTCCAGCAGCGCGCGGGAGGACGGATCCAACCGCAGGGCGTCGGCGAGCAGCCGGACCGTCTCCCGGCGGGGGCGGCTCGCCCTGCCGAGCTCCAGGTCGCGGATGGCGCGGACGCTGACCGCGGACAGCGCGGCGAGTTGCTCCTGGGTCGTCCCCGTGCGCTTGCGCAGCAGGTGCAGCGCGTCGCCGAAGCACACGGGGCGGTCGCGGACGTCCATTCGATTCTCCCGGGCTTCCCGGAGCCGGGGTTCAGTCCCAGCCGAGGTCGTCGGAGCCGTCGGTGGTGGCGGTCGGCACGCCGTCCCAGCCCAGGTCCGCCGCCACGACGGTGCCACCGGTCGAGTCCCAGCCCAGGTCCGCCGCCACGACGGTGCCACCGGTCGAGTCCCAGCCGAGGTCGTCGGCGACGGCAGCCGTTCCGGCGGACCCGGACAGCACGCCGGCCCCGGTGAAGACCGCCGCCGCCGACAGCGCTGCGACGGCCGCCCAGCGGGCACCGGTGCTCGCAACACGTCGTGCGATTCGTGCCGTCTTGTTGGTGTTCACAGGGGTCTCCATGGTTTTGCGATGATTGTTGCGGTAGCTCTCGGCTTCCGACTCCTGGAGGCTAGGTCCGGCCCGGTTACGATCACCACAGGTCAGGGGGGTCGGGTCGCCGCAAAGCAGAAAACTGAGGGATGTCATATGACTACAAAAGCGGACGAGTCGGACGTGGAACTGACCCCGGAAGCCCTCGCTGCCTATGACCTGGCACTTCGCGGGACCGCCTTCACCCCCGAATCGGACATTCCCGGCATACCGGAGCTGCTTCGGGTGGGGCTGCTGGAACCCACGCCCGACCGGACGGCGCTCCGGCCCGTCGACCCCCGGCTCGTGGAGCGGCGGCTCGCTTCCGCCTGGCGCACCAGGGCGTGGCAGATGGAGATCCGGGCCACCCGGGTGGAGCAGACCTTCGAGCCGCTGGTCGCCGCCTTCACCGCGCAGCACTCGCCCGCACCTCCGCCACCCCTGGAGTACATCCACGGGATGCAGGAGATCGGGGCGTGCGTGGACCGGATCAGCCGGGAGGCGACCGAGGAGATACTCACCGCCCAGCCCGGCGGCGGCCGGTCCGCCGAAACCCTGGGACGCGCCCTCCCGCTGGCCCAGGAGCACCTCGGCCGGGGCGTGCGGATGAAGACGCTCTACCAGCACTCCGCCCGGTTCAACGAGCCCACCAAGCGCTACGTGGAAGCGGTGAGCGAGAGCGGCGGCGCGGTACGGACCCTGGACGAGTTCTTCGACCGGGTCTTCGTCATCGACCGCTCACTGGCCCTGCTCCCCGCCAACCCGGAACGCACCACCGCGGTGGTGGTCCGGGACCGGGCGCTGGCCGGCTTCCTCGCCGACATCTTCGACCGCAACTGGCAGCGCGCCGTGCCCTTCGTGCCCACCGGGGCCGCCGACGCCGCCGCCGAGGTGATGCCGGACATCCACAACATGATCAAGCGCCTGCTCCTGGAAGGGCTCCCCGACTCGGCGATCGCCCGCCGCCTCGGCGTCAGCGAGCGCACCTACCACACCCATCTGGCGCGCATCCGGAAGGAGATGGGGGCGACGACCCGCCTCCAGCTGGGGTACCAGCTCGCCATGGAGCAGTTGGCCGACCCCGGCCCGTCGGCCCCCGAGGAGGAGGCGCTGCTCTGAGCCCCGGGGCCCGCTGCCCCGAATTGCCGGTGGACTGCCGCTCCGCGGACCGACCGCGGCGGCGGACCGTTCGTTACTGTCGGCACCGATCCTGAATTTCAGTGATGAGAAGTGCGGCTGGGGATCCACGGTGGATCGGGCTCGTTGGCTGCGGAAGGAAAGGCACCCGTGGCTGTTCACGCACCGAGTACGGCAGAGGCCCCCGACAGGCGGGAGGCACCGCGCCCGGCGGCCCAGTTGGTCCCGCTGTCCCCCGGAGCGGCGGACGGGCTGCCGACGCTGTTCCTCGTCCACGCCATCGGCGGGACCGTGCACCCGTACGCCGCGCTCGCCAAGGCCCTCAAGGACACGTACTCCGTGGTGGGGATCGAGGCGTTCGGCCTCTACGGCGAGGGCGCGCCGGTCGACTCGCTGGCCGAGATCGTCGAACGGTACGCGGCGGCGGTACGGGCCGCGTCGCCGGACGGCCCGTACCTGCTCGGCGGTTGGTCCATGGGGGGCATCGTGGCCTTCGAGATGGCCCGCCGGCTCGAACGGGACGGAGCCGAGGTCCGGTTCGTCGCGGTGCTCGACTCCCCCTTCCTCCTGTCGCCGGCCGAACTCGGCCTGGACGGCGCCGCCGCGGCACACGACGGCGCGTCGCCGCTCGTCGCCCGTTTCGCCGAGGACATCGCGGACTCGCTGGGCTGGAGCATCCCCGCCGCGGCGGCGTCCGACCCCCTGGGCTGGGTGGCCGGGGCCGTCACCGGGGACGGCGACAGCCCCGGCGACCGGGAGCAGACCCAGGCCATGCGCGCCGAACTGGAGGGCCGGTTCCGGGTGTTCCGCGCCCATGCGGACGCGCTGGCCCACTACACCCCGCGCGGCTCGGTCGCGGCGGACCTGCTGCTGCTGACCCCGGACCGGTCGTCCAACATCGGCTCCGCACGGCGCTGGGCGACCCGGACCGCCGGTCGGCACCACCACATCCACGTGCCCGGCGACCACTACGCCTTCCTGCGCGCCCCCCTGGTGGAGGAAATCGCGTCCTTCATCCGCACGGCCACCGCGCCACGGGGCGCCCTCGCCCCGCAGGCCGGTTGACACCGCCCCGCCCGCCGCCGAAGGAATCCCCTCGCATGACGCCCCGCCAGGAGAGCACGACCGTGACGCGCCCACCCGCGGAGACCGCCCTGGAAGGCATGGTGGAGGAACTGCGGCGGCACACCGACCTCCACGACCCGCTCGTCCGGGCCCAACTCAGCAGCCTCCGAGCGGTCCTGCACCTCCGCAGGTACGAACACGCCTCCTGCGCCCAGGAGCGGACGGAACTCCTCACCAGCGCCCGCGACTGTGCCCGCACCTCGGCCACCTCGATCGCCTACGCCCTCGGTGAGACCGCCCCCGTCGAAGCCCCCCGTTGACGGTCCGTGCCGTCGGTGCGAGCGGTGCGCCCGCGAGGGCCCTGCGGAGGCGTGCGGAGGCGTGCGGTGCGTGACCACGTCGATCGTGATCTGACGCCCGCCGCGCGGTGCGCGTGGTCGTTCCGGCACCGTCAGGCGAAGGGCGACAGGCCCAGGCCCTCCAGGTGGGCGAGCAGGGCTTCCAGGCAGTCGTCGGGGGAGGGCCGGTCGGCGCGGAAGGACGTGTCCGGGGAGAGCGGGCCGCCGGAGGCGATCACCGTCCAGCGCTTGCCCGGCGGCCGTTCGCCGTCGGCCTTGAGGACCGTGCAGCAGCCCAGTCGGGCCAGCCACTCCATGAGCTCCACCGCGTCCACGTCCGCCCCTCCGTCGTCGTTCGGTCCGGCCGGCTCCCGGGCGGTTCCCGGCCGATCGGGTCGGGAGACAGTGAAGCAGGGGAGTCCAGCGGCGGTGGGCGCCGGGTCGAGCCGCCCGGCCCGCTCCCTCACGGCGCGTCGGTGGCGGCCCGCTCGGCGGCGACCAGCCGGGCGATCTCGGCGGCCACCGCCGAGCCGGGCGGCAGCAGGTGGGCGACCAGGGTGGGCTCCCCGTCGGCGGCGTGCAGCTTGACGTAGTCGAGGGTCAGCCGGCCGTACCGGGGGTGGACGAAGGTCCGGCTGCGCGGGGTGTAGCCGACCAGGTCGTGCCGTTCCCACAGCGCGCGGAACTCGGGGCTGGCCTCCCGCAGCCGGGCGACCAGCGCGGCGTACTCGGGCCGCAGCAGCCGGTCGCCCGCCTGCGAGCGGAACAGGGCGACGGCGTGGGCCGCCTCCTGTTCCCAGTCCTCGTGCACCGCCCGCAGTTCGGGGGACATGAACATCAGCCACAGCATGTTGCGGTCGGCGGGCGCCACCTGGTCGAAGCCGCCGAACAGCGCCTGCTGGCCCAGGTTCCAGGCCAGGACGTCGAAGCGCGGGCCGGTCATGAAGGCCGGGTTCGGGTCCAACTGGTCCAGCAGCAGGCGGTAGTTGGCGGACAACCGGTCGGCCGCCCCGTCCGGCGCACCCGGCTGCGCCCCGGGCGGCACCTCGTCGGCGAGCCGGAAGAGGTGGGCGTGCTCCACCTGGTCCAGCCCCAGCGCGCCCGACAGCCCGGCCAGCACCTGCCGGGAGACCCGGATCCGCCGCCCCTGCTCCAGCCAGGTGTACCAGGAGGCGCTGACCCCGGCCAGGGCCGCGAGCTCCTCCCGGCGCAGCCCGGGCGTCCGGCGCCGACCGGTGCCCGGCAGCCCCGCGGCCTCCGGCGTGCGCCGCTCCCGCCGGCTGCGCAGGAACGCCGCCAACTCCTGTCGGCGCTGCGGCGATCCGCTCATCGGAGTTCCCCCGTCGGTCGGTGCCTGGTGGTCCGGAACCCAGGATAAGTGCCCATCTTTTCGCCACCCCCCGGGCGAACGAGATTGTGAACGGGCGCAGTTGACGCGCCCATCGGTGCGAGAGCCCTGGGAGGGCGCATGTCCGGCAAGGAACTGACGGATCGTCATGTCGTGGTGATCGGAGGCAGCTCCGGCATCGGCCGGGCGGTGGCGGCCCGGGCCCGCGCGGCCGGCGCGCGGGTGACCGTGGCGTCCCGCTCGGAGCACAAGCTCGCCGCGGCCGCCGCCGAACTCGGCGTCACCACCCACCCGGTGGACGTGACGGACGAGGAGAGCGTGCGGGCGCTGTTCGCCGCGACCGGAGAACTGGACCACCTGGTGGTGTGCCCGGGCGAGATGGCCAACGGCTCCGTCCTGGAGGTCGGCGCGGACGCGATCCGGGCCTGCCTGGACACCAAGCTGGTCGGCCAACTGCTGGCGGTCCGGCACGCGCACGGCCGGCTCGCCGCGGACGGCTCGATCGTCCTGCTGGCCGGCGCGGGCGGCTACAAGCCGTTCCCCGGGATGAGCGTCACCGCGGCCGCCAACGTCGGCATCGGCGCGATGGGCCGCTCGCTCGCCCTGGAGCTGGCCCCGGTCCGGGTCAACGTCCTGGTGGCCGGCCTGGTCGACACCCCGCTGTGGGACTTCCTCCCCGAGGACGACCGGGCCGCGTTCTTCGCCGCGACCGCCGCCGACACCCCGGTGGGCCGGATCGGGCAGCCGGACGACATCGCCGCCTCGGTGCTCCACCTGCTGGAGAACGCCTTCGTCAACGGCGCCCTGCTGCACGTCGACGGCGGCGCGCTGCTCTGAGTGCCGGGCGCCGGGTGCCGGGCGCTCAGCGGTCGCCGTCCCGCCGCAGGGCGGCCAGCAGCATCCGCAGCACGCCGCGGGCCGCCGAGCGGCGCTCCGGGCGGCGGGACCAGACCGCGGGCAGGACCACCCCCGCCAGGAGCGTGAACAGCAGCAGGGCGAGCAGGACGGACGTCGGGTTCATGCGGGATCTCCTCCGGGCACGGGTGCCGTGGTGCTTGGACGGAGCCGAATCTGGCCGATTCCGCGTTCGCCGACGTTCGGCCGTACGAAACTGAACGGATCGGGTTCGTGGGCGGGAGCGGCGGCGGTGGCGGGAACGGTGGCGGTGGCGATGGGGTCGGAAGGGCCGGAGGGTCAGGCGGCGGTCGAGGAACTCGCCTCCCGGTTGCGGCAGTTGATGGCGGACCGGCGGATCGACGGCGTCGAGACGCTGGCCGTCCGCGCCGAACTGGGACGGACCACCGTCAGCCAGGCCCTCAACGGGCGGAGGCTCCCGTCCGAGCGCACGGTCCGGATCCTGGCCCGGACCCTGCGCGCCCCCGTCCCGCCGCTGCTCGACCTGCACCGCCGGGCGACCCGGCCGACCGTATCTGCCGGGCCGGTCGAAGTACCGCCCGAACACCGGGAGTTCGAGAGCAGGTACGTCGACTACGTGGCCGAACGGCACCGCCGCCTCGACATCATCGGCCTCGACCTGCGCCGCCCCGAACGCTCCAAGTGGCCGCTGGACACCGCCTACCTCAGCCTCGAACTCGCCGAGACCCGGCACCGCGAGCACCCCGGCGGCTGGCACGGCGCCACCGGACGCCTCGACGGCCCCGGACGGCTCGACGGCCCCGCGATCCGGGTCCAGCGGGCCGAGCAGGCGCTCGCCGGCAGCCGGCGCGTCCTGGTCCGCGGCGGCGCGGGCAGCGGGAAGACCACCCTCCTGCAGTGGCTCGCCGTCACCACCGCCGAGCACCGGCTCCCCGCCGAACTCGCCCCCCTCACCGGCAGCATCCCCTTCCTGCTACCGCTGCGCACCCTGGTCCGCCGCCCGGAGCTCCCCCGCCCCGACGAGTTCCTCACCGTCCTCGGCAGCCCGCTCGCCGCCGCCCAGCCGCCCGGCTGGGCCGACACCGTGATGGCCCAGGGCCGCGCCATGGTCCTGCTCGACGGCATCGACGAGGTCGCCGAAGCCGCCCGCGCCGGCACCAAGCGCTGGCTCACCGACCTGCTCGCCGCCTACCCCCGCGCCTACTACGCCACCACCACCCGGCCCACCGCCGTCGACGAGGGCTGGCTCGCCGGGGAGGACTTCCGCGAACTCACCGTCCGCCCGATGAGCTCCCGCGACGTCGGCGTCTTCGTCACCCGCTGGCACGACGCCGCCCGCGCCGACGCCGCCAGGATCGACGCCGCGCCCGAGGAGGCCGAAGCCCTCACCGTCCTCGAAGCCCAGCTCAAGGACGCCGTCCGGGCCCAACCCGACCTGGCCCAACTCGCCACCACCCCACTGCTGTGCGCCCTCGTCTGCGCCCTCAACCGCGACCGCCACGGCCACCTCCCCGGCGACCGGATGTCCCTCTACGCCGCCGCCCTCGCCATGCTGATGGTCCGCCGCGACGAGGAGCGCGACATCCTCGACCCCGAGGGCATCCGCCTCACCGAGGCCCAGAGCAGCGCCCTGCTCCAGCGCCTCGCCCACTGGATGCTCCGCAACGGCTACATCGAGGTCGACCGCGCGGACGCCGAACAGGTCGTCGCCGACGCCCTCCCCGCCATGCCCCAGGTCGAGGCCCAGGGCACCGCCCCGCAGATCCTCCGCCACCTCCTCGCCCGCACCGGCCTCCTCCGCCAACCCACCGAGGAAACCGTCGACTTCGTCCACCGCACCTTCCAGGACTACCTGGGCGCCAAGGCCGCCGTCGAAGCGCGCGACTTCGGCCTGCTCGACAAGCAGTCCACCGACAGCACCTGGGAGGACGTCCTGCGGATGGCCGTCGGCCACGCCAGGGCGGAGGAACGGGCCCGGATCATCCGGAAGTTGCTGACCCGCGGCGACCGCACCGCCAAGCACCGCACCCGGCTGCACCTGCTGGCGGCGGCCTGCCTGATGTACGCGACCGAGCTGGACCCGGCGGTGCGGGAAGCGGTGACGGAGCGGGTGAAGGGGCTGCTGCCGCCGCGCAGTCACAAACAGGCGGAGGAACTGGCTGCGTGCGGCCGGTTCGTCCTGGACCTGCTGCCGGGCCCGGAGGGGTTGAGCGACGCGGAGCAGTCCTACGTGGCGCGCACTGTGCTGCGGGTGGGCGGGGACGCCGTGGTGCCGTTCCTGAAGCGGTTCCGGGAGTCGCGTGGCGGGCTTCTCTGGAACGTACTCACCGACGGAGAACTCACCCGCGGAATCGAAGCCGACGAGTACTCCCGGGAGATCCTGGCGCACTGCAAAGCCCCGGTGGGGCTGGCGATCCACACACTGGAGCAGATCAGAGCGGCTCCCGTGGTGGAAACGCTCAATCAGCTCTATGTATCGGGTGACCACACTTCGGCTCAACTGGCGGAGATTCCGGGCCTGTCCGAGCGGAGGGGATTGTTCCTCTTCGGCAATGAACTGATCGAGGACCTGGAGATCCTGCGGGAGTGCCGTGCACTGTCGTCGTTCGGGGTCTTCGGATGCCCTTCGCTGCGAGACCTGTCCGGGATCCGATCAGTCAGCTTGGAGCACCTGAGGATCGGTCTGTACCGGGGCATGTCGATCGATGTCCTGAGCGGGCTGCACGGTCTTCGCGAGTTCGAGGTGACCACTGACGAGTTCGGGTGGTCGATCCGCGACATCCCGATTCCCACCTCGGTGACCTGGATGAATGTGGCAAGCACGATCGATTTGGAGGGAATCGACCGGCTGGTGGAGCTCTCTCACCTGGAGGTGGACGACAGTTTGGGAATGATCGATTGGTGGGAGCTCCGCAGGCTTCCGAAACTGTCCAAGCTGAGGTTCTCCGGCGAATTGGAGCCGACGGCCGAACTGCCTACCGTTGAAGAGGTGACGATCGAGAATTCCGCCCTCCCGGATCTCTCTCTGGTGTGCGCCGCCTTCCCGAGCATGCACTCCCTGTGGCTCCCACATTGTGAAAGCCTCGACGTGGAGCCCTTCGCGGGATCCTCCGGCCTGACGATCCAGGTCCCGAGAATGACGGAGGTCCGCAACGCCGACCGCCTCCCGCCCGACGTGGTGATCCAGCGCCGCTGACCCCCTCACGCCACCCCCGCCGTCGCCTCCGTGAACGCGATCAGGCCGCGCAGTTCGGCGACGACGGGGTTGTCGGTGCCGGCGAGCCGGTCGAGCGCGGTGCGCCAGTGGGTGAGGGCCTGGTGGGGGAGGCCCTGGTCGCGGAGGACGAGGCCGTGGGCGTGTTCGGCGAGGCCGGTGCCGTAGGTGTCGGCGAGTTCGGTGGTGAGGGCGAGGAGTTCGCGGCCGCGGTCGGCGGCGTCCTGGAGGCGGCGGAGGCGGCGGAGGGACTCGATCTCGCCGAGGCGGCACTCGCGCTTGGTGTTCCAGTGGGTGTTCTCGGAGCGGGCGAGCGCGGTGCGGTAGTGGTGGAGGGCTTCGGCGGGTTGGTCGAGGCGCAGGTGGGCGTTGCCGATGTTGCAGAGGCCGGCGGTTTCGAAGAGGACGGGGTCGCGGGTGCGCCGGCCGGCGTCGATGCTGCGGGTGTGGTGGGTGATGGCGAGGTGGGGGTCGTCGGCTTCGGCGAGGTTGCCGAGGGTGGAGAGCGCGAAGGCTTCGTTGAAGGCGTCGTCGTTGCGGACGGCGAGGTCGAGGGCCTGGTGGAGGGTGTCGGCGGCTTCCTGGTCGCGGCCGAGCAGTTGGAGGATGGTGGCGCGGTTGTTGAGGCCGGTCTGGAGCCGTTCGAGGTGGCCGGTGCGCTGCCAGAGCGGGATGGCCCGGTCGACGAGGTCGAGGGCGGTGGTGAAGCGTCCGGTGTCGGTGTGCGCGGTGGCGAGGTCGACGAGGGCGATGCCCTCGGCGACGGTGTGCTGTTCGCGTCGGGCCACGCGCAGCGCGATCTCGTTGAGTTGGAGGAGTTCGGGGGTGCGGCCGCGGGCCCGGAGGAAGGGCGGCAGGGCCTGGACGAGGGTGAGGAGTTGGGGGGCGGCCCAGGGCTGGTCGGCGAGCCGTTCGACGAGGACGGTGAGGTTGGCGCATTCGTCGTCGCCGAAGGCGAACGCGGTGTCGCGGTCGTCGTCGTGGCCGTGGCCGGGCGGGAGTTGGCGTTTGCGGTGGAGCCCGGGGTCGAGGACGCGGGCGGAGCCGGCGGCGGCGTCGAGGTACCAGTGGAGGGCGGCGGCGACGCTGCGGTCGCGTTCGGCCGGGTCCGCGGTGAGTTCGCGGGCGTAGTCGCGGACGAGGTCGTGGGGGACGAACAGGCCGCTGCGGGGTTCGTCGAGGAGGGCGATGTCGGCGAGCCGGTCGAGGGCGGCGCCGGCCTGTCCGGGGCTGATCCGCAGGACGCCGGAGAGCAGGCCGGCCGAGTACTCGGGGAGGTCGAGGGCGCCGACGGCGGCCAGGGCGTCGGCGGCGCGGCGGTCGAGCTTGCGGTCGGAGCCGCGGAGCGCGTCGTGGGCGAGGCCGAGGGACTGCCGGACGCTGAGGTCGTCGAGTTCGAGTTCGTCGAGCCGGTCCTCGGGGTCCTCCAGCCGGTCGGCCAGGTTGCGGACGGGGAGGGTGGCCCGGGCGGCGAGGCGGGCGGCGACGATGCGCAGGGCGAGCGGGAGGCGGCCGCAGAGTTCCACCAGCCGGGCCAGGTCGGCGTGTTCGATGCTGACGACCTCGCGTCCGGCGGTGGCGCGTCCGGCCGCGAGCTCGACCAGGGCGATGCTCTCCTTGCTGGTGAGGGTGCCGAGGCGGAGGTGGGTGGCGCCGTCGAGGGCCAGCATCGGGGTGCGGCTGGTGATCAGGACGCCGCAGCCGGGGCCGGAGGGCAGCAGGTGCCGGACCTGGGCGAGGTCGGCGGCGTCGTCGAGCAGCAGCAGGGTGCGGGTGCCGCTGAGGGTGCTGCGGAGCAGGGCGGCGGCGCCGTCGGCCTCGTCGGGGATGTCGGCGGGGCCGGTGCCGAGGCCGCGGAGCAGGGCGGTGAGCGCCTGGTGGGCGCCGAGCGGGGTGAGGCCGGGGGTGGCGCCGCGCAGGTTGAGGAAGAGCTGGCCGTCGGGGAAGCGGCCGCGCAGCGTCTCGGCGCAGTGGACGGCGAGGGCGGACTTGCCGACGCCGGCCATGCCGCTGAGCACGGCGAGTCCGGGGCGGTCGGTGCCGGAGAGCAGGGCGGTGCGCAGGGCGTCGAGTTGTTCGCGGCGACCGACGAAGTGCGGTGGCGGGGACGGGAGTTGGGCGGGGATGGGGCGGCCGGTGCGCGGGGTGGGGGCGGGGGCGGGTTCGGGCTGGTCGGCGAGGATGCGGGCGTGCGACTCGCGTACGGCGGGGCCGGGTTCGATGCCGAGTTCGTCGACCAGGGCGCGGCGCAGTCGCTGGTAGACGGTGAGGGCCTGGGCGCGTTGGCCGGAGCCGTGCAGGGCGAGCATCAGTTGGCCGTGGAAGGCTTCGCGCAGCGGGTGCTCGCCGACCAGCCGGGTGAGTTCGGCGACCAGTCCGTGCGGGCGGCCCTGGTGGAGTTCGGCGTCGAAGCGCCATTCCAGGGCCTGCAGCCGGTTCTCCCGCCACTGTTCGCAGCGGGAGTGTCCGGCGGCGGTCTCGGGCAGGTCGGCGAGCGGTTCGCCGCGCCACAGTTCCAGGGCGGTGGCGGTCTCGGCGAGGACGCGGGGCCAGTCGGCGGCCTCGTGCGCGGCGCGGGCCCGCTGGACGGCCCGTTCGAACCGGGCGCTGTCGAGTTCCTCTTCCTCGACCAGGAGTTGGTATCCGGAGGGGACGGCGCGCAGCCGTTCGCCGGTGTCGTCGCCGAGCGACTTGCGGGTGCGGGCGACCAGGTTGCGCAGCGAGGCTTCGGCGGTGTTGGGGGCCTCGTCGCCCCACAGGGCGTCGATCAGCCGGTCCAGCGAGACCGGCTGGTTGGCGTTCAGCAGCAGGACGGCCAGCAGCGTACGGGCCTTGGGGCCGCGGATCGGGCAGTCCCGCGCGCCGTCGTGCGCCTGCAGGCTGCCGAGCAAGCCGAACCGCACCGCCGTACCCCCGTGTCCGCCTCGAACGCCTCCGCCCCCACCCTGGCGACACGCGTTAGGGCGATGTTATCGGCGGATTATGTGTCGGATCCAAGCTCTTTCCTGTCAGCAGGTGAACGCCTCTGGCGGATTGTCAGGAATGACGGCCTTTGCCGCGCCACGGCGGGGCCGGCCACCGGGAAGAGCTCAGGAGACCGCCATGCCCCGCACGCGTACCGCCCGCCGCAGTGTCGCCGCACTGCTCGCCGCGGGGACCGCGGCCGTCCTGCTGACCGCCGCGCCGGCGCACGCCGAGGACGGCTGCCACCCGCAGGTCCTGGCCCCGCAGGTCGGGATCGTGGTGAACGAGGACGTGACCGGGGGAGTGGACGCCATCGCCCGGGCCAAGACCTGGCTCGGCATGGGCCTGGGCTGCTCCCCGGACGGGACGTACGGCGGTTACCGGACCGACGCCGGCGGTTACGCGTCCATGGCGTGGGGCCTGTCCACGTCGCTGGAGCCCTCCCAGTTCGTCCAGGCCGGGACGCTGGTGCCGACCAGCAACAAGAACGACCTCACGGTCGGCGACGCCCTGCTGAACCCGTCCCCGGGCGGTCACGTGGTGCTCTTCGCCGGTTGGACGGACAGCACCCACACCTCCTACCAGGGATACGAGTTCACCACCGAGGGCGTGGTCCAGCGGGCCATCCCCTACCCCTACTTCGCCGGCCACGGCGAGTTCCGGCCGATGCGGGCGCGCTTCAACGCGGCCCTGGTCACCTACTCCGGTCCGGCGCCCCACCAGTTCTTCGACCAGGTCCGGACGGCCGACGACGTCTGGTCCCAGCCGGCCGGGGTCGACGGGTTCGGCGGCGCCCCGATCTTCCAGGGCTCCGAGGGGGCGGTCGCCGGGATGCCCGACGGCACCTCGCAGTTCCTCGCGGTAGGCAACGACGGCAACGTCTACCACGACCGCCACCTGCCCGACGGGACGTGGACGCCGCTGGCTCCGCTCGCGGGCGTCGGCACCCCGACCATGCAGGCGTCCAAGGTGGCGATCACCGGCCTGCCGGACGGCAGCGCCCAGGTGCTGGCGGTCGGCAACGACGGCAACGTCTACCACGAGACCCGGCTCGCCAACGGGAGCTGGACCGGCTTCCAGCCGCTGAACGGCCTCTCCGGCGCCCCGACCATGCGGGCCAGGGAAGTCGCGATCACCGCGCTGCCGGACGGCAGTTCGCAGGTCGCGGTGATCGGCTCCGACGGCAACGTCTACCACGAGATCCGCCGGACGAACGGGAGTTGGACCGGCTTCGCGCCGCTGAACGGCGTCGGCACCCCGACCATGCAGGCGTCCAAGGTGGCGATCACCGGCCTGCCGGACGGCACTTCGCAGGTGGTGGCGGTCGGCAACGACGGCAACGTGTACCACGAGATCCGGCTGACCAGCGGGAGCTGGACCGGCTTCGCGCCGCTGGACGGCCGCTCCGGCGCCCCGGCCATGCAGGCGTCCGCGGTGGCCGTCGCGGGCCTCTCGGACGGCACCACGAAGGTCGCCGCCGTGGCGCCCGACGGCCGCACCTACCTGAGCACCCGGATGACCAGCGGCTCCTGGAGCGGCTTCCAGGCCGTGCCCCGCGAGCTCGACGGCACCCCGGCGACCGAGCGCGTCGCCCTGACCGCCCTCCCGAACGGCGGAACCGAACTGGTCCGCTCCTTCCACTGACCGGCCGCGCCCGGCGGGTGGCCCAGGCCCGCTGAAACCGGCCGCCGACACCCCCGTCCCCCACTCCGACCAAGCCCCTTCGCATTCGAACCGAAGAACGCGCCCCACCGGCCCGCCGCACCGACGGGTCTGGGCCCGCCCCGCACTGCCCGCCGCACCCTGCCCGCCCCACCCGCTCCGACACCCGAGGAACCCGCCATGAAGACCCGCCGCCACCTGGCCACCGCCGCCGCTGCCGCGGCCCTGGCCGCCACCGCGCTCGGCACCGTCCCCACCGCCGCCTCGGCGGCGACCGGTCCCACCCGGGACGTGGACTACCTGGGCCGGACGTTCCGGATCCCCGCCGACTGGCCGGTGATCGACCTGTCCGCCGACCCCCGCACCTGCGTCCGCTTCGACCGGCACGCCCTCTACCTCGGCGCCCCCGGCACCGAACAGGACTGCCCCAGCCACCTCGTCGGCCGCACCGAGGCCCTGCTCGTCCAGCCCGCGGCCGGCGAGGCCCCCGGCACCACCGTGAACACCACCGCCCGGGAGATCGGGGCCGCCGACGGCACGGTGCGGGTCACCGCCACCTACGACACCGACCAGGCCCTGATGACCGGCATCCTGACCGCCGCCGCCCTCCCCGCCGACGCCCCGGCCCCGGCCCCCGGCCGGGCCAGGTCCGCCCTGACCGCCACCGCCGCGACCCTCGCCGCGAGCGGCACCGACTTCACCGGCAAGGGCTTCGACGCCTGCGCCGCCCCCAGCAGCTCCCTGATGGCCGGCTGGCTGGCCGACTCGCCGTACCGCGCGGTCGGCGTCTACATCGGCGGCGCCCGGCTGGGCTGCCCGTCCCAGCCCAACCTCACCCCCGCCTGGGTGAGCCAACAGGCCACCGCGGGCTGGCACTTCATGCCGCTGTACGTGGGGATCCAGGCGGGCGAGATCAGCTCCCCGGCGAGCCAGGGCGCCGACGCCGCCAACGACGCGGTCAACCGCGCCACCGCCCTCGGCTTCGGCCCGGGCAGCGTCCTCTACTACGACATGGAGGCGTACTCCTCCGCCAACAGCGGCAAGGTGCTGGCCTTCCTGTCGGCCTGGACCGACCGGCTGCACGCCCTCGGCTACAGCTCCGGCGTGTACAGCAGCGCCGACAGCGGCATCGCCGACCTGGCGAAGCACGTCACCGGCTACACCATGCCCGACGTGGTGTACTTCGCCCGCTGGAACGGCACCGCCGGGACGTCCGACAGCGCCCTGCCCGCCGGGTACTGGAACGACCACCAGCGCGTCCACCAGTACGCCGGCAACGTCACCGAGACCTACCACGGCTACGCGCTGAACATCGACGCCGACTATCTGGACGTCAAGGTCGCCCCGACCGCGGCCGCCACCCCGAACGGCGTGTTCTCCCACGACGTCCGGTCCGCCAACGGCTCCTGGAGCTCCTTCGGCGCCCTCGACGGCTACGCCGGGGACCCGACCTTCCGGGGCCCGGAGGCCGCGATCACCGGCATGCCGGACGGCACCGCCCAGGTGGTAGGCATCGGCAACGACGGCAACGTGTACCACGAGACCCGGCTGACCAGCGGGAGCTGGACGGGCTTCGCACCGCTGAACGGCGTGGGCACGCCGACCATGCAGGCGTCCAAGGTGGCGATCGCGGGCCTGCCGGACGGCACTTCGCAGGTGGTGGCGGTCGGCAACGACGGCAACGTGTACCACGAGACCCGGCTGACGAACGGGAGTTGGACCGGCTTCGCGCCGCTGGACGGCTTCTCCGGCGCCCCGACCATGCAGGCCAAGGAGGTCGCGATCACCGCGCTGCCGGACGGCAGTTCGCAGATCGCGGTGATCGGCTCCGACGGCAACGTGTACCACGAGACCCGGCTGACCAGCGGGAGTTGGACGGGCTTCGCGCCGCTGAACGGCGTGGGCACGCCGACCATGCAGGCGTCCAAGGTGGCGATCGCGGGCCTGCCGGACGGCACTTCGCAGGTGGTGGCGGTCGGCAACGACGGCAACGTCTACCACGAGACCCGGCTGACCAGCGGGAGTTGGACCGGTTTCAAGCCGCTGACCCGCCTCGACGGATCGGCCATGGCGGCCTCCGCGGTGGCCATCGCCGCCCTGCCGGACGGCAGTTCGCAGGTCGCGGCGGTCGGCTCCGACCACCTGGTCTACCACGAGGCCCGGTCCACGGGCGGCGTCTGGGCGGGCTTCCAGCCCGTCCCCGGCAGCGGCGGCGCCGCCACCTTCGCGGCCCAGCGGGTGGCGATCGCGGGCCTCCCCGACGGCTCCTCCCAACTGCTCGCCACCACCCTCTGACCCTCTCGACCCCTCTCGCACCACCCCGCACCACCAACCACGTACCCACCCCCTTCCGCAGCACGGCCCGAGGCCGTGGAAACCCGAGGAGAACCGCACCATGGAAATCGAACACAAGTTCTGCAAGGCCGGCGCGTTCGACAAGGCCGGCAAGGCCGACAAGACCGACAAGACCAGCCGGGTCGGCCAGGCCGGCAAGGTCGGCCTGGCGGCACTGGTCGCGGCCGGCGCCCTCACCACCTTCTCGGCCGGCCAGGCCCACGCCGACGCCGCCGGGATCGCCGCCACCGCGAAGGGCCAGCTCGGCAGCGGCCCCTGCACCATCGGCGGCAACGGGTACAGCGCGCCCGACGGCAGCGGCCACTCCTGCGACCCGAGCACCGGCCAGAAGCAGGAGTCCTGGTGCGCCGACTTCGCCGGCTGGGTCTGGGCCCGCAACGGCGTCCGCGACACCAACACCCTCTCCAGCGGCGCCGCCAGCTTCTACGACTACGGCGTCGCCCACGGCACCCTGAGCAGCACCCCGCACGTCGGCGACGCGGTGGTCTACAACTACAGCGCCGGCAGCGACTGGGCCGCCCACGTCAACCTGGTGGTGGCCGTCAACTCCGGCTCGATCACCGTGGTCGGCGGCAACCAGAACACCCGGCAGGTCTCGGCCGGCCAGGTCACCACCTACAGCATCAACAACTACGCGGTCGGCTCCACCGAGACCGGCCAGCGCATCAGCGGCTACATCTCCCCGCAGTTCACCGCCACCAACCCGTCGAACCTGCCGGCGGGCACCCTGGTGAAGTCGGCGAGCAGCCCCGTGGTCAAGGTCATCGTCGGCGGCGGCGGCCTGGTCCTGCAGGCGTCCGACGTGAGCGCCGACCACTACGACCTCAGCCAGATCGTCACCGTCGACGACGCCTCGTTCAACGCCCTGCCCGGGGTGCCCGCGAACGGGACCGTGCTGATGGACCAGTCCGGCAACGACCCGGCCCGGTACGTGGTCCAGGACGGCGTCGCGCTGCACATCGGCGCCGACGACTGGACCGCGGCGGGCTACGACACCCGCGCCCTGATGGGGGTGCCCACCTCCTGGCTGCAGAACGCCGTCCGCGGCACCCTCGCCAGCGGCCTGGTGGTGATGAACCAGACCGGCAACGACCCGGCCCGGTACGTGATGATCGGCGGCTCCGCGCTGCCCATCTCCGGCAGCGAGTGGACCGCGGCCGGCTACAACACCCGCCGGGTGGTTCCCGTCCCCGGCCAGTGGCTGCGGGAGGCCGCGGCCCGGCCGGTGCCCGACGGCCTGGTGGTGATGAACCAGACCGGCAACGACCCGGCCCGGTACGTGATGATCGGCGGGGCCGCCGCGCACGTCTCCGCCGGCGAGTGGAACGCCGACCACTTCGTCGAGGACACCCTGATGGGCGTTCCCGGCGAGTGGCTGGCCCGCGCCACCGCCGCCAAGCCCGCCGACGGCGTCCTGGTCAAGGGCAAGGGCGGCGCCGACCCGACGGTGTCCGTCACCGTCAACGGCTCCGCGCTGCCGCTCACCGCCGCCGAGTACACCGACGTCTGGGCGAGCGGCGCGATCACCGGTGCCCCCGAGGAGTGGCTGTCCGGCCTGACCGGCAAGCCGCTCGCCAACGGCACCGTCGTCACCAACGCCACCGGCCGGGAGACCACCCGGTACGTGATGGCGGGCGGCAAGGCCGTCCCGCTCACCACCGCCGACTACACCGCCCTCGGCTACGACAAGCAGCCGCTGCGCGGCGTCCCCGGCAGCTGGGAGGCCGCCGCCGTCGCCAAGACCGTCCCCGCGGACGGCACCATGCTGCTCTCCCCGGACAGCACCACCGTCTGGCAGGTCGTCGACAACGGCCACAAGCGGGCCATGACGGCCGCCGAGTTCGGCGCCGGCGGCTACTCCTTCAGCGACGTCGTCACCGTCCCGACCGCCCTCACCGCCGCCCTCCCCACCGGCTGACCCCTCCGCCCCGACCCACCGGCCCCCCGCCGTGGCAGCCCGCCACGGCCGGGGGCCCGGCCGTTCCCGGCCTCCGCCCGCCCGGTCCCCGCCCACCGCCGTCCCGCCGCACGGACGCCCTCACACCCCCGCGTGCTCCGGCGCCACCGAGTGGTCCGGCGCCGCCACCCGGTGCACGAAGGTCGCGGTCAGGAACGCCACCACCGCCGAGACGATCAGCAGCGGCATCGAATCCGCCGCCTGGTCGCCCAGCAGGGCCGCCGCCAGGACCGTGCTGGTCACCGGCAGCCGGGTGACCGCCGAGCTGCTCGCCGCCAGCCCCACCGCCAGCCCCGACTCGATCCCCATCCCGGGCAGGCCGCCCACCGCCACCCCGAGCGCCGCACCCAGCAGCACCGCAGGGAAGATCGGGCCACCGCGCAGCGAGCCCAGCGCCACGCCCCAGCCCAGCCCCTTGAACAGCACCAGCGCCAGCAGCGCGCCCACCGACCAGCTCTGCGGGTCCGCCGCCAACTGCCCGAGGGCGGCCTGCCCCGACAGCGCCGCCTCCTCCGGGGACCGCCCGGTCACCAGCGCGTACCCGGCGATGCAGGCGCCCACCAGGACCGCGCACAGCACCGTCCGGACCGCCGTCCGGTGCGCCGTGAACGCGGCGGAGCGGTGCCCGAGGGTCTGCCCCGCGACCAGCACCACCGCGATCACCACCGCGAGCGGCACCCCCCACAGGAAGTCCCCCGCGTCCGGCAGCTGCGCCTTCGGCACCGACGGCAGGCTCAGCGCGCCGATCGACAGGCCCGTCCAGTGCCCGAACCCGGTGAACACCAGCGCGCCCACCCCCGAGGCCAGCAGGCACGGCAGCAGCAGCATGGTCAGCTGCGCCCCGCCCAGGCCCGCCGCCTCGACCATCATCACCACCGCCACCAACGGGCTCCCGAAGATCGTGGCGATCGCCGCCGTCGACCCGGCCGCCCCCAGCATCGGCCCGACCATCGGACTGGCCGCCCGCTTCGCCGCACTCACCGTCAGCAGCGCCAACCCGCTGCCGATCGCCATCAGCGGCGCCTCCGGACCGAGCACCGCACCCAGCGGCAGCCCCGCCAGCGCCGCCAGCACCACCGACGGCACCTCCACCGGCAGCGTCGGCGGCCCGCCCAGCCCCAGCACCGGCACGTGCCCGCCCCGCCCCGGCATCCGGGTCACGATCGGCGCCAGCAGCAGACCGGCCAGCGCCAGCGCGGGCAGCGGCCACCACCACGGCGCGCGCGCGTAGTCCAGCTCCTTCGGCAGCGTCTCCCACACCCAGTGCTGCAACTCGTGCTCCAGGCTGACGAAGCCGAACGCCGCCAGCGAGACCGGCACCCCGACCAGCGCCGACACCAGGAGCAGCCGCCCGTACCCGGGGCTGCGGAGCAGCTCGCGCAGGCTGGGCGGCTGGGACGTACCGGCGGCCTGTGCTGGCATCTGCGCTCCCTGTCACCCGGCGGACACACCTGCTCCGACCGTCCGTCGGCCACCCGGACCCCGGCCATCGGGGTGGGCCGAACGGGCGAGCGGGGCCCCGGCGGTCGTACGGTGGACGGAGGACCGATCGAGGAGGACGCGATGCCCGGTTCCATGACCATCAGCCACACCGACGCCCTGGTGATGCTCAGCCACGACGACGCCGAACGCCTCTCGGCCGTCCTCGCCGGCCTCTCCGCGCTGGCCGCCGGCGGCCGCCTCCCCACCGAACAACTGGCCGCCCTGGGCGCCGGCGAGGCCCCCGACCGCGCCGAACTCGCCACCTGGTCCCGCACCCTCGCGGCCTACCTCCGCGACCACCTCTGACCTCTTCCGCAAACGGGGCGCTCACTTCGGGGGCCCGGGGAACGGCGGGGCCGTGCTGCTGACGGCCGGAGCCCATCGGAGGTCCGTGCTGCTGCGTCGGTTTTCGTGCCCCCTACAGTGAAGGGATGCAGCTCTCCTGGGTGACCGTCCCGACCCCGCTGCCCAGCGGGCCGATGCGGTTCGGTGTGACGGACCGGGGCGTGGCCGCCGCGAGCTACCTCTGCGACGCGCCCGTCCCGGAGTGCACCGATGCGCGGCGGGCCGACCTGGTGCGGTCCCGGGTCGGCGAGTACTTCGCCGGTGCGCGGCGGGAGTTGGAGCTGCCGATCGACTGGAGCGGCGCCGCCGGCCCCCATCTGGTGGTGCTGCGCTGCCTGTTGGCGACGGTCGGCTGGGGACGGACCGTGACCTACGGCGAACTCGCCGCTCGCAGCGGGGTGTTCGCCGACCCGTCCGAGCCGGGGGTGCCGGCCCGGACGGTGGGGCAGATGATGGGGGCGAACCCGCTGCCGCTGCTGGTGCCCTGCCACCGGGTGGTGGCCGCGGACGGGCTGGGCGGGTTCGGCGGGGCGTGGCACGGGGTGGAGACGAAGCGCTGGCTGCTCACCCTGGAGGGCGTGCTGCCGCCGACCCTGGACTGGTCCGGGCCGACGGTCTGAGCGGTCGGGCGGGGGCGAGGGGCGAGGGGCGCTACGCGGAGACGGCCGCGGCGGCGGTGCGCCGTTCCGCGCTGCCGATGCGTTCCAGCGCGGGGGCCGCGGACTGCCGGGGCAGCACCGCCTGGATGCTGGAGACCAGGGTGTACTCGCCGAGCGTGAGTTCGTCCGTGGCGGGGAGCAACGGCCGTGCGCCGAGGGCGAGTTCGACGGCCGCGGCGGGCAGGTTGAGTCCGCAGACGCGGAGCTGGTGCAGGCCGCCGGACGGGCGGGTGTTGATGTCCAGGACGACCGGGCGTCCGGTGCCCCGCTCGTGCCGGAACTGCACGTTCGACAGGTGGCCGACGCCGAACTCCTCGACCAGTCGGCGGGCGGGTCCCAGGTAGGCCGGGTCGACGGTGAAGCCGCGGCGGCGGCCCTGCTTGGTGCGGCCGACCGCGGCCAGCACCCGGCCGTCCTGCTCGGCCAGGCAGTCCACCGAGACCTCGGGGCCGTCCAGGTAGGGCATCACCAGCAGTTCGGCGGGGGCGGTGGACCGCTCCAGCGCGTCCAGCACCTGGTCGAGTTGGACCCGGGCGTCGACGTACCCGGCGAGCCGGTGGAGGCCGAACGGTTCGCGGGTGAGGACGCGGAAGCCCTCGCCGCCCGCGCCGGAGGCGGGCTTCAGGCAGGCGGCCGAGCCGGTCGCCTCGATCTCCTCGACGGCGGCGAGCAGTTCGGACGCGGTGTCGGCCTGCCGCCACAGCGGGGTGGGCAGTCCGACCGCGTCCAGCGCCCGGTAGCCGTCGACCTTGCTGGCGAACAGCGAGATCGCGGAGGCGGGCGGGCAGACCAGCACGGTGCCCAGGGCCTCGAAGTCGCGGCGGCGCAGCGATATCGCCAGTTGGTGCAGGCGCGGCAGGAACACGTCCACGTCGTGGCGGGCGCAGAATTCCAGCGCGAATTCCACGTACGCCTCGGCGGAGAGCCCGTCCGGTTCGAGGGCGCCCAGGTCGGCGGCGGCGATGACGGGGGAGTCGGGGTCGACGTGGGTGGCCAGGACGTGGACCGGGCGCGGCGCGGTCCGCAGCAGGTCGATGAAGAAGACGTTCTCGGCGTAGGTGCGGTTCAGCCAGACGCGGACGGGCGCGGTCACGAGGGTCTCCCTGGAGGAGGGCGTGCCAATGGGGAGGTCACCGACCGGTTCGCCTGCGCTGCGGCGGCGGTCACCACGCGGTGAGGGGGCCACCTTAGCGCTGTTCCGCGGCGATTCGAACAGGGGGTGGGTGAGCAGCGCGGACGCCTGGAACGGGGGGCGGAAAAGGCGTTCTGTACGACCTCCGACAAGCCCCCGACAAGTCCCCGGCCGGCCCTCGACAAGCCCCCGGCCGGCCCCGCGGAGGGGCGTGCGGATCGAAGGATGATCGATCCAGTGCGCTGGTCGCACTATTGCGTCCATGCGCCTGAATCACCCCCACGAGTGATTGCCGCCTCACCTGAACGGCCGTCAGCATGGGTGCCGCAACGTGCCGTCGACACGATCAGGGGCCCCGCCGAAATGACGACCGAAACCACCGCCGGAATTCCCGAGGCGAGGCAGCGGAGCAGCCTCTCGGTGGCGGCCGCCAAGAACCTCGCGTCGACCACCAAGTCGGCCCCGCAGATGCAGGAGATCAGCAACCGCTGGCTGCTCCGCGCACTGCCCTGGGTCGAGGTCTCGGGCGGCACCTACCGGGTCAACCGCCGGCTGTCGTACGCCGTGGGCCGCGGCCGGGTGAGCTTCGTGCAGGTCGGCCGCGAGGTCTCGGTCGTCCCGCCCACGCTGCGCGAGGTCCCGGTGCTGCGCGGCTTCGAGGACGACGTGCTGCTGGCCGAGCTGGCCGCCCGCTTCGTCCAGCGGGACTTCGCGGCGGGCGAGGTGCTGATCGAGCAGGGCGCCGAGATCGACGAGGTCCTCCTGGTCGCGCACGGCAAGGTCGACAAGATCGGCACCGGCAAGTACGGCGACCCGACCGTCCTGGGCACCTTCGCGGACGGCGACCACATCGGCGACGAGGCGCTCACCGTCGCCGACCGCCGCTGGCCCTACAGCGTCAAGGCCGCCACGGCCGGCACCGCGATGGTGCTCGCCTGGCCCGCCTTCCAGGAACTCGCCGACCGCTCCGAGGCGCTGCGCGACCAGATCCTGGCCTTCATCGCCGACTCGCAGCTCCCGCAGACCCACAAGGGCGAGGCCGCGATCGGCATGTCGGCCGGCCACCAGGGCGAGTTCGACCTGCCCACCGCCTTCGTCGACTACGAACTCAAGCCGCGCGAGTACGAGTTGAGCGTGGCCCAGACGGTGCTGCGGGTGCACAGCCGGGTCGCCGACCTGTACAACAAGCCGATGGACCAGACCGAGCACCAGCTCCGGCTGACCGTCGAGGCGCTGCGCGAGCGCCAGGAGCACGAGCTGGTCAACAACCCGGAGTTCGGCCTGCTGGCGAACGCCGAGTACGGCCAGCGGATCCAGACCCACTCCGGCCCGCCCACCCCGGACGACCTGGACGAGCTGCTCTGCCGCCGCCGCAGCACCAAGTTCTACCTGGCCCACCCGAAGGCGATCGCCGCCTTCGGCCGGGAGTGCAACAGCCGGGGCCTGTACCCCGAGGCGATCCAGTTCGAGGGCAAGACGGTGCCGAGCTGGCGCGGCGTGCCGATCCTGACCTGCAACAAGATCCCGGTGGTCAACGGCACCACCTCGATCCTGGCGATGCGCGTCGGCGAGGACAACCAGGGCGTGATCGGCCTGCGTCCCGGCGCGCTGCCCGACCAGGTCGAGCCCGGGCTGAACGTCCGCTTCATGGGCATCGACGAGAAGGCCGTGGTCAAGTACCTGGTCAGCGCCTACTACTCGGCGGCGATCCTCGTTCCCGACGCCATCGGCGTCCTGGAGAACGTGAACGTCGCCCACTGGCAGCACTGACCACCGGGCGGGCCCACCGTCCTGGGCCCGCCCGCTCCACCGCCTGACGGTCCGTCAGCGCGCGTTCCTGCCGCCCCGCAGCCGGGGCCGCCGAGGGGGAGGACTTCACCATGGCCATCACCGTGCCCGAACGCGGACAGCAGGGCGAGGGCGCTCCGGCCGCGGCCACCGACGGCGGGCGCGACACCGCCGAGGCGATGGCCCTGCTGGCCCGGGCCCGCACCGTCGTCGATCCCGCGCTGCGCGCCGCGGTCGACACCCTCCCCGACTCGATGCGGCTGGTCTCCGGCTACCACCTGGGCTGGCTGGAGGCCGACGGCGCCCCCAGCGCGGTCGGCGCGGGCAAGGCGATCCGCCCCGCGCTGGTGCTGGCCGCGACCACCGCGGTCGGCGGCCGCCCGCAGGACGCGGTGCGCGCCGCGGCCGCCGTCGAGCTGGTGCACAACTTCACCCTGCTGCACGACGACGTCCTCGACCGCGACCACACCCGCCGCCACCGACCCACCGCCTGGCGGGTGTTCGGCACCACCGGCGCGATCCTGGCCGGCGACGCCATGCACTCGCTGGCGCTGCGGGTCCTCGCCGAGGACCCGCACCCGGCCGCCGCCGGGTCGGTCCGCCGCCTCGCCGACTGCGTGGTCGAGCTCTGCGCGGGCCAGCAGGCCGACTGCTCCTTCGAGCAGCGCGCCGACGTCACGCTCGCCGAGTGCCTGTCGATGGCCGAGGGCAAGACCGGCGCCCTGCTCGGCTGCGCGTGCGCGCTCGGCGCGCTGTACGCGGGGGCGGACGCGGAGACCGCCGACGCGATGGACGCCTTCGGCCGCGAGATCGGGCTGGCCTTCCAGCTGATCGACGACCTGATCGGCATCTGGGGCGACCCCGCGGTCACCGGCAAGCCGGTGGGCGCCGACCTCGCCGCCCGCAAGAAGTCCCTCCCGGTCGTGCGCGCGCTCTCCTCCGGCACCCCCGCGGGCGCGGAACTCGCCGCCCTGTACGCCACCGGCCGGCCGCTCAGCCCCACCGAACTCGCCGCCGCCGCCGACGCGGTGGACCGGGCCGGCGGCCGCACCTGGGCCCAGGCCGAGAGCTGCGACCGGATGGCCGCCGCGATCGCCCACCTCGCCACCGCCGTCCCCGACCCGGCCCGCGCCGACGACCTGCTGGCCCTCGCCGAGCTGGTCACCCGCCGCACCTACTGAACTCAGGGGCTCGGCCGAGAACGGCGGGACGCGAAATCAGGGGCCCGGGGAACGGCGGGGCCGTGCTGCTGACGGCCGGAGCCCATCGGAGGTCCGTGCTGCTGCGTGCCGTGAACAGAACCGGAAGCCCACGCGCGCTCCGGCAGTGAACCGCCCGCAGACCAGGGCTCGCCGTTCCCCGAGCCCCTGAATGCTCAAACCCCGTCGATGATCTGCTGCTCCTTCTCCGGGTCGATCCCCAGCGGCGTGTCCAGCTGCCGGTAGGCGACCTCCGCGCGACCGCCGGCTTCGAGCCAGGCCCAGGTGTCGGTGACGGTGTCGAGCAGGGGCCGGATCCGCAGGCCCGCGGCGAGGGCGGTGGCGGGGTCGGCCTGCCAGGTGCCGTGCCAGCCTTCGGTGGCGGGGGCCCAGAGGGGGAGTTCGACCCAGGGGGAGACCTCGGCGGCGAGCAGGGTGGCGTCCGGCGTCCAGACGAGTTCGGCGTCGGAGCCGGTCGCGGTGCGGCAGGCGTCGAGGAACTCGCCGGTGGTCGCCGAGCGGACGGGTGAGGTGGTGAGGTAGCGTCCGGCGGCCCGCCGCTGCGCGAGGTCGAGGCCGAAGGCGGCGAAGTCGCGGGCGTCGATCAGGCTGAGCGGGCGGTCCGGGGCGCCGGGGGCGAGGACGCGGCCGCCGCGGGCGATCCGGTCGAGCCACCAGGGGAGGCGGCCGATGGGTTCGTGCGGGCCGATCAGCAGGCCGCAGTTGAGGATCGCGGCGGGTCCGTCGAAGTTCGCCGCCAGGGCGCGTTCGCAGCCGGCCTTGAGCGCGTTGGCGAAGGGCTGGTCGGGCGGGAGGTCGCCGGGGCAGTCCAGGGTGGGGGAGCCGGCGTCGACGGGGCGGGCGGGCCAGTCGGCGAAGGCGTGCACGGAGGAGACGAAGCCGTAGTGCCCGGCGCGGCCGCTGAGCAGCCGGGCGGCGGTGGCGACGTCGTGGGGCTGCTGCCCGGAGGTGTCGACGACGGCGTCCCACCGGCGGCCGTCGACGAGGCGCCGCAGGTCGTCGGGGTTCGCGCGGTCGCCGTGCACGGCTTCGACGCCGGGCGGGTCGGTGCGGCTGACGCCGCGGTTGAAGGTGGTGACGCGGTGGCCGCGGGCGAGCGCCTCGGTGGCGTAGGCGCGGCCGAGGAACTTGGAGCCGCCGAGTAGAAGGATGTCCATGCCCTGGAGGGTCTCCGGGCCGTCGGCCGCCCATGCGCCGCGTTCGCCGGGGGCGGAGCTTTTTCGCCGGGAGCAGACGGCCGACCGGATGGCCGACCGGAGGGCCGACCGGACGGCCGGTCAGAGGGCCGGGGGCCGCCGGTCGGAGTGCCGATCGAGGGGGGAGCACATAGCATCCCGATGTACCGCTATGTCTGAATGATCCCTTTCGTGGGGGAAGAAGGGTGGGCGAGATGGGGAACCCGGCCGGTGCGGATCCGCGGGCGGTGCGGCGGACGGCGGCGCAGGCGTGGATCTGGGGGTACCCGCTGCTGGAGAACTACCGGACGGTCTACCCGCAGGCGATCGACGACGCGGACCCCCGGTACGTCGGGGGTTTCGGTGTGTTCCGGCACTACCCGCAGCCCTTCACCCCGGACAACACGGACGTCGTGACGCCCAACAACGACACCCCGTACTCGTGGGCCTGGCTGGACCTGCGGGCCGAGCCGTGGGTGCTGGAGAAGCCCGCGACCGACCGCTACCACGTGCTGCCGGTGCACGACCTGGACACCGCGTACGTCGGCTTCGTCGGGTCCCGGACCACCGGGAACGGCGCGGGCCGGTACCTGATCGCCGGGCCGGGGCACCGGGCGAACCCGCCGGAGGACTTCGACGGGGTGCTGCGGGCCGACACCAACCTGGTCGGCATCCTCGGGCGGACGTTCTCGGCGGGGCCGCAGGACGTGCCGGAGGTCGAGCGGGTGCAGGCCGGGTACCTGCTCAGGCCGCTGAGCGAACACCTGGGCACGCCCCGGCCGGTCGCGGCGGAGCCGGTGTGGCCGGTGTGGCGGGGCGAGGAGGTGCTCGGCACCCTGGAGTTCTTCTCGCTGCTGGACTTCCTGCTGGGCTTCTTCCCGACCCTGCCCGCCGACGCCGACCTGCGCGGCAGGTTGACCGAACTGGGCGTCGGCAGCGGCGACTTCGAACCGGCCGCGCTGCCCGCCGAGGTGCGCGAGGCGCTGCTGGCGGGCATCGCGGACGCCCGCGGCGAGCTGGCCGCGGCCGGGCGGGGCGCGGCCACCGGCAGCGCCCTGTTCGGCACCCGGGAGCAGCTCGGCACCCGCTACCTGGACCGGGCCCGCGGTGCCCTCACGGGCCTGTACGGGCTGCCCGCCGAGGAGGCCTGGTACGGCGGCCGGGAGTCGGCGGAGGGCGGCCGGGTGCCCGCGGTGCTGCGCTTCCCGCCCGGGCAGCTCCCGCCGGCCCGGTTCTTCTGGTCGGTGTCCGTGTACCGGCTCCCGGAGCGGCTGCTGGTCGCCAACGAGATCGACCGGTACTCGGTCGGCGACCGCACCCCCGGCCTGGTGTACGGCGAGGACGGCTCGCTGACCCTCTACCTCCAGCACGAACGCCCAGCGGCCGCACATGAGTTGGCGAACTGGCTGCCCGCCCCCGAGGGCCCGTACTTCGTCGCGGTGCGCGCCTACGGCCCGAAGCCCGAGCTGCTGGACGGAAGTTGGCAGCTCCCCCCGATCCTCCACCACTGAACCACCGGAACAGACAAGGACGTTCGCATGGCTGACGCCACCCCCGAGATGCTGGCCGCCGAGGCCCTGGTGTACGGATCCCCGCTGGTGGCCAACCTGACCATGGTGGACACCATCGTCCGCCGGGGGATGAGCGCGATCGGCCCGACGCCGTGGAACACCTTCGGGCACGCCGCCGAACTCGCCGACCCGGCCTCGCACTTCGTGTCGGTGAACAACGACACGGTGTACTCGGTCGCCCCGCTCGACCTGTCCGCCGGGCCGCTGCTGCTGCACGTCCCGGACACCGGCGGCGCGTACGACGTGCTGCAGTTCATCGACGCCTGGACGAACAACTTCGCCTACGCGGGCCGCCGTTCGTCCGGCACCGCCGAGCAGACCTGGCTGGTCGCCCCGCCCGGCTGGCGGGGCACCGCCCCGGAGGGCGTGCCGGTGATCACCGCGCCGACCGCGGTGGCGGTGATCGCGGTGCGCAACTACTGCGCCGGGCCGGACGACCTGGACCGGGTCCGGGAGCTGCAACGGCAGTTGACGCTGACCCCGCTGGAGGGCGGCACCGCCGCCGGGCTGCCGGAGCCGGACGCGGGCGTCCCGGAGGAGCTGCTCTTCCTGGAGAAGCTCCGGCTGTGGATGGCGGCCTTCCCGCCCGCCGCCCCCGACCTGGAGTTCCAGCAGCGCTTCGCCCCGATCGGCCTGCTCGACGGGGGTCGCTCGCCGTACCTGGACGGCCCGGCCGAGTGGTCGGCGGCGCTGGCCAAGGGCCTGGCGGCGGGCCGGGAGCGGGTGGAGGCGGCGACCCTCGGCACCGGCGACCCCACCGGGGAGTGGGCGGCCAACCTGCACCTGTTCGACTACAACCTGGACTTCCTCGGCCCCGGCACCCGGGACGAGCCGCAGTGGAAGATCGCCGACCGCCGCGCCGCCTACCTGACCCGCGCGGTCGCGGCCCGGACCGGCCTGTGGGGCAACCACGCCTACGAGGCCGTGTACGCCACCACCTACAACGACGCCGACGGCGTCCCGCTGAGCGGCGCGCACGCGTACACCCTGCGGTTCGAGAGGACCCCGCCGGTGGGCGCGTTCTGGTCGGTGACGATGTACGGCACCCCGGAGTACCTGCTGGTCCCCAACGGGATCGGCCGGTACTCGATCGGCGACCGCACCCCCGGCCTGGTGTACGGCGAGGACGGCTCGCTGACCCTCTACCTCCAGCACGAGCGCCCCACCGCCCCCGACGAGGCGGCGAACTGGCTGCCCGCCCCCGAGGGCGGCTTCCGGCCGATGGTGCGGATGTACCAGCCGCAGGACGCGGTGCTCGACGGCAGCTACCGGCTGCCGGCCATCCGGCTGCGCTGACCAGGGAGGGGACGGAGATGGGAGACGCGATCGGGCAGATGCTGGCCTCGGCGGTCGGCATCGCGATCAGCCCGCTGCCGCTGATCGCGGTGATCCTGATGCTGGCCACCCCGCGCGGGCGGACCAACGGCATCGCGTTCACGGCCGGCTGGGTGGTGGCGCTCGGCGCGGTCACCACCGTGGTGGTGCTGGCCGGTTCGGGCATCGACACCAGCGCCGGGACGCCCGACTGGTCGTACTGGGTGAAGCTCGCGCTGGGCGTGCTGTTCCTGCTGCTGGCGGCCGAGCAGTGGCAGGGCCGGCCCCGGGAGGGGAAGGTCGCCGAGCCGCCGGGCTGGATGCGGGCGATCGACCGGTTCACCCCGGCGAAGTCGGCCGGCCTGGCGGCGGTGCTGGCCGCCGCCAACCCGAAGAACCTGGTGCTGGCGGTCGGCGGCGCGGTCTCCATCGCCACCAGCGGCGCGGGCGGCGGGGGAAAGGCGGTGGCCGGGGCGCTGCTGGTGCTGATCGGCTCGCTGTGCACGCTGCTGCCGCTGGGCGTCTACCTGCTCGGCGGGGCGCGGGCGACCGAGGTGCTGGGCGGCTGGAAGGCGTGGATGTCCGCGCACAACTCGGCGATCATGCTGGTGCTGCTGCTGGTCCTGGGTGCCAAGTACGTCGGTGACGCCGTGGTGGGTCTGACCTGATGCGCCGCCCGTCACCGCGATCGCTGCGTTCGCTGGGGCGGCCGAAGCCGAGCGACGTCACCTCCGGCCTGGTGACCGGCCTGTTCTCGATCCCCGAGGGCATGGCGTACGCGTCGATCGCCGGGTTCAACCCGGTCGCGGGCCTGTTCTCCGGCGTCGTCCCGGCGGTCGTCGGCTCGCTGACCGCCCGCACCGTGCTGATGGTCACCACCCTGACCAGCGCCATCGCGCTGACCTCGCAGAGCGTGCTGAGCGACGCCGGGCTCGACCCGAAGGACGCCGGGAACGTGGCGCTGCTCGGCGTGCTGTCCGGCGTGGTGATGCTGCTGATGGGCGTGCTGCGGCTGGGCGTGGTGCTCAGCTTCGTCTCCAACGCGGTGATGGTCGGCTTCTCCACCGGCATCGCGCTGCAGATCGTGGTCGGCGTGCTGGGGGACGCCACCGGGTACGCGCCGCAGGGCCACAACAAGCTGGTGCAGTTCGGCGACTGGCTGGTGCACGCCGGGTCCTGGGAGCCCGCCGCGACCCTGGTGGCGGTGGCCACCGTCGCGGTGTGGGCGCTGGCGCACGCGGTGCGGCGGCTGCGGACGGTGGCGCTGCTGGTGGCGATGGTGGTGGTCAGCGCGGGCGTGGCGGCGCTCGGCACCGACGTCGAACTGGTCGGCGGCATCGCCGACATCCCCGCCGCGCTGCCGCACTTCACCGCCCCCGACTGGTCGGCGACCTGGCACCTGCTCGGCGGGGCGCTGTCGATCGCGCTGGTGGCGCTCGCCCAGGCCGCCGGGATCAGCCCCTCGGTGCCCAACCCGGACGGCTCGAAGTCCAGCGTCAACGGCGACTTCACCGCGCAGGGGCTGGCCAACGTCACCGGCGCGCTGTTCCAGTCGCTGCCGGTCGGCGGCTCGCTCTCGCGCACCGGCGTCGCGGTCTCCGCCGGGGCCCGCACCCGCTGGGCGGGCGTGTTCTCCGGCCTCTGGCTGGCGCTGATCGTGCTGGCGCTGGCCCCCTTGGCCGAGCACATCCCGATGCCGGTGATCGGCGGGCTGATCATCGTGGTCGGCGGCGAACTGATCGTCGGCAAGGTGCCCGACGTCAAGCTGGTGCTGCGCACCTCGAAGCTGTCCGCCGCCGCGATGGCGGTCACCTTCCTGGGCACCACCCAGCTGCCGCTGCAGCGGGCGATCATCCTCGGTGCGGTGCTCTCGCTGCTGCTGTACTGCGTGCAGGCGTCCCGGCAGGCGAAGCTGGCCGCGCTCCACCGCACCCCGGACGGGCACTGGGAGCTCGCCGACGTCCCGGCCGAACTGCCCGCGGGCCGGGTCACCGTGCTCGCCTACAGCGGCGTCAGCCTGTTCGCCGAACTCCCGCTGATCGAGGCCGACTGGCCGCGCGCCCCCGACGGGCCCGCGGTGCTGGTGCTGGTGGTGCGCACCGTCCCCGACGTGCCCTCGTCCAGCATGGTCAAGCTGCTGCGGCGGAAGAACGACGAGCTGGGCGCCCGCGGCGGACGGTTGATCGTCGCCGGGGCGCAGCCCTCCTTCGTCCGGCTCGCCGGGCACACCGGCCTGGCCGGGGCGCTCGGCCCGGACGGAGTCGTTCCCGCCGACCCCGTCCTGGACGCCTCGCTGGAGGAGGCCGTGGCCCGCGGTGAGCGCTGGCTGGCGGGCGAGCGCACCGCGGCGGACTGACCCGCCGTCACGGAGCGGACGGGGACGGCGGCGCGGACGGCGAGCCGTCCTCGGAGGCGGAGGCGGAGGCGGAGGCGGCCGGCGACGGGGAGGCCGGCGACGGGGAGACCGGGGCGGACGGGGAGACCGGGGCGGACGGGGAGGCGGGTGCCGAGGGGGACGGGTCGGCGGGGGCGGACGCCGACGGCGAGGGGCTCGACGGGTCCGGTCCGGAGCCGCCGGCGGAGGGCGAGGGGGTCGGCCCGGTGCTGGTCGAGGTGCTCGGCGCCGGGCCGTCCGGGGTGGGCACGCCGCGGTGGTCGGTGCCGCCCTCCAGGGTCACCACGGCGCTGGACGGCGGCAGCGCCAGGTGCGCCGTCCAGCGGGCCTGCGGGGCGCGCGACTCGTCCACCGAGACGGTCACGGTGATCCGCTGGCCGGGGGCCAGGGTGCCGGAGTCCCGGCTCAGCCGCAGCCAGTCCACGTCCAGCACGGCGTGCCAGGACAGCGGCGCGTCACCGGAGTTGGTCAGCGTCAGCACCGTGCGGCTGCCGTACGCGCCCGCCTCCACGGTCAGCCGGTTCCCGGCGGCGGACGGCGGCGGGACGGGCTCGGCGGTCAGCGCCGGGCTGGACAGCGGCGCGGCCCCGGCGGAGGGGACCGGGACCGCCGGTCCTTGAACCGTCGGCAGGGACGTTTCTGCGGTCACCGCACCGGCCAGCTCCATCGTCGTCACCTGGGCGGCCGGCGGCAGCGCCGCGACCGCGGTCGGCTCCGGCACCGGGACGCGCTGCCCCGGCCCCACCGTCGGGTCCACCCGCACCGAGGACACCGCCGAGGCGTGGTCCTCCCCGCCGCCCCGGTGCGCGCTCCACAGCGCCACCACCGGCGCGGCCAGCACCGCCGCCAGCACGCCGGTGGTCACCACCCGCTGCCGCACCGCCGAGCCGCGGGCCGCCGGGGTCATCCGGTGCCGGGGGAAGCCGCGCTGGTCGAACCGGGGCTCCGCCGGGCCCTGCGCGATCCGCCGGCCGGCCGCCGCGCCCGCCAGGAACGCCGTCCCGCCGCTCGGCGCCGCGGCCGGGCGCAGCGGCCCCGGCGCGGCCAGCAGCGGCAGGCCCGGCAGCCCGGCCAGGCCGTGCCCGAGCTGGCCCGCGACCCGCTCCGCGGTGCCCCGGCAGGTCGGGCACTCCACCAGGTGCAGCACCAGCTCCCGGCGCAGCGCCGGGCCCAGCACCCAGCCCCGCCAGGACTCCGCGCCGACGCCGCCGAGCTGGGCCAGCTCCGGGCAGGAGCCGACGCCGAGCACCAGCAGCGCCGTCCTGGTCCGGCCGACCTCGGCGCCCGCCGCGTCCAGCAGCGCCGCGGCGGCCCCGGTGCTCAGGCCGAGCACCGCCGCGACCTCCGTGCCGTCCAGCCGGTGCCGCACCGCCAGTTCCAGCGCCTCGCGCTGCTCCGGGTCGGTGCCGGCCGCCTCCGGCCAGGCCAGCGAGGCGAGTTCGCGCCGCCGCTCGCGGACCGCGCCGGGCCCGGGCGGCCCGCCCGCGGGGGCGCCGTCCTCCTCGACGGTGCCTTCGAGCCGGGCCAGGCAGCGGTGCCGGGCCAGCGCGTACAGCCAGGCGCGCAGCAGCGCCGGGTCGTCGAGCCGGTCGCCGTGGCGCTGGGCCAGGTCGCGGACTTCCAGGACGGCCGCGGTGGCGGCTTCGTGCTCGCAGAGCACGGACAGGCAGTAGGTGAACAGCCCGTCGACGCACGCGCCGTACGCCCGGAGTACCGGGGAGGGGCCGACGGGGTGGGGCTGGACGGTGGTCACCCGACCGACGGTAGGCAGCCGAAACCCGCCGCCCGGGGGGTTTCGGCCGCTTGTCCTTCTTTCGGGTAACAGGACCGATTCCTTGTTCGCCCGGGTGACGCCGTTCGGGTGACGTCCGGGCGATGTCGGTGCGAGGCGCTACCGTGGCCCGCATGGCTGCCCGTACCAAGACCACCGCCAAGGCGCGCCCCTCGTACCGCTGCACCGAGTGCGGCGCCCAACTGCTCAAGTGGGTCGGCCGCTGCTCCGAGTGCAACGCCTGGGGCACGGTCGAGGAGCACGGCGCGGTGCCGATCCGGACGACCGCGGCCGGGCCGGTCTCCGCGCCCGCCAAGCCGATCGGGCAGGTCGACGGACAGGTGGCCACCGCCCGCTCCACCGGCGTCCCGGAGCTGGACCGGGTGCTCGGCGGCGGCCTGGTGCCGGGCGCCGTGGTGCTGCTGGCGGGCGAGCCCGGCGTCGGCAAGTCCACGCTGCTGCTGGACGTGGCGGCGAAGGCCGCCAGCGACCGGCACCGCACGCTGTACGTCACCGGCGAGGAGTCGGCCGGCCAGGTCCGGCTGCGCGCGGACCGGATCAACGCGCTCTCCGACCACCTCTACCTGGCCGCCGAGCAGGACCTGGGCGCGGTGCTCGGCCACATCGAGGCGGTCAACCCCTCGCTGCTGGTCCTGGACTCGGTGCAGACCATCGCCTCCGCCGAACTGGACGGCGCCCCCGGCGGCCCCGCGCAGGTCCGCGAGGTGGCGGGCGCGCTGATCCGGGCCTCCAAGGAGCGCGGCATGGCGACGCTGCTGGTCGGCCACGTCACCAAGGACGGCCAGATCGCCGGCCCCCGCCTGCTGGAGCACCTGGTGGACGTGGTGCTCTCCTTCGAGGGCGACCGGCACGCCCGGCTGCGGCTGATCCGCGGCGTCAAGAACCGCTACGGCGCGACCGACGAGGTCGGCTGCTTCGAGCTGCACGACGAGGGCATCGTCGGCCTGGCCGACCCGTCCGGCCTGTTCCTGACCCGCCGCGACAAGGCCGTCGCCGGCACCTGCCTGACGGTGACGCTGGAGGGCAAGCGCCCGCTGGTGGCCGAGGTGCAGGCGCTGATGGTCGACTCGCAGATCCCCTCGCCGCGGCGCACCACCTCCGGCCTGGAGTCGCCGCGGATCGCGATGATCCTGGCCGTGGTCGAGCGGCACGGCGGCGTGAAGCTCGGCAAGCAGGACATCTACACGGCCACGGTCGGCGGCGTGAAGCTCACCGAGCCCTCGGCGGACCTGGCGATCGCGCTGGCGGTGGCCTCCTCCTCGACCGACACGCCGCTGCCCAACAACCTGGTGGCGATCGGCGAGGTCGGCCTGGCGGGCGAGGTGCGGCGGGTGACGGGCGTGCAGCGCCGGCTCGCCGAGGCGCACCGGCTCGGGTTCACGCACGCCCTCGTCCCGCCGGACCCGGGCAAGGTCCCGGCGGGCATGAAGGTGGTGGAGGTCGCCGACATCGGCGAGGCGCTGCGCGCGATCCCGGGCCGCCGACCCCGCTCCAAGCCCAAGGCGGACGCCGCCCCGCCCGCCCGCCCGGCCGCGGACCCGGGTGCCCAGGCGCTCGCCCGGGCCCGCGACCGCACCCCCGTCCCGGCCTTCCCGGAGGAGCTGATGGCCGGCTGGGAGCCGGTCGACTCGGACGAACTGGGCTGACCCACGCCCCGCGGCGGCCGTACGCAGTTAGACTTCAGCTGCTCATAGGCATCATTCGCAGCAACAACAGACAGTCCGACAGACCGCCGGCCGCCGCGGCACACGGTTCGGGTCGGCCCAAGGAGTCACGTGGCAGCCATCGACCGGGCGGACAAGTCCTCCCGCGAGGAGGCCCTGCTGCGGGCCTCCCTCAGTGCGATCGCGCCGGGCACGGCGCTGCGGGACGGCCTGGAGCGGGTGCTCCGGGCCAACACCGGCGGCCTGATCGTCCTCGGCTTCGACAAGAGCGTGGACGCGCTCTGCACCGGCGGCTTCGTGCTGGACGTCGAGTTCACCGCTACCCGGCTGCGCGAACTGTGCAAGCTGGACGGCGCGGTGATCCTGGACAAGGACCTCGGCAAGATCCTGCGCGCGGGCGTCCACCTGATGCCGGACGCGAACATCCCCACCGACGAGACCGGCACCCGCCACCGCACCGCGGAGCGGGTCAACCGGCAGACCGGCTACCCGGTGGTCGCGGTCTCGCACTCGATGCGGCTGATCGCCATCTACGTCAACGGCGCGCGGCGGGTGCTGGAGGACTCCACCACCGTGCTGTCTCGGGCCAACCAGGCGCTCGCCACCCTGGAGCGCTACAAGCTCCGGCTCGACGAGGTGGCCGGCACGCTGTCCGCGCTGGAGATCGAGGACCTGGTCACCGTCCGGGACGTCTCGGCGGTGGTGCAGCGCCTGGAGATGGTCCGGCTGATCGCCGGCGAGATCGCCGGGTACGTGCTGGAGCTGGGCACCGACGGCCGGTTGCTGTCGCTGCAGCTGGACGAACTGATCGCCGGGGTCGAGCCGGAGCGCGAGCTCGTGGTGCGCGACTACTTCCCGGACCGCGCCGCCAAGAAGGGCCGCACCGTCACCGAGGTGCTCGCCGACCTGGAGGCGCTCACCCACGCCGAGCTGCTCGACCTGCAGACCGTCGCCAAGGCGCTCGGCTACACCGGCACCCCGGAGTCGCTGGACTCCGCGGTCTCCCCGCGCGGCTTCCGGCTGCTGGCCAAGGTGCCGCGGCTGCCCAACACCGTCATCGAGCGGCTGGTCGACCACTTCGGCGGCCTGCAGAAGCTGCTCGCCGCGTCGATCGACGACCTGCAGACCGTGGAGGGCGTCGGCGAGACCCGGGCCCGCTCGGTCCGCGAGGGGCTGTCCCGGCTCGCCGAGTCCTCCATCCTGGAGCGGTACGTCTGACCGCCCGTCACTCCCCGGCGGACTCCGGCGGGTCCACCGTGTAGAGCAGCGCGAACAGGGTCACCTCGACGGCGTCCGGTCCGGTGGAGTCGCCCTCCGCGAGCACCTCGTCCAGCGCCTCGTCCAGCCGTTCGCGCAGCCGCCGCAGCCGCTGCGGGCTGAGCCGGAAGGAGGCGTGCGCGAACTTGCCGGCCCGCTGCTCCGGGGACATGTCGACCCGCCCGGCCAGGAAGTACCGCTGGAACTCGGAGCGCACCAGCTCCATCGCGGCCAGCACCGCCTCCAGCACGGCCGGCTGCTCGCCGCCCTCCGCGAACACCTGCGGCGACAGCCGCAGTGAGTGCTGCGCCGAGCGGTAGCGGCTCTCCACGATCCCGGAGACCAGCCGGGTCTCCGCCACGTACACCAGCCCGGCCTGCTCCAGCTGCTTGACGTGCCGGTACAGCTTGGTCGGCGCCTCGTCCAGCTCGGCGGCGACCTCCTTCACCGACACCGGCTCCGGGTCGCGCTTCATCAGCACCCCGAGGACGGCCAGCCGCAGCGGGTCCGCCAGGGCCTTCAGCGTCGCGACGTCCGTGACCTCGCGCTCCTTCATCCGATCCACCACGTTCACATTCAGCCACAGCGTCAACGCTTGCGCAATCATTCTCAGCCGTGCAACCATTCACGCAGACGTGAATGGTTGCTGAATCATGAACATGGCCGAAGACATGAACGGGGTGCGAGGGATGACCGCGACGCTCGAAGGACCGGGAACCACCGCGGTGCCGCTGCGCCGCAACCGCCGCTTCCAGACACTCTGGGCCGGCTCCGCGGCCGCCATGCTCGGCACCTGCGTCGCCGACACCGCGTACCCGCTGCTGCTGCTCGCCATGACCGGCTCCCCGACCGTCGCAGGGGCCTTCGGCGCCGTCCAGTTCGGGGCCTCGGTGCTGTTCGGCCTGCACGGCGGCGCGGTCGCCGACCGGCACGACCGGCGCCGGATCCTGATCCTCGCCGACACCGTCCGGCTGCTCACCGCGCTCAGCGTCGCCCTGGCCCTGGCCGCCCACCGGCTGACCGTCCCGCACGCCCTGCTGGCCGCCGCCGCGATCGGCGCCACCATGGCCTACGGCGGCCCCTCCCGGATGCTCGCGCTGCGCGCCGTCGTCCCGCCCGAGCAGCTCCGCCAGGCCCTCTCCCAGGACGAACTGCGGGTCAACGGCGCCGCCCTGGCCGGACCGCCGCTGGCCGGCTTCCTGCTCGGCCTCGGCCGCGCCGTCCCCTTCCTCGCCCTGGTCCTCACCTCGGCGCTCGCCCTCGGCGCGAGCACCGCCGTCCGCTTCGACTCCCGCCCCGGGCCGCGGGCCCCGGCGGACGGACCGGAGAAGGGCGCCGCCTTCGCCGGCCTGCGCTACCTGTTCGCCCACCGGGTGCTGCGCGACACCGTCCTGGTCGCCGCCGCGCTCAACCTCACCGGCTCGGCGATGCTCCTCACCGTCATGGTCCTGCTCCGCGAACACGGCACCTCCGCGGCCGGCACCGGTCTCGCCCTCACCGGCGAAGCCGTCGGCGGCCTGCTCGGCGCGCTCCTCGTCACCCGCCTGCACCGCGGGCTCAGCCCCGGCGCGCTCCTGCTCGCCGTCGCCTGGACCGGCGCGCTCGCCTTCGCCCTCCCCGCGCTGGCCGGCGGCCCCGCGGTGGTCTTCGCCGCCCTCGCCGTCACCGCGCTCGGCGTGCCCGCCCTGCGGGTCATGCTCGACGTCCTGGTCTTCCAGCGCGTCCCCGAGGAGATGCGCGGCCGCGCGATGGCCGGCACCATGACCCTCCTGATGGCCGGCCTCCCCCTCGGCACCATGACCGCCGGCCTCCTCCTCGACCGCCTCCCCGCCCCCACCGTCCTCGTCCTCCTCGCCACGGCCCTGGCCGCGGCCCTGCTCCCGCTCACCTTCGGCCGCACCCTGCGGGGCACCAGCTGGACCGAGTAGGGCTACGCCCGAGCAACCACCAGGGGCTCTCGCCGTTCCCCGAGCCCCTGATTTCGTCTCAGCTCTCCAGGCGGACGGAGGTGCGGGCCGAGAGCGGTCCGCCGGCCGGGCCGGTGAGGTCGGCCTGGACGAGGTAGTTGCCGGGCTGGGCGGGGGTGGGGTCGGGGCTGGCGCACTGGGGCTTGGACCGGGTGCGGTCCCAGGTGAAGGTCTCGGTGACGCCGCTGTTGCCGCCGATCTGGGCCCAGGCGTCGGTGCGCTCGGTGATGCAGTCCGCGGAGGACCAGACCCGTTCGTTGGCGCTGGAGGTGACGGTCAGGAAGGAGTACTCGTGCGAGAGGTTGATCCGGCAGCCCGCCCCGGAGGAGTTGCGGATCGTCAGGGCCAGCTTCGGCTTGTCCTTGGTCGCGTACGAGTTCTGCGCCGAGGCGAGTTCGAGGGTGAGCTGCGAGGTGGTGCAGACCGGCAGCGCCATCACCTCGGTGGTGTTGACGGCCGGCGAGGCCCCGCCGCCGGGGCGGGTGGTGCCGGTGCCGCCGCCGGTCGTACCGCCCGAGGAGCTGCCGCCGCCGGAGGAGGAGCCGCCGCCGCCCGAGGAGCTGCCGCCGGTGACGCTGATCTCGCCGCCGGCGCCGCCCGTCGCGCCGCCGGAGGAGCTCCCGCCCGAGGAGTTCCCGCCGGTGCCGCCGCCGGTCCCGCCGGGGCGGGTGGTGATCGCGGGGCCGGTGGGGGACGCGCCGGGGGTGATGGACTGGGCGGGCACGGGCTGCGGGCTGCCGTCGGAAGCCTTCTTCCGCTTGCCCCCGTCGTCGCCGCCGAACGCCAGCAGGCCGATCACGAGGACGACGACGGCGAGGGCGATGAGGACCACGACGCGGCGCCGCCAGTAGATCGAGGCGGGCAGCGGTCCGACGGGCTGGCGCAGAGAAGGCACGAGCAAACTCTACGAGACCTTGTGCACCTGTTGACGCATCAACACCTCACCGGGACCACTTCTTTCACATGATCCGCCATTTGGTCCGGAAGGGGGACTCGACACGTCGGCGCGTCGCCCTATAGTCGCCCTCATGGCCTCCCCGCACGACCACGCCCCCACCGGTAGCGGCCTCGACCCGGCGCAGATGATCGCCGAGGCACGACGCGCGTTCTTCGTCATGTTCGGGTTCCTCTGCCTGGTGTGGGTGACGCAGCTGGTCAACTGGCTGCTGGACGGCCAGGTGGCGATGATGCACGGCATCCGCCCGCACGACCCGGACACGCTCGGGTACCTGCTGACCGCCCCCTTCCTGCACGTGAACTGGCAGCACCTGGAAGGCAACTCGGGTCCGCTGTTCGTGTTCGGCTTCCTCGCCGCCTACCGCGGGGTGCGCAAGTTCCTCGGGCTGACGGCGCTGCTGGTGGTGACCAGCGGGATGACGGTGTGGCTGTTCCAGGACGGCGACACGGTGACCGTCGGCGCGAGCGGCCTGGTCTACGGCTACATCGGCTACGTGGTGCTGCGCGGCCTGTTCGACCGGAACCTGATCGACTCGCTGATCGGCCTGGTGATGGGCGCCTCCTTCGCCTACGTCCTGATCGCGGCCGTCCCGGGGACCCCCGGGGTGTCCTGGCTGGGCCACTTCGGCGGCCTGGCCGGCGGTCTGGCGGGGGCGTGGATCTTCCGCGACCGCCGCCCGCGGCAGCCGGCCGCACTGTCCGCCGGGAGCACCGGGAGCACCGGGAGCGACGGCGCCCCGGCGCTGCCCCCGCAGAGCAGGCCGGCCAAGCCGGCCAGGGCCGGGAAGCAGGGCGGCCCGGCCCCGGCCGGCCCGGTCAGTCCGCGGGCGGACCTGCTCAAGGAGCTCGACGACCTGGGGCTTTAAGTCTCCGCGGCCGCTCGTGGCAGGATCGGGGGGCCATGGTTGCCACTGCTTCGACTCTTGCCCCGGGCGCCGTCCAGGCGCTGCACTCGACCGTCATCGGCTGGTACGAGGCCCACGCCCGTGACCTGCCCTGGCGGGCCCCGGACGCCTCGCCGTGGGCCGTGATGGTCAGCGAGTTCATGCTCCAGCAGACGCCCGTGAAGCGGGTGCTGCCCGCGTACGCGGCCTGGCTGGAGCGCTGGCCCACGCCCGCCGACCTGGCCGCGGACGCGCCCGGCGAGGCGGTGCGGATGTGGGGCCGGCTCGGCTACCCGCGCCGCGCGCTGCGGCTGCACGGCGCGGCCGTCGCGATCACCGAGCGGCACGGCGGCGAGGTGCCGAGCGACCACGCGGAGCTGCTGGCGCTGCCCGGGGTGGGGGAGTACACGGCGGCCGCGGTCGCCTCGTTCGCCTTCCGGCAGCGGCACGCGGTGCTGGACACCAACGTGCGCCGGGTCCTCGCCCGGGCGGTCACCGGCGTCGAGTACCCGGCGAACGCCACCACCGCCGCCGAGCGCCGCACCGCGCACGAGCTGCTGCCCGCCACCGACGAGCGGGCCGCCACCTGGGCGGTCGCGGTGATGGAGCTGGGCGCCCTGGTGTGCACCGCGCGCGGCCCGGAGTGCGGGGCCTGCCCGCTGCGGGTCGAGTGCGCCTGGCAGCGGGCCGGCTGCCCGCCGTACCAGGGCCCGGCGCGCCGCGGGCAGACCTACGAGGGCACCGACCGGCAGGTCCGCGGCAAGCTGCTGGCGGTGCTCCGGGAGGCCCACGGGCTGGTCGCGCAGGGCCAGTTGGACGTGGTGTGGCCGGACGCGGTGCAGCGGGCCCGGGCGCTGGACGGGCTGGTCGCCGACGGGCTGGTCGAGCCGGTCGGGCCGGGCACCTACCGGCTGCCGCGGTAGCCCCGCGCGGAGCGCGCGAACGGCCCGGGACCGCGCGGTCCCGGGCCGTTCGCGTTTCAGGCCGCGGCGGGCCTCAGACCGCGCCCTCCAGGGCGGCCTCGGCCTTGGCCTCGGCGGCGTCCGCGCCACCGCGGAGCTTGACCTCGCGGATGAACAGCGAGGCGACGATGGCGACCACGCTGATCACGGTGCCCCACAGGAAGACGGTGTGCATCCCGTTGGCGATGCCGTGCTGGAGCACCGAGACCGCCTCGGGCGGCATGCTCTTCAGCGTCTCCGGGCTCATCGAGCCGGTGGACTCGCCGCCGGCCGGCATCCCGGCGTCCTTCAGGGTGTCGTTGAGCCGGTTGATGTAGAGCGTGCCGAACAGCGCCACGCCGAAGGAGCCGCCGATGGTGCGGAACAGGGTGGCGGAGGACGAGGCGACGCCCATGTCCTTCATCTCCACGCTGTTCTGCGCGACCAGCATGGTGACCTGCATCAGGAAGCCCATGCCGGCGCCGAGCACCACCATGTAGCAGGAGGAGGTGAAGCTCTTGGTGTCCACCGCGAGGGTGGACAGCAGCAGCGAGCCGCCGGCCATCACGGTGGTGCCGATGATCGGGAAGATCCGGTACTTGCCGGTCTTGGTGATGGCCTGGCCGACCACCAGCGAGACCACCAGCATGCCGAACATCATCGGCATCAGCAGCAGGCCGGAGTTGGTCGCCGAGGCGCCCTGCACGATCTGCTGGTAGGTGGGCAGGAAGGTCACCGCGCCGAACATCGCGAAACCGACGATGAAGCCGATGATCGAGACCATGGTGAAGTTCCGGTTGCGGAACAGCTTGAGCGGGATGATCGGCTCGGCGACCCGCTGCTCGACGTAGCAGAAGCCGATCAGCGAGGCGAGGCCGAGCGTGCCCAGGCCGAGGATCTGCTTCGAACCCCAGGCGTACTCGTGGCCGCCCCAGGTGGTGACCAGCACGGCCGAGACGATGCCGGTGGTGAGCAGCGCCGCGCCGAAGTAGTCGATCTTCGCGCTGGAGCGGATCTTGGGCAGCTTCAGCACGACGACGATGAAGACCAGCGCGATCGCGCCCAGCGGCAGGTTGACGTAGAACGTCCAGCGCCAGTTCAGGTGGTCGGTGATGAAGCCGCCGATCAGCGGGCCGCCGACGGTGGCCAGCGCCATCACGGCGGCGAACATGCCCTGGTACTTGCCGCGGTCGCGGGGCAGCACCAGCGCGCCCATGATCGACATCACGCCGACCATCAGGCCGCCGGCGCCCAGGCCCTGGACGGCGCGGAAGGCGATCAGCTGGGTCATGCTCTGCGACAGGCCGGACAGCGCCGAGCCGAGCAGGAAGATCGCGATCGAGACCAGGAACGAGCCCTTGCGGCCGTACAGGTCGCCGACCTTGCCCCAGATCGGGGTGGAGGCGGCGGTGGCCAGGGTGTAGGACGTCACCACCCAGGACATGTGCTCGGCGCCGTGCAGCTCGCCGACGATGGTGGGCATCGCGGTGCCGACGATCAGGTTGTCGAGCATGGCGAGCAGCATGGTGATGACCAGGCCGACCATCACCAGGCGGATCTCGCGGTGCGGGCGCTGCTCGAACTCGTCGGGCTTCCCGAGTTCGACGACGGGTTCCTCCGGAACCGCCGCTGACTGCTGGGTTGTCATGGTGCGTCTCTCCCGGGGCGCAGGTGCCGCGGGGTGCCGCGGCCATACTTACTTGACGACCGGCTAGTTAATCGCCGTCCGGCACGGTAAGTTGTTCCCTAGCCGGTCGTCAAGCCAGTTTCGGAACAGCGCCCCTGGGCAGGGACAATGCCAACAGAACCGGACCTTGACACCAGTCCGATCCCGCTCCCCGAGGCAGGCCGCCAGCGATGACCACCACCCAGAGCCCCCGCAGCGACACCAGAGCGCGGATCATCGACGTGGCCCTGGAGTTGTTCGCCGAGCACGGTTACGAGAAGACCTCGCTGCGGGAGATCGCCGACCGCCTCGGCGTCACCAAGGCGGCCCTCTACTACCACTTCAAGACCAAGGACGACATCGTCCGCGGCATCGTGGAGAAGATGGCCGCCCCGCTCGACGACGCCATCGCCTACGGCGAGGGCAAGCCCTGGTCGCCCGAGCTGCGCGACGAGCTGCTGCGCCGGTTCGCGACCGGGATGGGCGAGCGGGCCCCGCTGCTGCGCTTCTTCCACGAGAACCAGCCCGCGCTGCGGGAGTCCGCGGCCGGGCTGGCCTTCAAGGACCGGATGATCCGGATGATCAGCCTGCTGCACGGGCCGGAGCCGACCTTCCGCGACAAGCTGCGCGCCACCGTCGCGCTGACCTCGATGCACTCGGCGATGTTCCTGCTCAAGGCCGACATGTGCGAGCCCGGGGAGCCCGCCACCCCGGTCGAGGAGGCGATGGCCGCCGCGCTGGAGGTCGCCCTCGAAGTCGCCGCACGCATCGAGCCGCCCGCGCGGTAGGCGCGGACGGCTCGGGGCTGAGCGGCGGTACGGGGGCGGCGGATCAGAAGTTGTTCGCGCCGTGCTGCTTCAGGTAGGCGACCGGGTCGATCACCTTCGCGTACTGGTTGGCGGTGCGGATCTCGAAGTGCAGGTGCGGGCCGTGCGAGTTGCCGGTGTTGCCGGACTTGCCGACCTGCTGGCCCGCGTCCACGTGCTGCCCGGCCTTCACGCCCAGCTGCGACAGGTGCGCGTACTGGGCGAAGCGGCCGTCGGAGAGCTTCAGCACGATCTGGTTGCCGTAGGCGCCCGCGTAGCCGGAGGACACCACGGTGGCGTCGCCGACCGCCAGCACCGGGGTGCCGACCGAGACCGCGAAGTCGGTGCCGGTGTGGTAGCCGGCCGCGTACGCGGCGTTGGTCTTGTGGTACGGGTTGCTGATCGTCGCGCCCGGCGCGGGGGAGGACCAGGACGGCTTGGCCGGCTCGGGCGCCGGAGCCGGCGTCGGCTCGGCGGCCGGGGCGGCGGCCTGCTGCTGCTCGGCGGGCTGCTCGGCGGGAGCGGCGGCCTGCTCGGCCTGCGGCTGCTCCTGCTGCTGTCCGGCGTCCTGCTGCTGCTCGCCGCCCTGCTGGTCGGTGCTCTGCTGCTCGGCGTCCGCGTGCTCGGCCTCCGCGTGCTCGGCGTCCGCGTGCTCGTCGCTCTGCTGCTGCTCGGTGGCCAGCAGTTCGGTGCGCTGCTGGTCGCGGGAGGCCTGCTCGTCCTGCCGGGCCTGCGCGTCCTGGGCGCCGCCCTGCCCGCCGTCGCGCTCCAGGGAGGCGACGACGGCGGCCTTGGCGGTCTTGGCCTGCTCGCTCTCGGTCCCGCCCTGCACCGGCAGGCGGAAGTCCTGCGGCTGCGCGTGGGTGCCCTCGGCGGTGGCCGTGACCGTGTCGTGGCCGTCCGGGTGGGCGGACTGCGCGATGGCCTGTCCGGTCGGGATCAGCAGCGCACCGGCGGCGACCACCGCGACGCCGGAGGCGAGGGCCTTGGCCGGGGCGAGCCGGGCCGTGGTGAGCGGGCCGGCGGAGAGCACCGAGCGGACGTGGCGGGTGCTGACCGCCTGGAGAAGCCGGCGGCCGGTGGCGGGGAGAGAACGCATCGGGAGTCGGTACCTCACGGACGGGGCCAGTGCGGGGCCGAGCCGCTGGGGCTCGCCGAACTGGTGGAACGACTCCGGTGTAAACGACCCGGACGGGGAGGCCCAAGAGTGTGACCTACGACGGTCGGTAGTGCACAAGTCGGGCAAAAGGACCCTCCGGAGCAGTGGGCAACCCGGGTTTTCCCGCCCCAAACCTCCTATCCCGGGTCGTATGTCGGAAATATGCTGTGAGCAGCGCCACCGGCGACCGGTCGGTTTGGGCCCGAACCGGCCCGGGTACAACCCGCTGTCCAGTCCAGCTGCACCATCCGATCCACCGACCGTCGGAGATGATCAGCTGATGAACGACACCCCTGTTCTGGACCGCCGCTTCCGCACCCGCCGCCAGGCCGACCGCCTGCTCTCCGGCAGCCGCCCGCAGACCGTCCGCGAGGCGCTCACCGCACTGGCCGACCTGGCCGACGGCCCCCACCCGCTGGACGAACCCGTCGACATGTACGGCAACGGCATCGTCCGCACCCTGGAGCGCCGCACCGCCGAACTGCTCGGCAAGCCCGACGCCGCCTACTTCCCGACCGGGACGATGGCCCAGCAGGCCGCCCTGAAGACCTGGGCCGACACCCACGGCCCGGTGGTCGCCATGCACCCGCTGGCCCACCCCGAGGTGCACGAGCGCCGCGCCCACCAGGTCCTCTCCGGCCTGCGCAGCGTCCCGCAGACCGGCGCCCGGCGGCACCCGACCGCCGCCGAGCTGGCCGTCCTGGACGAGCCGTACGACGTGCTGATGCTGGAGCTGCCGCTGCGCGACGCCGGGTTCCTGCTGCCCGACTGGGCGGAGCTGGAGGCGCTGTACGAGCTGGCCGAGCGGCAGGGCCGCCCGGTCCACCTGGACGGCGCCCGGCTCTGGGAGTCCGCCCCGCACCTGGGCCGCACCCTGCCGGAGATCTGCGCCCGGGCCGGCTCGGTGTACGTCTCCTGCTACAAGTCGCTCGGCGGCCACAGCGGCGCCCTGGTGGCGGGCGAGGAGGAGTACGTCCGCCGGATCAAGGTCTGGCGGCACCGCTACGGCGGCAACCTCTGGCAGCAGTGGCCCGCCGCGCTCTCCGCGCTGGCCGGTCTGGAGCGCGAGCTGCCCCGGCTGCCCGGGTACGTGGCGCACGCCAAGCTGGTCGCCGCCGCGCTGGCCGAGGCCCCCGGCGCCCGGGTCCACCCCGCGCCGCCGCACACCCACCAGTTCCAGTTCTGGCTGCCGCACCCCGCCGACCGGCTCAACGAGGCCGGCTACCGGCAGGCCGAGGAGCAGGGCGTCGCGCTGTTCGGCGGCTGGCGCGAGCCCGGCCCGCAGCCGGGGCTGTCGATGACCGAGGTGACGGTGCTCGCCGACGGGGCCGGGTGGAGCGCCAAGGAGGTCACCGAGGCGCTGGAGTCCTTCCTCGCCCTGCTCTGAGCCCGCCCCGGAACGGCGCGGGGCCCCGGCGGTTCGGAAACCGCCGGGGCCCCGCCGTGCTACCGATCAGGCGTCACTTCCGGACGGGAGAGACCTTGATCATGGCTTCCAGGTCGTTGTGCGACTGCCACAGCACCTCGATCTGGGTGCGGGTGTCCGGGACCTGCACGCCGCTGTACGGGTTCTCGCTGAACCAGTACTTGGTGGTGTGGTCGTTGAAGACCGTCACCCCGCGCGAGCTCGGGATCTTGGTGAGCGCGTCGGCCTTGTGCAGGTTCAGGCCGTCGGTGCGCTCGGAGCCGAAGGTCGCGTCGTACGACTGGAAGCGCGGACGCATCAGCGTGCCGTCGTTCCACTTGATCGGCGCCGGGTGGGCGTCGACCGGCAGGATCAGGCCCTGGCCCGGGTGGTTGGCCACGTTGTTGTCGGACTGAGAGGAGTCCCACAGCCAGATCAGGACGCCGTTCTGGTTGGCGTAGTGCTCCACCCAGTCCGGACGCGCGGCCGAGCCGAAGTTGTACGGGCCGGTCTTCAGCGTGGTGTCGTACGAGACGTACTGGCGGTTCTCGATCAGGTAGTGCTGGTCGTAGTCCTTGGCGAACTTGCCGGAGATCCGGGAGAAGCCCGCGGCGGTCCAGCCGTTGTCGCCGTTCTCGGCGCCGTCGGTGAACAGGGCCGCGCCGTTCGCGGTCACCGCGATGTTGTCCAGGGCCAGGCCCTTGTAGTGGACGCCGCCGTCGGTGGTGTTGCGGAAGCGGATCTTGACGGCCTGCCCGGCGTACGCGTCCAGCGGGAAGGACAGGTCGCCCCACGCGCCGTTCGTGCTGCCGTTGATGGCACTGTCCGGCAGCGCGGCGCCGTTGAAGGTGCCGGCCAGCGCGGTCCAGTTCTTGCCACCGTCGGTGGAGACCTCGGCGTACGCGTAGTCGTAGTCCGTCTCCAGCTCGTACCAGGCCTTCGCGGTCAGCGTGGCCGAGCTCTTGCCGGTCAGGTCGAGGTCACGGGTCAGCGTGACGTTCAGGTCGTCGGCGCTGCCGCTCCACCACTCGTTGCCACCCTCGAACGGGGTGTTGATCTCGGTGGTGACGGTCTTGGCCGGCAGGTTGACGACCAGGCCCTGCTTGCGCTTGGTGTTGTACTCGACCGGGCCGAGCAGCGACAGCGAGGTCTGGCCCGCCTTGGCGGTGTCGTAGTTCAGCCAGCCCAGCTTGAGCTTCGACCAGACGTCCAGGTCGTTCGGCATGTCGCCGATCTCGTTCTTGCCCTCGCCCAGCCAGGAGCCGGAGGACATCAGCGACCAGAAGCCGACCGAGTTGTCGACGCCGGGGGTGCCGGTGGTGTCGTACAGGTCCGGCAGGCCGAGGTCGTGGCCGTACTCGTGGGCGAACACGCCCAGGCCGCCGTTCTCCGGCTGCATGGTGTAGTCGCCGACCCACAGGCCGGTGGCGCCGATCTGGGTGCCGCCGAGCTTGTTGTCGTCCGGGCCGGTCTTGCCGGCCTGGTTGGCGTACACGTAGGAGCGGTGCGCCCACAGCGCGTCGGTGCCCTGGACGCCGCCGCCGGCCGACTGGTCCTCACCGGCGTGGACGATCTGGAAGTGGTCCAGGTAGCCGTCCGGCTCGTTGAAGTTGCCGTCGCCGTCGTAGTCGTAGCGGTCCCACTGGTCGTACTGCGCCAGGTCGGCCTTGATCTGGGCGTCGGTGCGGCCCTTGGCCTTCTGGTCGGCGACCCAGGCGTTGATGCCGTCGCGGATCAGGTCCTGCGCGTTGGCGCAGACGTGCTGGCCGCAGTAGTCCGAGCCGTAGCGGGCCTCGTTCCAGGGCACCCGCACCCAGTCGGTGACCAGGCCGTCGACCGAGTACCGGCCGGAGGACTGGCGCTCGTAGTACGTCTTCAGCGAAGGCTTGTCCTTCGCGAAGTAGATGTCCTGGTAGTGCGCCTGGTTGTAGTCCGCCTGCCAGGCCGTCGAGTTGTCGTTCTTGCGGTCCGGGGCGGCGATCTGGTTGCGCGCCGGGCCCGGGGTGCCGCCGTACTTGACCTTGCCGTCGGCGGTCGTGGTGGTGTTGTCCACCTGGTCGCCGAAGTCGACGAGGATCGTGAAGATCTTGTCGGTGCGCTCGCGGGAGAGCTCGACGTACTTGTCGCGGCCGAGCTTGATCGAGGAGCCGTTGCCGTGCTTCTCGACCTTGGCGGTGCCGTTGACCAGCTGCTCCACCGCGGCGGTCTGCTCGGCCTGCTGCTTGGCGGCGAGCGGGCTCTGCAGTTCGCGCGGAACGCTGTCGTTCTGGATGACGTCGGCCGGGTCAGTGATCGTCGTGGTCGCCGGGGCGGCGGTCGCCGTGCCCGGGAGCAGTCCGGCGCCCAGTGCGGCGGTCACCGCGACGGCGGCGGAAGCCGCGACAGCCCTCTTGGTTATTTTCAACGTGGTGACGTCCTCCCCTTACCGGTGGGGCTGGTGGCCGGACCGGTGAACCAATGCAAGACAGGTGGACGACATTTGACCCAAGGTCCGGTAAAAAAGAAAGACCTTGACCATGGCATGGCCACGCCGCTATGCTCCCGCAACTCGTATCGCCTGACGATCCGTCAATCTACCTGCGCGTCCTGCCCGGCAAGGGTCGATCGTGCCCGCACCGCGCCGTGTCGCACCCGTTCGGCGGCCCCGCGGCCCCGCATTCACAGCACACGGAAACCTAAACAGTTTTTCAACTGAAAAGCCGGACACGAAAAAGCCTCCGCCCCCGACCTGGCCAGGTCGGGGGCGGAGGCTTGCGAAACGCTTTGTGCTGCTATTACTTCGTCAGATCCGGACCGGCCGCCGAGACCGCCGCCGGAGTGTCCGCCACCGGGGACTTCTCCTCGCCGCGGAAGGTGAACTTGGCTTCCTTGCCCTCGCCCTCCACGCCGACGACCACGATGTGGCCCGACCGCAGCTCACCGAACAGGATCTTCTCGGACAGGTGGTCCTCGATCTCCCGCTGGATCGTGCGGCGCAGCGGACGCGCGCCCAGGATCGGGTCGTAGCCGCGCTTGGCCAGCAGGCTCTTGGCCTCCGGGCTGAGCTCGATGCCCATGTCCCGGTCCTTCATCCGCTGGTCGACCCGGGCGATCATCAGGTCGACGATCTCGATGATGTTCGCCTCGGACAGCTGGTGGAAGACCACGATGTCGTCGACGCGGTTGAGGAACTCGGGGCGGAAGTGCTGCTTGAGCTCCTCGCCGACCTTCGCCTTCATCCGCTCGTAGCCGGCCTGGACGTCACCCGTGGCCGCGAAGCCCAGGTTGAAGCCCTTGGAGATGTCCCGGGTGCCGAGGTTGGTGGTCATGATGATGACCGTGTTCTTGAAGTCCACGACCCGGCCCTGGGAGTCGGTCAGGCGACCGTCCTCCAGGATCTGCAGCAGCGAGTTGAAGATGTCCGGGTGGGCCTTCTCGACCTCGTCGAAGAGGACGACGGAGAACGGCTTGCGGCGCACCTTCTCGGTGAGCTGGCCGCCCTCCTCGTAGCCCACGTACCCGGGCGGGGAGCCGAACAGCCGGGAGACGGTGTGCTTCTCCGAGAACTCGGACATGTCGAGCGCGATCAGCGCGTCCTCGTCCCCGAACAGGAACTCCGCCAGGGTCTTGGACAGCTCGGTCTTACCGACGCCGGACGGGCCGGCGAAGATGAACGAGCCGCCGGGGCGCTTCGGGTCCTTGAGGCCGGCCCGGGTGCGGCGGATCGCCTGGGAGAGCGCCTTGATGGCGTCCTCCTGGCCGATGACCCGCTTGTGCAGCTCGTCCTCCATGCGCAGCAGGCGCGAGGACTCCTCCTCGGTCAGCTTGAAGACCGGGATGCCGGTGGCGGTGGCCAGGACCTCGGCGATGAGCTCCTCGTCCACCTCGGCCACGACGTCCATGTCGCCGGCCTTCCACTCCTTCTCCCGCTTGGCCTTCGCCTGGAGCAGCTGCTTCTCGTTGTCGCGCAGCGACGCGGCCTTCTCGAAGTCCTGCGCGTCGATCGCGGACTCCTTCTCCCGGCGCACCTCGGCGATCTTCTCGTCGAACTCGCGCAGGTCCGGCGGCGCGGTCATCCGGCGGATGCGCATCCGGGAACCGGCCTCGTCGATCAGGTCGATCGCCTTGTCCGGCAGGAAGCGGTCCGAGATGTACCGGTCGGCCAGGGTGGCGGCGGCGACCAGGGCGGCGTCGGTGATCGAGACGCGGTGGTGCGCCTCGTACCGGTCGCGCAGGCCCTTGAGGATCTCGATGGTGTGCGGGAGCGAGGGCTCGGCGACCTGGATCGGCTGGAAGCGGCGCTCCAGCGCGGCGTCCTTCTCCAGGTGCTTGCGGTACTCGTCCAGCGTGGTGGCGCCGATCGTCTGCAGCTCACCGCGGGCCAGCATCGGCTTCAGGATGGAGGCGGCGTCGATCGCGCCCTCGGCGGCGCCCGCGCCGACCAGGGTGTGCAGCTCGTCGATGAACAGGATGATGTCGCCGCGGGTGCGGATCTCCTTGAGTACCTTCTTCAGGCGCTCCTCGAAGTCACCGCGGTAGCGCGAACCGGCCACCAGGGCGCCGAGGTCGAGGGTGTAGAGCTGCTTGTCCTTCAGCGTCTCCGGGACCTCGCCCTTGACGATCGCCTGGGCCAGGCCCTCGACGACGGCGGTCTTGCCGACGCCGGGCTCGCCGATCAGCACCGGGTTGTTCTTGGTGCGGCGGGACAGCACCTGCATGACCCGCTCGATCTCCTTCTCGCGCCCGATCACCGGGTCGAGCTTGGCCTCGCGGGCGGCCTGCGTCAGGTTGCGGCCGAACTGGTCGAGCACCAGGGAGGTGGAGGGGGTGCCCTCGGCCGGGCCGCCGGCGGTGGCGGACTCCTTGCCGCTGCCGGTCTGGTAGCCCGACAGCAGCTGGATCACCTGCTGGCGCACCCGGTTGAGGTCGGCGCCGAGCTTCACCAGGACCTGGGCGGCGACGCCCTCGCCCTCGCGGATCAGGCCGAGCAGGATGTGCTCGGTGCCGATGTAGTTGTGGCCGAGCTGGAGGGCCTCGCGGAGCGACAGCTCCAGGACCTTCTTCGCCCGGGGGGTGAAGGGGATGTGGCCGGACGGGGCCTGCTGGCCCTGGCCGATGATCTCCTCCACCTGCTGGCGGACCGCCTCGAGCGAGATGCCGAGGCTCTCCAGCGCCTTTGCGGCGACACCCTCGCCCTCGTGGATCAGGCCCAGGAGGATGTGCTCGGTGCCGATGTAGTTGTGGTTGAGCATCCGGGCTTCTTCCTGTGCCAGGACGACAACCCGCCGCGCGCGGTCGGTGAACCTCTCGAACATCGTTAATCGCTCCTCAGAGCGGTCGGTCAGTTCGGGGGCCGTCCCCGCCCTGTCCTTCCGCATGCTAGTCCCGCTCAGCAGCGCGGCTACGGAACTCCCACGGAGCGGGAGCAACATGCTGCGCGACCAGCCGACACCTTTCCCAACCTGATGCTGGGAGACGGTGTTCCCAGCGGCGGGCCCGATGCACCGGATCCCGCTACGCCAACGGCGAACACGGTTCGGTGGAACCGGTCCACCGGCCCGCGGCGTGCTGCGTCCGGGCTCGTGCGACCCCGTCCACCAGCATTCATACCCGGTAATCCGGCGGGTTTCGCGCGGTTTCCACGGGGTGCTTGTTCGCCTGGCGAGAAGTCCGCCGACCCGGCCCCGGGGATGACGGGCCGTCAGGTCGGCCGCGGGTGGCGTACCGCCGTACCGGTGGCGGCCGCGTGACCGCCCGGCCCCTCCAGCGTTGCACAGGTCGTGACCCGTCCGCCGCCGGCCGTCCCGGCCGCACCGCCCGCCGTCGCGGTCTGGCGCGGATCGGACCGGGTGACCGTGCCGCTGGGACCGGGGCGGGCCGCCCTGGGCCGCCTGGAGCGGCTCGGGCACGGCACCGGGCCGGTGCTGCGGGAGGCCGGCCTGGCCGTCTTCCTGCTCGCCCCCGGAACCGCCGAGCCGGTGCCCGAACTGCTCGGCTGGCTCGGCTGGGGCCCGGAGCTGCGGCTGCCCATCGAGGCCCGTGCGGCGCACCCGGGAGACCCCCGGGTGCCCGGGCCGCGGACCGCGCGGTGGCTGCGGGCCGGGACCGGACGCCCCGCCCTCGACCTGCGCTCGCCCGGTCTGCTCTGCCTGCTGGACGCCCTGGCGGACGCCTGCGCGCGGGAGCGGCTGGGTCTGCCGCCCGCCCGCTGAGGGCCGCTCGGGCCCCGCTCGCGCCCCGCTCGGTCAGGAGGCGTGGGCCCGCTCGTACGCCTCGCGCACGTTGCTCGGGACGCGGCCGCGGTCGTTGACCGGGTGGCCGTTCTCCTTCGCCCAGGTGCGGATCTTGGCGGTGTCGGCCTGGCCCGCCGCGGCGGCCCGCCCGGCGCTCCGGCCGCCACCGCTGCCGCCGCGGCGGGGGGCGGTCAGCCGGCCGCTCTGCTTGCGGCCCTTCTCGACGTACGGGGCGAGCAGGCCGCGGAGCTTGTCCGCGTTGTCGCTCTTCAGGTCGATCTCGTAGGCCACGCCGTCCAGCGCGAACGTCACCGTCTCGTCCGCGGATCCGCCGTCGAGATCGTCTTCCAGAATCACCTGAACCCTCTGTGCCACGGGCTTCCCTTTCCGCGATAACGATCCATTGCCTAGAGAAAGGAAAGCGTCTTTCACCGGAAAACACAAACCCCTGTGTCGCAGGTCGCGTCAGCGGGCATGTCTCACAGGTGCAGCAGCATCCGCGAGTTGCCCAGCGTGTTCGGCTTCACCCGCTCCAGGTCGAGGAACTCGGCGACGCCTTCGTCGTACGAGCGCAGGAGTTCTTCATAGACTTCCGTGGCCACGGCCGCCGGGTCTGCCGTACGATCGTCGTTTTCGCCGATCTCGACGAAGCCGTGTTTCGAGAAGAACGGAACCTCGAACGTCAGGCAGAAAATCCGACGGACGCCGAGCCAGCGCGCGGTCTCCAGCAGCTTGTCGAGCAGCTGGTGCCCGATACCGAGCCCCTTGCAGACCGGGTCCACCGCCAGGGTGCGCACCTCGGCGAGGTCCTCCCACATCACGTGGAGGGCGCCGCAGGCCACCACCCGGCCGTCCTGGTCGCGTTCGGCGACCCAGAACTCCTGGACGGATTCGAACAGGGTGACGGTCGGCTTGTCGAGCAGAATGCCGTTGCGGGAGTAGGTGTCGATGAGCCGGCGGATGGCCCGCACGTCGGTGGTCCGCGCACGGCGGATGGTGACCTCCATGCCGGGGAACGTTATCGTGCCGCGGGCGGTGGGGTCTCCTCGGTGTCGACGCCCGCCACCCGCAGCGCGTCGCGCAGCCACTCGCGCTGTTCCGGCGACATCATCCCGAAGAAGTGCACCAGGGCGGCGGCCGGATTGTCGCTCGTCGCCCAGGCGTCGTTCATCAGCGCCGCGGTGTACGCCTCCCGGGAGGAGACCGGCTCATATCGGTATGCGCGGCCGGTGCGCTCCCGGCGCACCCAGCCCTTTCGATAGAGCTTGTCCAGCACCGTCATCACGGTGGTGTACGCGATTTCGCGTTCCGACCGCAGATCCTGCAGAACCTCCCGGACGGTGACGGGGCGGTTCCACTGCCACACCCGGGTCATGATGTCGTTCTCAAGTTCTCCGAGTTGCCGCACCATAGTGCCGCCAAGGATAGGACCGATGCGGACAAATGGCGGCAAACGGCAAACGCCCGGCGCGCCGTTCCCCGGAGGGGGGAGCGGCGCGCCGGGCGGGATACCGCTATTCGGCGGGGGAACGCGACGCCATGGCCTCGGCCACCGCGTCCTCCTTCGACTTCTGGGCGCCGCCCTGGCTGCGGATGATGGCCCGCACCAGGAAGGCGAAACCGATCGCCATCACCAGCGGCGGGACGATCGCGCTGACGTACTCCATCGGTTACTCCTCGGTCGTGTCGGACTCGGCCGCGTCGGCGGCCTTTTCGTTCCTGGCGTCGCTCTTCGCGGCCTTTTCCGGCTTCACGAGGGGGAAGAGCACCGTTTCGCGGATGTTCTTGCCGGTGAGCAGCATGATCAGGCGGTCCACGCCCAGGCCGAGGCCGCCGGTGGGCGGCATCGCGTACTCCAGGGCGCGCAGGAAGTCCTCGTCCACCTGCATCGCCTCGACGTCGCCGCCGGCCGCCAGCAGGGACTGCGCGGTGAGCCGGGCGCGCTGCTCGACCGGGTCGATCAGCTCGGAGTAGGCGGTGCCCAGCTCGGTGCCGAAGATCACCAGGTCCCACTTCTCGGCGACGCCCTCGATCGAGCGGTGCTGGCGGGTCAGCGGGGAGACCGAGGTCGGGTAGTCCTTGATGAAGGTGGGCTTGATCGCGTGGTGCTCCAGCAGGCGCTCGATCAGCTCCAGGACGATCTGGCCGTGGTCCCACTTCGGGTCCAGGTACTGGTCCAGGTCGTGCTCCTTGGCCAGCGCCCGCAGCTCCTCGACCGAGGTGGCGGGGGTGACCTCGGTGCCCAGGCGGGCGGAGATGCCCGGGTAGACCGAGACCTCCTGCCAGGGCTCGGCCAGGTCGATCTCGTGCTCGGTGCCGTCCGGGCCGACGCCCTTGACCACGGTGGTGCCCAGCGCGTCCCGGGCGGCGTTGACGACGATCTCCCGGATCAGCTCGGCCTGGGTGTCGTAGTCGCCGTACGCCTCGTACGACTCCAGGGCGGTGAACTCCGGGTTGTGGGTGGCGTCGGCGCCCTCGTTGCGGAAGTTCCGGTTGATCTCGAAGACCTTCTCGGCGCCGCCGACCACCAGGCGCTTGAGGTACAGCTCGGTGGCGATGCGCAGGTACAGGTCGATGTCGTACGCGTTGATGTGCGTGACGAACGGGCGGGCGTTGGCGCCGCCGTGGATCGGCTGCAGCATCGGGGTCTCGACCTCTAGGTAGCCGCGGTCCTCGTAGGTGCGGCGGATCGAGCGGATCACCTTGGTGCGCAGCTGCAGCATCTCGCGCGCCTCGGGGTTGACGATCAGGTCCACGTACCGCTGGCGGACCCGGGCCTCCGGGTCGTTCAGGCCCTTGTGCTTGTCGGGCAGCGGGCGCAGGCACTTCGCCGTGAGCTCCCAGCGGTCGACCATCACGCTGAGCTCGCCGCGCTTGGAGGTGATCACCTCGCCCTCGACGCCGACCTGGTCGCCGAGGTCGATGTCGCCCTTCCAGGCGGCCAGCCGCTCGGCGCCCAGCTTGTCCAGGGACAGCATCACCTGGAGGTCGCCGGAGCCGTCGCGCAGGGTGGCGAAGCAGAGCTTGCCGCCGGTGCGGGCCAGGACCACCCGGCCGGTGATGCCGACCCGCTCGCCGGTGGCGGTGTCCGGGGCCAGGTCGGGGTGCTTGGCGCGGAGGTCCGCGATGGTGGTGGTGCGGGGGAAACCGACCGGGTACGGGTCGATGCCGGCCGCCCGGAGCCGGTCCAGCTTCTCGCGCCGGACGCGCATCTGCTCGGGAAGGTCGTCGGTCGCGGGGAGAGTGCTCTGATCGCTCACCCCACCAGGGTAGCCAGGCTCACGGCCTGCTCCGCCACGGGATATCCGGGCGGCCGCGGACGTGCCGACCCCTCGGCGGCGGGTGACGGCGACCACGCCGCCGCCGAGGACGACGGCGCCGGTTCCCGGGCCGAGCGAGGTGCCGATGCCCTGGCCGCCAACGGTCGTGCCGGAGCCGGAGCCGGCACTGTCACTGGTGCTCGGGCTCGACGACGCCGCGGCCGGCGAGGCGCCCGGGGTGGCGAGGCGGACCCGGACGGGGTGGAGCCGCCGGGCCGTTGTTCGGCCGCGCCGACGGTCGACCCGCCCTGCTTCTTGCCCGCTTCGGGGCCCGGCTGCCGGAGGCGGCGAAGTCCGCGGTGCAAGGAGAGCTCCATCCTGACGGTGAAGGTGAGGTGGGGCCGGGAGACGGGGAGTCGGCCCCGGCCGGTGATCTCGGTCAGCGGCTTCCGGGCGTCGCCGGGCTCGGGTCCTCGGTGCGCGGAGTACCGGAGTGCGGGGCCGCTATGGCCCGGTTCGGCGCATCAGTAGGGGTTCAGGGGTTTTGCTAGGGCGAACCGCATTTTGTGCGAATTGATTTGCCAACTCTGTGACGCTCCGATTTTCGCGGCAGTGGGCTTGGGAATGAAATGGTCCATTTGCGTGGATTTGGTGTAACGAAAACGTGACCATGGCGAAGGGTTCAAGAATCTCCCTGGTGGGATTGATGGGTGTACACGTATCTTCATAAGGAGGTCTCATGGGGAATAGAAAACTCCGCTTGCGAGGGGGAAGGCCGGGAGGCTCCTCGCGGCGGGCGACGTTATCCCTGTTCACAGGGGTTGCGTTGCTCTCCGGACTGCTCCCTGCTGTGGCGATGGCCACTCCGGCGACCGAGCCGAAGGCACCTGCGGTGCCGAAAACGGAACAGATTCCGCACGGCTGGGCAGAGCCAGTGAATCCGCCCGCCCCGGCAGTTTTCGCCAAATACGATCCAAGGGTCGCATCGCAGCTCCCGGTGGCGGAATCCGCAGTGGTGGACCTGGGAGGAGCGGCTTCTTTCGGGGGCGGCGGGAAAACACTTCTGGCAGGTACCGGCCGCGGTTCCTTCCGCGCCGGGAATTCGCCGGTGGTGCTCGCACCGGTCACCGGCGCCGCCCGGAAGGCGGGCTCTCCCACCAAGGTGCGGGTCGAGTTGGCGGACCAGTCCGTCGCGCGGCGCGCGGGTGTGCACGGCGTGCTGTTCTCGCTGGGCGGGGAGGAGGGCGCGGGGGCGGTGGACGTCAAGGTCGATCCGTCGTCGTTCCGGGCGGCCTTCGGTGGTGACTACGCGGCGCGGCTGCGGCTGGTGCGGCTGCCGGCGTGCGTGCTGACCACGCCGGAGCGGGCGGAGTGCCAGGCGCAGTCGCCGGTGGAGGCGGTGCCGGAGGTTCCGTTGTCGGCCCGGGTGGACCTGTCGGCGGCGGCGGGGGAGGGCGGGGCGGGGCTCCGGCTGTCGTCGCTGGAGTCGACCCCGGCCGGTTCCGGTTCCGGTTCCGGGGCGATGGTGCTGGCCGCGACCTCGGCGCCGGACGGGTCGTCGGGTTCGTACTCGGCGACCACGCTGTCGCCGAC
>NZ_BAAANS010000030.1:0-109228 GCF_039529925.1 Kitasatospora saccharophila | reverse complement strand
AGTGCCGGGCGCCCGGCACCGCGCCCGCCGCCGCCAGCAGCGCCGCCACCGCGAGCGGCCGGCCGGCCCAGCCGCCCGCCGCCGCGCCCCCGGCCCCCAGCGCCGCCCCCGCCAGCACGGCCGTACCCGCGCCGAACACCGGGACCCCGCCGTCCGGGCCGCCGCCCCGGGCGACCAACTGCCCGCACACGAAAGCCAGGAACGCCCCGAACAGCGCCAGCCCCGCCAGCACCCGTCCCTCGGCCGCGGGTTGGGACAGCTGGGCCCGGGCCGCCCCGAAACCGCCCGCCGCCACCAGCACCGCGAAGAAACCCGCCCCGAACCAGCGCCCGCCCGAAAGGCCCGGCCAGCGGGGCTCGTCCGGGACCACCGTGTCGTCCATGGGCGCGATGCTAACGGCTGCGGGTGAATGGTCCAGTCCAATGGCCGGGGGCTGGTCCGTCGACTCCCGGCGCGCGGGACGCGCCTGGCGCATACTCGACGCCATGACCGAGCAGCCCGCGACAGAGCAGTCGGCGACCGAACGGCCCGCGACCGAACGGCCCGTGATCGAGCAGCCCGCGGACGGGTACGCCCGCCACTACCCCGACCTGGTGCGGGCCGGATCGCTGCGCGCCGCGCTCGGCGCGGCCCTGCCCGCGGACACGCCCGACCGGTACCCGGGCTCGGTGCGGGCCGAGGCGGGCGAACGGTCGGTGTCCGTGACGACGGCCGAGGGGGAGCGCGCCTTCCGGGTCCGGTGCTCGGTCCGGTGGGTCCCCATGGCCGCCGGCCGCACCGACGACCTGGCGGCGGTGGCCGGGGCGGCGGCGCACTGGCTGCGGGCCGTGCCGGTGCGCGAACTCACCGACCGCTGGCCCTTCCTGGGCACCTCGGAGCTCGCCGAGGCGTACGAGCGCGGCGACCCGGTGCCGGCCCGCTGGGCGGGACTGCGCGCCGCCCGGCCCCGGCCCCGGTACGCCGCCGAACTGCGCGCGTTCATCGAGGCCGCCCACGCCGAACCGCGGCTGCGGGCGCTCTCCCCGGGGATGTCGATGTTCTGGCTGACGTTCAGCCGCCGGGCCGAGCACCCGGTCTGCCACGACCTCCCGATGGTCCGCGCGCTCGGCGGCGACCGCTACGAGATCCGCCACGGCGAGGGCCGCCGGGAGGTCCGCGAGGTGGACGGCGTGCCGGACACCCTCGCCGCCGTCCTCGCCCTGCTGCCCGCGGACGCCGTGCCCGAGCCCTGCCTCCCGATGATCTGAGGCCCCGTGCGCAGGCCCCTTCCGTCGATCAGGAACGGCCCGGGTGCTGAGCAACAGGAGGGGTCTTCACCGGGGTCGCCCGATCCGCCTCGACGGTCCCGGCCGCCTCGGCCGCTTCCCGGAAGGTGACGACCGCCTCGCCGTTCTCCCGCGCCCACGCGGTGAGCATCCTGATGGGCTCCTCCAGGGTGCGCCCGAGGTCGGTCAGGCCGTACTCCACGCGCGGCGGCGCCTCGGCGTACGCGTGCCGCTCGACGAGCCCGTTGGCTTGGAGCCGGCGCAACGTCTGGGTCAGTACCTTGCGCGAAATGCCACCGCTCAGCTCGACCAACTCGCCGTGGCGCAACGGGCCTTCGGTCAGCGCGAAGAGCGTGACCAGGGACCACTTGCTGGCGATGATCTCCATGGCCAGGAGAGCGGGACAGTCGGCGAGGAAGACGATTCCGGGGCGCAGGCTCACGCCCCGAAGGTTACCTGGAGGTACCTGACGGCCGCCTATCGTCGTCGAGGTGCGCACGCTCCCTTACTCGCATCTCGCACGATTGAGGTTCCAGCCATGTTCGTCTCCCTCGCCGTCGTCACCGTGGTCATGTCGGCGCTCCTCCTGGTGTCGGCCGGGGCCAAGTCCCTGCGGACGCGGCACATCACCGAGCAGATGTCCACCCTCGGAGTGCCGCAGGGCATGATGGCCCTCCTGATCACCGCTCAGATCGCGGGCGCGGCCGGTGTGATCGCCGGGCTCCGGTGGGGGCCCGTCGGAATCGCCGCCGCGATCGGCCTGACGCTCTACTTCGCCGGGGCGGTCGCCTTCCACCTGCGGGTCGGCGACCGCAAGGGCGCCGCTCCGGCGGCGGTCCTCACCGTCGCCTCCGTCGCCCTGATCGTGCTGCGCGCCGCCACCCTCTGACGGCGGACGGCGGGCCCGACGCCGGCCTCGACCGCGCCGCGTGAGGTCGGCCTCCGACGAGGACGGCCGCCGGGTCCGCCGCCGGGCACCCGGCACCGCCGGAGCACTAACCGGGCAGGCGGGCGTCGGTCCAGCCGGTGTCCGTCCAGCCTGTGGGGGTGCGGGTGTGGCGGCGGCGCAGGTGGTGGCGGTCGGGGCCGGCCTGCCAGAACTCGGCCCGGTCGGGGTGCAGGGCGTAGCAGCGCAGGTCGGGGGCGGGGGTGGGGCAGGCGGGGGAGGGGCGGACCGGGCCGCGCAGGCGGACCTGGCGGCCGTGGGCGGGCCAGTAGGCGGTGAGCGCGGCGTCCGGGCGGGCGGCCAGCTGGGCGGCCTTGGGGGAGTCCGGGTCGGTCCAGAAGTGCCAGTCGGCGGTGAGGAGTTGCACGTCCCGCAGGACGAGCACCCGGGCGTCCGGGCGGCCCTCGGCGTCGACCGTGGCGAGGGTCAGCACCTGGGCGTCCGGGACGTTCGCGGCGAGGGCGTCCAGCAGCCAGGCGGTGAACAGTTCGGCCGGTCCGGTGGGCGCGTGGTCCGGCGGCGGGTAGCCGGGCGCGGCCAGCACCGGGTGGGCGATCAGCGCGCGGACGAGGGGCGAGCGGGCGTCGGTCACGGGACCTCCTGCAGGGCGGTGGCGTCGGGGCGGGTGCACGGGGTGCCGATCCGCGACCGCCGCCCGTCGACGCGGCGGCGGTGCTCCTCGTCCGGCCGGTGCTCGCGCTGCCGTCGCCCCGGCACGGGACACACCCTGGCGGTTCGCGGGGGCGGTGGCAAACGGGTCCCCGGGGCGGGTCACCCGATCGGGCGGCTTATTAGACTCGATGTTGATAAGAGTGGTCGAAACCCTTGTCGGGCCCGCTACCCGCGAGTAGTTTGCCGGTGTGCCCACCGGGGCCGCCCGCGTCCACCGCCTCGTCCACCGCGCGTCAGGAGGCACCCCATGCCCCGCCCCACCCCGCCCGCCACCGTGCACGACAGCCTGGTGCTCGAACCGCGCGACGTGCACTTCGACTGGTCCGGGCTGCCGCTGCACTGGATCCCCGACGAGCCGATGGCCACCCACACCATCAACGTCCTGCACCTGCTGCTCCCCGAGGGCGAGCGGTGGTTCGTCAAGGTGTTCAAGGACGCGCTGCCGCTGATCCGGGACGAGCAGCTGCGCGAGGAGGTGCTCGGCTTCATCGGCCAGGAGGCGATCCACGCCGAAGCCCACCAGGAGGTCCTCGACCACCTGCTCGGCCAGGGCCTCGACCCCCGCCCCTACGTCCGGCAGATCAGCTGGCTGTTCCGCCGCGTCCTCGGCGACAAGCCCGGACTGACCGCCCGTCAGCGCCGCGAGAACACCATCGAACGGGTCGCCTTCGTCGCCGCGATCGAGCACTTCACCGCCTTCCTCGGCAACTGGGCCCTCAACTCGCCCGGCCTCGACCGCGCCGGGGCCGACCCCACCATGCTCGACCTGCTGCGCTGGCACGGCGCCGAGGAGGTCGAGCACCGCAGCGTCGCCTACGACCTGATGCGCCACCTCGACCCCGGCTACCTGCGCCGGGTCCGCGGCATGGCCGTCTCCGGCCCGCTGCTGGTCCACCTGTGGATCCGCGGCGCCCGCTTCCTGCTCGCCGCCGACCCCGCCCTGGAGGGACGCCTCGCCCCCACCTGGCGCGAGGCCCGGCGCGCGGCGCGGCGCGGCCTGCTCCCCGAACCCGGACGCTTCCTGCGCTCCGCCGCGAGGTACTTCGGCCCCGGCTACCACCCCACGCGCGAAGGCAGCTCCTCGCAGGCCCTCGCGTACCTGGCGAAGTCGCCCGCCGCGCAGGCCGCCGCGACGCGCTGAGCGAAAACAGGGGCGCGGGGAACCGCGCGAGGGGGAACGGGACTTCGGGAAGATCCGGACTCCCCGAGTACCCGCGTCCTGGCCGCGGGCCCCGCGGAGCGGGTCACGCCCGGCGGCTCCGCCCACCTGCCACCGACTCTCCGTCCACGGACCTCGCCCGCGCCCCGTTCCCCCGCGCGCAGTTCCCCGCGCCCCTGCCTTCGTCTCTGGAGCCGTACCCCATGGACCTCGAAACCCCGCCCCCCGACCTCTACGGACGCCCACGGGCCGACCGCTTCTTCGCCCGGCTGACCGCCTTCGGCGACTGGTACGCCCCCGCGCTGGGCCGCCCCGGGCTGCGGCGCGGTCCGCGCCGGGCGGAGGCGCGCGGGGTGCCGCCGCTGCACCTGGTGGTGGTCTCGCACCGGGCGGTCGCCGAGGACGTGGTGGAACTGCGGCTGGCCGACCCGTCCGGCGGGACGCTGCCGCCCTGGCAGCCCGGGGCGCGGATCGTGCTGACCCTGCCGTCCGGGCGGGAGCGCCACTACTCGCTGTGCGGCGACCCGGCCGACCGGCACGGCTACCGGATCGCGGTGCGCCGGATCGCCGACGGCGGCGGGGGCTCGGTCGAGGTGCACGACGCGCTGCACGTGGGCGTGCGGCTGCGGGTGCGCCGGCCGCGCAACGGCTTCGCGTTCTGCGGCGAGGAGAAGGTGCTGTTCCTGGCCGGCGGGATCGGCGTCACGCCGCTGCTGCCGATGGCCCGGGCCGCCCAGCAGGCGGGCGTGGACTGGCGGTTGGTGCACACCGGCCGCACCGCCGCCGCGCTCCCGTACACCGCCGAGCTGACCGCGCTCGACCCGGCCCGGGTGACCGTCCGCACCGACGACGCGCACGGCGTCCCGGACGCCGCCGAACTGCTCGGGCACGCCCCCCGGGGCGCCGCCGTCTACGTGTGCGGGCCCGCGCCGATGCTGCTGGCCGTCCAGCGCGCGCTGCCCGGCTCGCCCGCCGCCGCGCTGCACTTCGAACGCTTCGGGGCCGCGCCGATCCGCGCCGGACGCCCGTTCGCGATCCGGATCGGGGACACGACGCTGGCCGTCCCGGCGGACCGCTCCGCGCTCGACGTCGCCCGCGGGCTGCGCCCCGACCTGCCGTACTCGTGCCGGCAGGGCTTCTGCGGCACCTGCGTGCTCAAGGTGTCCGCCGGGACGCCCGAGCACCGGGACCGCCGCCTGACCGAACAGCAGCGGGCCGCCGGGCTGGTGCTGCCCTGCGTGTCCCGGGCCGCCGAGGGCGAGACCCTCGTCCTGGAGGTGTGAGGTGTCGAAGCCGCCGCGGTTCCCCTACGACGAGCGCGACCTGGCCAGGTTCCGGGAGGTCCAGCAGCTCGCCTACCACTGCGCCGAACAGGTCGCCGCCTGGATCGAACCCGGCGTCACCGAACGCCGGACCACCGCCGAACTGCGCCGCCGCCTGGTGCGGGCCGGGGTGCGGGACTTCTTCCACGTGCCGTTCGCCTGGTTCGGCGACCGCACCGCGTTCCGGCACTTCCACACCCCGCTGCAGTTCTTCGCCGGCTCCCGCGTCCTCGCCGAGGGCATGCCGTACGTGCTGGACTGCGCGCCCGTGGTCGACGGCTACACCGCCGACATCGGCTACGGCGGCAAGGTCGGCGAGAACCCGGTCTGGGACCTGCTCGCCGAGGACCTGCGGGTCTACCGCGAGCTGATCCTGCGCGAGGTCCGCGCCCGCAAGCCGCTCGCCGAGGTGTACGCCGCCGTCGACGCCCAACTCGCCGCGCACGGCTACGACAACCGCCACCGGGTCTACCCGGGCCGGGTGATCGGCCACCAGGTCACCCGGAACACCGCCCGCGGCCCGGCCGGGGTCAACCTGTTCGGCTTCGGGGTGCGTACGCTGCAGACCCTCGGACGCGAACTGGTGAAGGAACGCCTGGAGGGCCGCTCCCCGCTGTGGGCGGGCGGCCGGGCCTCCCGGCACGCCCCCACCCCGGGCCTGTGGGCGGTCGAACCGCACATCGGCTTCCGCGAGGTGGGCATCAAGTTCGAGGAACTCCTCGTCGTCACCGACGAGGACGCGTACTGGCTCGACGACGACCTGCCGCACGTGCGGCGCTGGGCACTCCAGGAGGACGCAGCATGACCGGCCGCAGCAACGGGACCCACGGCACCGACGCGCCCCGCCGGCGCACCGTCGACTCCGGCGGCCTCCCCCTCGCCGTGTACGAGCAGGGCGACCCGGCCGACCCGACGGTGATCCTGGTGCACGGCTACCCCGACGACCACTCGGTCTGGGACGACGTCGCCGCCGACCTGGCCGCCGACCACCACGTGGTGCGCTACGACACCCGCGGCTCCGGCGCCTCCGGGGTGCCCGCCGTCCGCGCGGACTACCGGCTGGAACTGCTCGGCGCGGACCTGTTCGCCGTCGCCGACGCCGTCAGCCCCGACCGCCCCGTGCACGTGGTCGCCCACGACTGGGGCAGCGTCCAGGCGTGGGAGGCCGTCACCGCACCCGGCTCCCACCGGCGGATCGCCTCCTACACCACGATGTCCGGCCCCTGCCTCGACCACATGGGCCACTGGATCCGGCACCGGCTGCGCCGCCCCACCCCCCGGCACCTCGCCCAACTGCTGTGCCAGGGCGCCCACTCCTGGTACATCGCGGTGTTCCACCTGCCGGTCCTCGCCCCCGCCGCCTGGCGGCTCGGCCTGGCCCGGCTCTGGCCGCGCGTGCTGCGCGACCTGGAGGCCGTCCGCCCCCGGCCCGGCCACCCGCAGGCCACCCTCGCCGAGGACGCCGTGCACGGCATCGAGCTGTACCGGGCCAACATGCGCCCCCGGGTGCGGGCCCCGCGCGAACGGCACACCGAGGTGCCGGTGCAGCTGATCACCCTGCAACGGGACCGCTACGTCAGCGACTTCCTCTCCGAGGGCCTGGAACGCTGGGTCCCCCGGCTCACCCGGCGCGCCCTGCACGCCACCCACTGGTCCGCGCTGCTGGAGCGGGGCCCCGCGGTGGCCGCCCTGGTCCGCGAGTTCACCGCCCGCGACCACGACGCGCCCCGCCGGGAACCCTCCGGCGCCGGGGAGCTGGTGGTGGTCACCGGCGGCGGCAGCGGCATCGGCCGGGCCACCGCGCTCGCCTTCGCCGACGCCGGCGCCCGGGTCGTGGTCTGCGACCGCGACCTGCCCGCCGCGCAGCGCACCGCCGAACTGTGCGAACTCTCCGGCGTGAAGGCCGCCGCGTACCGGGTCGACGTCAGCGACGGCGCCGCCGTCGACGCCTTCGCCCGGCAGGTCGCCGCCGACCACGGCGTCCCCGACGTGGTGGTCAACAACGCGGGCGTCGGCCACTCCGGCACCTTCCTGCAGACCACCGAGGAGGAGTGGCGCCGCGTCCTGGACGTCAACCTGTGGGGCGTCATCCACGGCTGCCGCGCCTTCGGGCGACTCATGGTCGAACGCGGCACCGGTGGCCACCTGGTCAACCTCGCCTCCGCCGCCGCCTACCTGCCCGCCAAGAAGCTCGCCGCGTACGCCACCTCCAAGTCCGCGGTCTTCATGCTCTCCGACTGCCTGCGCGCCGAACTCGCCCCGCACCGGATCGGCGTCTCCACCATCTGCCCCGGCATCGTCAACACCAACATCACCCGCACCAGCACCTTCTCCGGCCTCGACGACGAGGCCCTCGCCGCCAAGCAGGCCCGGGTCTCCGAGCTGTACGCCCGCCGCGGCTTCCCCCCGGAGAAGGTCGCCGCCGAGATCGTCCGCGCCGTCCGCACCCGCAAGCCCGTCGTCCCCGTCACCGTCGAGGCCAAGGCGGCGCGCCTGCTCGGCCGGATCAGCCCCGCCCTGCTGCGCCGGGCCGCCCGGATCGACGCCGGCTGAGCCCTCCCGCCGGAGAAGGCACGACCCGCTAGGCCGCCGCGCCCCCCAAAGGCCGCGGCGGCCTCGCCGTCCTGCCGTTCCGCCCGCTCAGCCCCGCAACTTCTCGATCCCGGCCCGCAGTTCGTCCGCCGACATGCACGGCGTCACCGTGACCTTGGCGCCCAGCCGCATCCACAGCGGCTCCATGGTGGTGACCAGTGCGGACTCCTGGTCCACGTCCACCACCAGGGTGAACCCGCGGTGCCCGTTCAGCGGGTAGAAGTACGCCGCTTCGGGCCGCAACTGCTCCATCATCCGGCCCATCATCTCGGGCATCTTCCCGCTGGTGATCAGCTCGTTGGACTTCTCGGTGTCGATCTCCGCCACGATCAGGGTTCGCATCGCACGCCTCCAGGCATCCAGAGCTCCCGCGAACCGTTCCATTCTCCTGCGCCCACCCACCCCGGTCACGCCGGAACGTCCGGCACGGGAACGACCGGTCGGCAGGTCGACAAATCCGTTCGGCGAGAGATCGACGGAGCGATCTTCCGTGCGCCCTCCGGTCGCAGGGCGGGGGCGCACGAGGCGCACGCGAATCTGATCGATGTGCTTCGTGACGGTTCGTCAATTTCCTTGTAAGGCAACCCGGATGGTCGTATTCCGCTTAACATTCGGCCAAAAGAGGTGCGCGCGGGGCCGTCCGGGGGATCTTCCGGCGGCGGTCCGGCGTGCCTTCCCGACCGACGACGAGAGCAGGGCATGACCCAGACAGAGCAACAGACCAGGGCGCCCGTACCGGGCGCGCGACGGCGGCGGGCCGAACGGGCCGCCGCCGTGGTGGCGGCCTTCGCGGCGGCCACCGCCGTCGCCGCCCCGTCGGCCTCGCCGGCCACCGCGGACGGCTCGGTGACGGTGCGGGTGGTCCGGGCGGTCGACGAGAGCGGGACGTGGAGCCCGGCGCTGGAGCCGGGCCTGGGCGGGGTGACGGTCACCCTGACCGGGGACGACGGCGCGGTGCGCACCGGCGTCACGGCCGCCGACGGCACCGTGACCCTGACGCCCGCCAAGGCCACCGCCAGCGGCGCGTACCGGGTGGAGGTGGTCAATCCGCAGCCGGGCGTGCTGTACCCGGCGTTCGCCGCCCGCGAGGGCCTGACCGGGGCGCCGGACAGGCTCAGCAGCAACGAGGAGTTCGTCGACCTCTCGGCCGGCAAGCAGGCCACCCTGACCACCGGCCTGTGGAACCCCGCCGACTACTGCCAGCGCAACGCGCCGCTGGCCACCGCCTGCCAGCCGCCGATCGGCTCCCCGGCGGCCCAGCGCACCCTGCTGACCTTCCCGTACGAGTCGCGCGGCGTGAACAAGGACGTCACCGACCTCGGCACCAGCGGCGAGACCGGGAACGTCTTCGGCATCGCCTGGAACCGGGACGACCAGCGGCTGTTCAGCTCCGCCCAGGCCAAGCGGGCCACCGCGTACGGCCCCGGCGGCCCGGGCGCGATCTACGTCACCGACCCGGCGAAGAAGAGCACCGCGCTGTTCGCGACCGTCCCGGACGCCGGGACGACCGCGCACACCGACGGCGACGACGCGGCGTTCCTGCCCGCCGTCGGCAAGGAGAGCCTCGGCGGGCTGAAGCTCACCGAGGACGGCCGCGACCTGTACGTGGTCAACCTGCACGACCGCAAGCTGTACCGGTACGACGCCACCGCGCCGACCGCGTCCGCCCCGAAGGCCGGGTACGCCATCCCGTCCGGCGGCTGCCCGTCGGCCGACGACTGGCGCCCGTACGGCCTCGGCATGCAGGACGGGGTCGGCTACGTCGGCGGCGTCTGCTCCGGCCAGTCCACCGGGAGGATCACCGACCTGCGGGCCGTGGTGCTGCCCTTCGACCCGGCCACCGGCGCCTTCGGGGCCGCCGTGCTCGACCAGCCGCTCGACCACCGCGGCACCCCGGCCGCCCCCTGCGCGGGCTACTTCTGGTACCCGTGGCAGGACACCCAGCCGCTGGTCGGCGGCGCGGTCTGCGGGATCAACCCGGAGCCCGAACTCGGCGAGGTCGGCTTCGAGACCGACGGCTCGATGCTGCTGGCCTTCCGCGACCGGTACGCCGACCAGGCCGCCGCCGCCCCGCCGGAGGGGCAGCCGCTGCCCAACGGCTTCACCTACGTGCTCGCCTCGGCCGACCTCAACAAGGCCTGCGAGTCCGGCGGCACCTTCGTGCTGGACGTCAACCTCGGCTGCGGCCAGACCGTCCGGAACAAGGGCTTCTTCGACCAGAGCCGCCCGTACCCGAACGGCCACCCGTACCCGGCCTTCGCCGGCCTGGCGCTGTCCAGGGTCGAGGACTCCATCGCCACCTCCGGCTACGACGTGTCCAACAACATCGTCACCGCCGGCACCATGTTCACCCTCCGCACCGGCGCCCCCGACCCGGGCTTCGGCAACGAGCTGTCCGAGGGCCGCTCGCGCTTCGGCAAGGGCGCCGCGATGGCCGACCTCGAAGTGCTCTGCGACCGCGCCCCGCTGCAGATCGGCAACCGGGTCTGGTACGACCCGGAGCGCTCCGGCCTGCAACTGCCACAGCAGAAGCCCGTCCCCGGCGCCACCGTCCACCTGTACGACGCGGACGGCAAGCTGGTCGGCACCACGAAGACCACCGCCCGCGGCGAGTACTACTTCGACGACGGCGACGTCACCGGCGGCCTGAAGCCGAGGACCGCGTACACCATCCGGCTCGACCACCCCGCCGACTACGCCGAGGGCGGCCCGCTGTACCACTGGGTCCCGACCAAGGACAACGTCGGCGACAACCGCCTCACCGACTCCGACGGCACCGTCCCGAAGGGCGGCACGTACGTCGAGCGGGCGCTCACCACCGGCGGCCCCGGCCAGGACGACCACAGCTTCGACTTCGGCTTCCAGCGGCAGCGCGGCGCGCTGCGCCTGGTCAAGCACGACCCGGACGGCAAGCCGCTGCCCGGCGCGGTCTTCCAGCTGTGGCGCGAGACCGACGACACCCCGGGCCTGCAACCCGAGGACAGCAAGGTCGGCGACCCGTGCACCACCGGCGAGGACGGCACCTGCACCGAGCAGGCCGACCTCGGCAGCTACTACTGGCAGGAGGTCAGCCCGCCCAAGGGCTACCGGGCCCCCGAGCAGCCGGTCCTCGGACCGGTCGTGCTGGACGACGCGCACCTCGACGCGGGCATCACCACCACCGCCGTCAACACCCCCGTCCCGCCGAGCCCGACGCCCACGCCCACCCCCACCCCGTCGCCGACGCCCACCCCGACCCCGGCGCCGCCCGCGCCGCCCGCGCCCCCGCAGGCCCGCCCGGCACCGTCCGGCAGCCTCGCCAGCACCGGCCTGGACGGGACCGTCCCGTTCGCGCTCGCGGGCGGAGCGCTGCTGCTGGCGCTCGGCACCGGCCTGGTGATCGCGGCGAGGAGGCGCCGGAGCAACTGACGCACCACCGAGAACGGGGCCCCGGGTGCCGACCCGGGGCCCCACCCGTGACCCCCTGTAGAGGAAGCCGTGGCAACGCAGAAGAAGAACCGCCGCCGGTACGCGGTGGCCGCCGTGCTGGCCGCCGTCCTGGTCGCCGCCGGCGGGGTGACGGCCTGGCGGGTCGCCGCCCGCGAGGACGGCGCCCGGCCGCTCAGCACCGAGGAGGCGTCCCGGCTGGCCCTGTCCCGGTTCACCCTGTACGGGACCAGCCCCGCCGCCGTCGACCTGACCGTCCGGGAGGGCGGCGGGACGACCGTCGAGGTGCACGGCGTGATCGACTACCGCACCCGGCACGCCGCCGGGAGCTACCGGGTGACCGGGCCCCGGGGCGTCCTCGACGAAGGACTGCTGATCTGGGACGCCGGCGGGCTCGGCCTCGCCAAGGCCCCCGCCGGCGCCACCGGACAGCCCTGGGAACAGGCCGAACACGTCCCGCGCACCGGCTGGACCTCCCGCCCCTACGGCACCGACCCGCTCGACGCCGGACTCGACCTCGCCGTCCAGCTCGGCGCCGACCGCCCCGACAACCCGCTGCTGCTCGCCCAGGCCGGACCGCGCCGGCTCGGCCGGGACCGGATCGACGGCCGCGACCACGACCGGATCTCCGGCCCCCGCCCGCGCGGAGCCGTCACCGGGGGCGGGAGCCCTGGTGACACCTCGCCGCTCACCTACTGGATCGACGCCGACGGCGGCCTGCGCCGGGTCACCATGCGGATGCCCGGCCTCGGCACCCCGACCACCCTGGACTTCCACGGGCGGTCCGCCGGGGCGAAGCTCCCCGAGGCGCCCTGGGCGACGGCGGGCTGAGGCCGGGCGGCGGCGGGCGGCGGCGGGCCGGGACGGGCCGGGATGGCTTCAGGAGCCGGTGGGCAGCGGGTAGGAGTCCGGGTCGACCCGGCCCGGCAGGTCGACGGCGGGCACCGCCGGGGCCTGCGGGTCGGGCAGCGAGGGCTGCGCGGGCGGCACCGGCACGGCGTTGAACGCCGTCCCGGGCGGGGCCTGCACCCCGGCCGCCCGCCCGGCCGGGACGCGTCCGGCGCCGGTCGCGTCGCAGGCCGCCAGCCCCTCCAGGCCGTCCGGGCTCTGCGTCGAAGGCCCGTTCCCGGTGAAGCAGTTGCTCGGGTCGGCCGCCGAACTGACCAGGTCCACCCCGTTGCCGGTGACGCCGTTGCCGGTCACCCGGTTGCCTGCGGCGGGGTGCCCCGGCGGGTCGGTCACCACCACGCCCGCCGACCGGTTGCCGCGCACCAGGTTCCGTTCCACCCGGTTGCCGGTGCCGCCGCCGATCCCGATGCCGATCCCGAAACCGCCGTCGGCCTGCACCGGCGAGTCCGCCGCGTTGTTGTCCGCCACCACGTTGCCCGCGATCACCGCGGCGTGCTGCGGCGCCAGCGACTCCAGGTCGTTGGAGTTGACCGTCACCCCGACCCGGTTGCCCACCACCCGGTTGCCCACCACGGTCAGGTTCTCCGAGGCGTTGGTGATCTCGATCCCGACCGCGTTGCGCTCCACCGTGTTGCCCCGCACCAGGGTGTCGCACGGCTTGCACTGCCCGACGTAGATCCCCGAGTCGGCCTGCCCCGAGGCGTACGACTCCTCGATGACCCCGCCGCGCGCGTCGAACGCGTAGATCCCGTACAGCGCGTTCCCGTACGCCGTCACCCGGGTCGCCCGGAAGCCCTGCACGGCGGGGAAGCGGGTGGTGTCCAGCGGGTCGTACGCCGAGCCGCCCGCGCCGTGCCGCTGCAGCTTCTCGTCGGTGACGCCGGTGAACAGCACGCCGTTGGCCAGGTAGCCGTGCACGGTCAGGTTCTCCACCACGCTGCCCGCGCCGGTCGCGGTGATCCCGTTGACCAGCTTCAGCCCGCCGTCGAACACCACCGCATCGCGGTCCGTCCCGCGCAGCACCACCCGCGGCCGGGTGATCCGCACGCTCTCCCGGTACGTCCCCGGGCCGACCAGCACCAGGTCGCCCGGGTTCGCGACGTCCACCGCCCGCTGCACGGTCGGGAAGTCCTCCGGCACCCGGACCACCGTCCCCGGCGGATGGCGGTCGGCCGAGGAACCGCCCGCACCGCCCGGGGAGCACCCGGCCGCCGCCGGGAGCAGCAGCAGCGCCGCACCCAGCACCAACCGGCCCGCCCGGGCCTGACGAGTCATCAACGTGAAGGAAGAGAGGCGGAGTTGCATGAAACGTGTTCTATCGTCTGCAATGGCGGCCATGCACACCGAACCGGGGAACCCGCAGGACGACAGCACGCCGGACCGGCCCCGGATCGACCGCCGCACCCTGTTCACCGCCGGGGCCGTCCTCGCCGCCGGCGCCGCCGGGGCCGGTGCCGCCACCGCGCTCACCCGCGAGGACCGGCCCGCCGCCACCGCCCCGCCGCCGCCCGCCGCGGCCGTCCCGTTCCACGGCGCCCGGCAGAGCGGCGTCGTGCACCGCCAGCTCCCCGCCACCCGGCTGCTCGCCCTCGACCTCCCCGCCGACGCCGACCGCGGCGCGCTGCGCACCCTGCTGGCCGGCACCGGGGACGTCCTGGCCCGGGCCGCCGACGGCACCCTCGCCGACGCCCGGCTGGCCGGCACCCCGCCGGTCACCTCGCTCGCCGCGCTCGGACCGGCCCTGGCCGCCCGCCTCCGGCTGCCCGCCCCCGAGACCCTCGCCGAACTCCCGGCCTTCCCCGGCGACCGCCTCGACCCCGCCCGCGGCGGCGGCGACCTGCTGCTCCAGGTCAGCGCCGAACACCCCTGGACCACCGGCGTCCTGGCCGAGCACCTGCTCACCGCCGCCACCGCCGCGGGCGCCGCCCTCCGCTGGCAGCAGGGCGGCTTCCTGCCGCCCACCCCCGACGGCGGGACCCCGCGCAACCTGTTCGGCTTCAAGGACGGCACCGCCAACCCCGACCCCGCCGACCCCGCCCTCTGGCACCAGGACGGCACCGTCCTGGTCTACCGCCGGATCCGGATGGACACCGCCGCCTTCGCGGCCCTCCCCGCCGACGGCCGCGAACTCGCCATGGGCCGCCGGGCCGACACCGGCGCCCCGCTCACCGGCAGCGCCGAGCACGACGACCCCGACATCTACGCCAAGCACCCCGACGGCTCCTACGTCATCCCCGCCGGCGCCCACGTCCGCCTCAGCAGCCCCCGCCTCGACGGCGGCGCCCGGATGCTCCGCCGCGGCTGGTCCTACGACGACGCCCCCGCCGACCGCGGCCTGCTCTTCTGCGCCTTCATGCCCGACCCCGCCCTCTTCGCCCGGGTCCAGACCCGCCTCGCCGAACGCGACGCGCTCACCCCGTTCCTGACCCACACGGCCTCCGCGGTGGCCTGGGTGCTCCCGGGGGCGCCGGAGGGCGGTCAGTGGGGCGCGGGGGTGATCTGAGGACGGGCGGCGGGGGAGCGGGGCGGCGCAGGGAGCCGGGACGAGGGGGCGCGGCCGGAGGCCGCACGGGAACCGTTGCCCCCTCGCCCGGTCGGGGCATCAGCAGTAGGGCGCGTTGAGCTGCTTGCTGCCGACGTAGACGACGCCGCTGGCGGAGATGTTCACCGAGTTGCCCGACCAGCCGACGGTGTTGGAGGCCCAGAGCACGTGGTTGTCGCTGTTGCGGTACACCACGAAGTTGCCGTCGTTCTGGTACGTCGCGTGGGAGGCGCCGTTCCCGTTGGTGCCGGTCGACCAGCAGACCCGGTCGATGCTGCCGTTGTACCAGCGGTACTCGACCAGGTTGCCGTCCGTCTGCATGCGCAGCTCGTAGCTGGGCTGGCCGCCGGAGCCGAACGTGACGATCGAGTCGCCGCCGTTGAGGGTGTTGTTCCGGGGCAGGGCGGAGACGTTGTTCGCCGAGGCGCTGCCGGTCAGGGCGACGACGGACACGGCGGCCACGGAGCCGGCGACGAGCGCCTTGGCGATCCTGCGGGCGGTCTTGTTCATGCGGTTTCCTCTGCTGCCTGCCGCCCGCCGCGGCGCTTGCCCGGCGGACGGGAATCTGACGGATCAGGGCGGGTGCGCATCGCCACGGGCCGCTCGTTCGCCGGTGAAGGCACGGCGGCGGCGTCCCGGGGGAGGCGCGGGGAACGACGGGACATCACGGACGCGGGGCCCGCCCGGAGCGGCCGGAAACGGCCCGGGCGGGCCCCGCGGAAGGCGCAGGGAGTTCGGAGACGTCATCGCGCGCCGGAATTACCGGGTGGCGGAAATCTCCGGGTGTTTTGCGGGAGCTGCTTTTTCCGAATTCGGCCGGGATGATTTACCGGGCTGGCTCGGGCGGCCGTCAGCAGATGCCGGCGCCGACGATCTGCTGGTTGCCGACGAACATGGCGCCGCGGTCGTTGATGCTGACGCTGAAGCCGTCCTGGGTGATGGTGTGGGTGCTCCAGAGCACGGCGCCGCCTCGGCTGTAGAGCACGAAGTTGCCGTCGTTCTGGTAGGTCGCGTAGGCGCCGGGCTGGGTGTAGGTGCCGGTCGACCAGCAGACCCGGTCGACGCTGCCGTTGTTCCAGCGGTACTCGACCAGGTTGCCGTCCGTCTGCATGCGCAGCTCGTAGCCCGGGAGGCCGCTCCCGACGTACTTGATGATCGAGTCGCCGCCGTAGAGCGTGCTGCCGCGGGAGAGGTAGGAGACGTTGCTCGCCGAGGCGCTGCCGGTCAGGGCGACGACGGACACGGCGGCCACGGAGCCGGCGACGAGCGCCTTGGCGATCCTGCGGGCGGTCTTGTTCATGTTTTCCCCCTGCTGCCTTTCGGTCGCCGTGGTATTTCCCCGGCGAACGGGCATCAGATTAACCAGATTGCATGCGGAGCGGTGTTGAATTCGCGTGTGACGCAGGTCACACGGCAATGGAGTCCACCGGTCCGGATTTAAGGTTGGGCGTATACGCACGTCGATGGCGCGTTTCGGGGCGGTGAACCCGGAGCGAGTGAATTCCGCCGGGCCCCGGTGTGACGCAGGTCACTTTCTCGGCGGGGATCGGGGCAGGGGAGAGGAGCACCCTATTTCCGGATACGGTGCACCTGGTCGCCGGATGGTTCGTTTTTCTCGGAAACCTCCGCGGTGGGGCTCGTCGGCCCACATGGGCGGAACGGCTCGGCCGGGTCGTGGTGGATCGGGCCGCCGGTGGCGGAGAGCGGGAGGCAGGAGCCGCCGCGGGCCTCGGCGACGAGTTGGGCGGCGATGGAGACGGCGGTCTCCTCGGGGGTGCGGGCGCCGAGGTCGAGGCCGATGGGGGAGTGCAGGCGGGCCAACTCGGCTTCGGTGAGGCCGACTTCGCGCAGGCGGGCGGCGCGGTCGCGGTGGGTGCGGCGGGAGCCCATCGCGCCGACGTAGCCGACCGGCAGCCGCAGGGCGCGCTCCAGCAGCGGGACGTCGAACTTGGCGTCGTGGGTGAGGACGCACAGCACGCTGCGGCCGTCGAGCCGGTCCAGCTGGGTGTCGAGGTAGCGGTGCGGCCAGTCGACGACGAGCTCGTCCGCCTCGGGGAAGCGGCGCGCGGTGGCGAACACCGGCCGGGCGTCGCAGACCGTGACGTGGTAGCCGAGGAACTTGCCGATCCGCACCACCGCGGAGGCGAAGTCGATCGCGCCGAAGACGAGCATCCGCGGCGGCGGCACGTACGCCTCGACGAAGACGGTGACGGTCTGCTCGGCGGAGGGGTCGCAGGGGCGGCCGTCCAGCCCGAGCGGGAGCCGGCCGGTGCGCCCGGCGGAGAGCATCGCGCGGGCCTCGGTGACGGCGGCGCGCTCCAGCCGGAGGGAGGCGAACGAGCCGTGGTGGGCGTCCGCGGTGACGGCGAGGGTGCCGCCGAGCAGGGCGGGCGGGCCGTCGACGATCCGGGCCACCGCGACGGGCGTGCCGGAGGCGACGTGGGCGACGGCCGCGTCCAGGCCGGGGTCCGCGCCGGGGGTGACCGGCTGGACGAAGACGTCGAGCAGGCCGCCGCAGGTCAGGCCGACGGCGAAGGCGTCCTCGTCGCTGTAGCCGAAGCGCTCCAGCACGGGGGCGCCGCTCTCCAGCGCGGCCCGGCACAGCTCGTACACGGCGCCCTCGACGCAGCCGCCGGAGACCGAGCCGACCGCCTCGCCGTCCGCGTCGACGGCCAGCGCGGCGCCGGGTTCGCGCGGGGCGGAGCCCAGGGTGCCGACCACGGTGGCCACCGCGTAGGGGCGTCCGGCGGCGTGCCAGGTGTGCAGCTGGGCGGCGATGTCGTGCACGGGGTTGCTCCTCACGGACGGGTGTGCCGCCCCGCCGGAGGGTGCGGCGGGGCGGCGGTGGGGGCGGAGGCGTCAGTGGACGCCCAGCCAGGACTTGATCGGCACGATCGCGAAGTACACGACGAACACGCCGGTCAGGATCCACATCAGTGGGCCGGGCTCGCGCCACTTGCCGGTGCCCGCCTTGATGACGGTGTACGAGATGACGCCGGCCGCGACGCCGGCCGTGATGCTGTACGTGAACGGCATGACCACGCAGGTCAGGAACGCGGGGATGGCGACCTCGCGGTCCGACCAGTCGATGTGCCGGGCCTGGCTCATCATCATCGAGCCGATCACCACCAGCGCGGCGGAGGCGACCTGCACCGGCACCACCGCGGCGACCGGCGAGAAGAACAGCATCAGCGCGAACACGCCGCCGGTGACGGTGGAGGCCAGGCCGGTGCGGGCGCCGTCGCCGACGCCGGTGGCCGACTCGACGAACACGGTCTGCCCGGACGCGCCGGACAGGCCGCCGATCGCGCCGCCCGCGCCGTCGATGAACAGCGCCTTGGACAGGCCGGGCATCCGGCCCTTGGCGTCGGCGAGCCCGGCCTCGGTGCCGACGCCGATGATGGTGGCCATCGCGTCGAAGAAGCCGGCCAGGACGAGGGTGAACACGGCCACCGAGGCGCTGATCGCGCCCAGCCCGTGCGAGCCGAACGCGCCGAACAGGTCGACGTGCCCGAACAACCCGAAGTCGGGCGCGGCGACCGGCGATCCGGGCCAGGTCGGCGCCGAGCCGCCCCAGTCCGCCGCGGTCAGCCCGGCCGCCTCGTTCACCACCAGCGCGACCACGGTGCCGGCCGCGATGCCGATCAGGATCGCGCCCCGGACGCCCCGGGCCAGCAGCACGAAGACGGTCAGCAGGGTGAGTGCGAAGATCAGCACCGGCCAGCCCCGCAGCTCGCCGAACGGGCCGAGCGAGAGCGGGGTGGGGCCGCCGGTGTGCACGAACCCGGCCTTGTAGAAGCCGATGATCGCCACGAACAGGCCGATGCCGATGGTGATGGCGTGCTTGAGCGGCAGCGGGATCCCGTTCATGATCTTCTCGCGCAGGCCGGAGACCACCAGCAGCACGATCAGCAGGCCGTAGAGCACGCACAGGCCCATCGCCTGCGCCCAGGTGGTGTGCGGCACCACCAGCGCGGATATCGCGCCGGAGACGGACAGGCCGGCCGCGACCGCCAGCGGCACGTTGCCGACCACGCCCATCAGGATCGTGGTGACGGCGGCGGCCAGCGCGGTGGCGGTGGTCAGCTGGGCGTGGCCCAGCTTCGCGCCGGTGACGTCCGCGCCGCTCAGGATGATCGGGTTGAGCAGGACGATGTAGGCCATCGCCATGAAGGTGGTGAGACCGCCGCGGATCTCGTTGCCCAGGGTGGAGCCGCGCGCCGAGATCTTGAAGTAGGCGTCGAGGGCGCCGCGCGGGGGTGTTTCCGGTGCGGTGGGGGCCGCTTCTTCGGTGGGGCCGGGCTCCGTGGAGGTCCGGGACATGTCCACTCCCAAGGTTCATAGGGGGTTGGGGTGGGCGAGCCGACCTGAATGCCCGTCAGGGGGGGTACGCAGGGGGACTGGTTCGACTCACGGGTGGGGGTGCGGAGCCGCCGGCCCGGCGTGGCCTGACGGCGGGTTCCCCGGGGACCAGCAGGGAAGACGGGTGCTCTCCCCGGGGACGTTCGGGCCGTCAGAGCGTGTCGGTCAGGTGCTCCGGCCGCACCGGGATGCGGGTGAGCGCCTTGCCGGTGGCCTGGCGGATGGCCGCGACGATCGACGGGGTGGCGGAGACGGTGGGCGCCTCGCCGACGCCGCGCAGCCCGTACGGGGCGTTCGGGTCGGGGAGTTCGAGGATCTGCACCGGGATCGGCGGGGTGTCCAGGATGGTGGGGATCAGGTAGTCGGTGAAGGAGGCGTTGCGCACCTTGCCGTCCTTCAGCACGATCTCCTCCATCACCGCGAGGCCCAGCGCCTGGGTGCAGCCGCCCTGGATCTGGCCGACCACCGAGAGCGGGTTGAGCGCCTTGCCGACGTCCTGCACGGCCGTCAGTTCGACCACCTTGACCAGGCCCAGCTCCACGTCCACGTCGACCACGGCGCGGTTGGCGCAGAAGGTGTACTGGACGTGGCCGAAGCCCTGCCCGGTCTCCTTGTCGAACGGGACGGTGGGGCGGTGGTGGTGCTCGCGGGTCTGCTCGATGGCGTCCTCGCCGAGCAGGTCGACGATCGGGATCAGCACCCCGGCCGAGGCGGAGACCACCTTGCCGCCGGCCAGCGACAGGTCGCCTTGCGTCCAGCCGTAGCGGTGCCGCCCGCGCTCCAGCAGCTCGTGCCGGACCGCCTCGGCGGCGAGCTTCACCGCGCCGCCGGTCATGTACGTCTGCCGGGAGGCGGAGGTGGAGCCGGCCGAGCCGACCTCGGTGTTGGCCGGGTGGATGGTGACCTGCTCGACGCCCAGCTCGGTGCGGGCGATCTGGGCGTGCACGGTGACGCCGCCCTGGCCGACCTCGGCCATCGCGGTGTGCACCATGGCGACCGGCTCGCCGCCGATCACCTCCAGCCGGACCCGGGCGGTGGAGTAGTCGTCGAAGCCCTCGGAGAAGCCGACGTTCTTGATGCCCACCGAGTAGCCGACGCCGCGCACGATGCCCTCGCCGTGCGAGGTGTTGGACAGCGCGCCCGGCAGGGTGCGCACGTCCAGGTGCTCCAGGTCGAGCGGCGGCGGCAGCGGCATGTCCTTGACCCGCTGCAGCAGTTCGGCGACCGGCGCGGGCGCGTCGATCTCCTGCCCGGTCGGCATCCGGTCGCCCTGGGTGACGGCGTTCAGCTGCCGCAGCTCGACCGGGTCCATCCCGAGCGCCTCGGCCAGCTTGTCCATCTGCGACTCGTAGCCGAACGCGGCCTGCACCGCGCCGAAGCCGCGCATCGCCCCGCAGGACGGGTTGTTGGAGTACAGCGCGATCGCGTGCATCCGCACGTTCGGGATCACGTACGGGCCGTGGCCCAACGAGGCGGCGTTGCCGACCACGGCGGGGGAGGCGGAGGCGTAGGCGCCGCCGTCCAGCACGATCCGGCAGTCGGCGAAGACCAGTTTCCCGTCGCGGGTGGCGCCGTGCTCGTAGCGCATCCGCGCCGGGTGGCGGTGCACGTGCCCGAAGAACGACTCGTCCCGGGCGTAGACGATCTTGACGGGCCTGCCGGTGCGCAGCGCCAGCAGGCAGGCGTGGATCTGCATCGACAGGTCCTCGCGGCCGCCGAACGCGCCGCCCACCCCGGCCAGCGTGAGCCGGACCTTCTCCAGCGGCAGGTCCAGGACGGGCGCCATCTGCTGGCGGTCCACGTGCAGCCACTGGGTGGCGACGTACAGGTCGACGCCGCCGTCCTCGGCGGGCACCGCCAGGCCGGACTCCGGGCCGAGGAACGCCTGGTCCTGCATGCCGACCTCGTACTCGCCGGAGACGACCACGTCCGCCAGCGCCCGCACCTCGTCGGTGACGCCCAGGCCGGAGACCAGCCGCTGCTCGTGGCAGACGTTGCCGTAGGCGTGCGACTTGTACTCGTGCGGCTCGTGCACGTACCCGTGGGTCTCCGGGTCGAGGCACTGCTCCTCGGTGGTGATCGGGGTGAGCACCTCGTACTCGACCTTGATCTTCTTCACCGCGCGGCGGGCCGTCTCCGGGTGGTCGGCGGCGACCAGGGCGATCGCCTCGCCGTGGTAGCGGACCTTGTCGATCGCCAGGGCCGGCTGGTCGGCGATCTCCAGGCCGTAGTACTTCTCGCCGGGGACGTCCTCGTGGGTGAGCACCGCGTACACGCCGGGGACGGCGAGCGCCTCCGAGACGTCGACGGAGAGGATGTTCGCCCGCGGGTGCGGGGAGCGCAGCGCGGTGCCCCACAGCATGTCCTCGTGCCACAGGTCGGAGGAGTAGGCGAACTCGCCCTTCACCTTCAGCGTGCCGTCCGGGCGCAGCGGGGAGCCGCCGATGCCGTCCTTGGACGCCTGGTTGATCTTCTGCAGGTTCTTCTGGCCCTGGATCGTGCGCGCGCTCACTTCTCGGCCCCCCGGGCACAGGTGCGGGCCGAGGCCAGCCGCACCGCGTCCATGATCTTCTCGTAGCCGGTGCAGCGGCACAGGTTGCCCGACAGCGCCTCGCGGATGTCGGTGTCCGAGGGCTGCGGGTCCGCGGCCAGCAGGGCGTCGGTCTGCACCAGCAGGCCGGGGGTGCAGAAGCCGCACTGCACGGCGCCCGCGTCCACGAACGCCTGCTGGACCACGCCCAGTTCGCCGTCCGGGCCGGCCAGGCCCTCCACGGTGCGCACCTCGCGGCCCTGCACCTGGCCCGCCGCCACCAGGCAGGAGCACACCGGCACCCCGTCCAGGTAGACCGTGCACGAGCCGCACTCGCCCTGCTCGCAGGCGTTCTTGGACCCGGGCAGGCCGACCCGCTCGCGCAGGACGTACAGCAGGGACTCGCCCTCCCACACGTCGTCGGCCTCCACCGGCCTGCCGTTCGCGCTGAACGTGACCCTCATGCCGCGCTCCTGATCTGCTTGCGATAGTCGTTCCAACACCACGTCAGGGTGCGCCGGGCCATCACGGCCAGCGCGTGCCGCCGGTAGTCGGCGGTGCCCCGGACGTCGTCGATCGGCGAGGCCGCGGCCCGCACCAGCTCGCCGAAGCGCCGCACCACCTCCGGGCCCAGCAGCTCACCGGACTCCCACAGGCCGCGCTCGGCGAGCACCCCCCGCAGGTACTCCTCGGCCGCCACCGCCCGGCGCGGCGTCGGCGCGGCCGAGCCGATGCCGGTGCCGACCGTGCCGTTCTTCGGGTGCAGCGCGAAGCCGAACGCGCAGACCGCGATCACCATCGCGTTGCGGGTGCCGATCTTCGAGAACTGCTGCGGCCCGTCCGCGACCGGGATCCGCACCGCGCGGATCAGCTCGTCCGGCTCCAGGCTGTTGCGCTTCACGCCGACGTAGAAGTCGTCGATCGGGATCAGCCGCGACCCGCGCACCGAGTGCGCCTCCACGAACACGTCCCGGCCCGCCGCCAGCAGCGCCGGGTGCGAGTCGCCGGCCGGCGAGGCCGCGCCCAGGTTGCCGCCGACGCTGCCGCGGTTGCGGATCTGCGGCGAGCCGACCGTGTGCGCGGCCAGCGCCAGACCGGGCAGCGGCCCCGACAGCTCCTCGATGATCCGGGCGTACGGCACCGCCGCGCCCAGCCGGACGACGGCGCCGTCGTCCGTCCACTCGGTGAGCTCGGTGATGCGGTTCAGGTCGAGGATCGCGGATGGCCGGTGCACGTCGAAGTTCATCTCGACCATGACGTCCGTGCCGCCGGAGATCGGCAGCGCGGTGGGGTGCTCGGCCTTCGCCGCGAGTGCCTCGTCCCAGGTGGCGGGCCGAAGGAACTCCATGCGGGTAACTCCTCAAGTCGGCGCCGACGGACGCGGGCACTGCGCCCTTGCCGGTGGCCGGGGCCGGGGCCCGATCGGTCACCGCGGTGCAGCCCGGCGGCGTGTTGGCAAGTGAACCGCTGTGACGGGGGCCACTGGCAGTCACCGATGGCATGAGGCCCGGCGGTGCCCCGCACCACCGTCCTGTACGTTCCTCTAAGGTGGACGATCCTCCAGCCCGGCTCGTGCACACTGGGCCGTTCCACCCCGCGGTCCCACCCTCACAGACCAAGAAGGGCAGCCCATGCGCGTCCGTGACCTGCTCGCCCCCGGCGCCCCCCGACTGCGGCTGCTCGCCGGGGAGGACGAACTCGACCGGCAGGTCACCGGAGTGATGACCACCGACCTCCAGGACCCCGGCCGCTACCTGCACGGCGGCGAACTCGTCCTCACCGGCATGCTCTGGCGCACCGCCCCCGCCGACTCCGAGCGCTTCGTGCGCACCATCGTCACCGCGGGCGCCGCCGCCCTCGGCGCCGGCGAGGTCGAGGTCGGCCCCGTCCCCGCCGACCTCGCCGAAGCCTGCCGCCGGCACCGCCTGCCGCTGCTCGCCGTCCCCGACGACGTCGCCTTCGGCGCCGTCACCGAGTACGTCGGCCGCCAGGTCTCCGCCGACCGCGCCGCCGACCTCGCCGCCCTGGTCGACCGGCACCGGCTGCTGGTCTCCGCCGCCGGCGCCGGCGGCCTCGACGCCGTCCTCGACCTGCTCGGCGGCGACCTCGACCTCGACTGCTGGGTCCTCACCCCCACCGGGCGCGTCGTCGCCGGACCCGCCGAGCACCTGCCGCCCGCCGACCGCGACCAGCTCGCCCGCGCCCACCTCGCCGCCCAGCGCCAGCGCCGCCGCCCCCCGCACCGGGTCCGCCTGGCCACCGGCCCCTACTCGCTGCTGCCCGCCGCCGCCGACGGCCGGGACGCCGACACCCCGCTCGCCGACTGGATCCTCGCCGTCGCCGGCGACGTCACCGAGTGGACCCCGGGGCGCCAGCGGCTCGCCGAGAACCTGGCCCGGCTGGTCGCCGCCGAACGCACCCGCCGCGACGAGGGCCGCCGGCTGCGCCGCCGGATCGCCGACGAGGTGCTCACCCTGCTCCAGCGCGACGCCGACCCCGCCGAGATCGGCCGCGCCCTCCAGGCGTCCACCACCATGGCCACCCGCTACGAGGGCTCCACCGAGACCTCCGGGCCCGGCCCGCAGTGGCTCGTCCTGTCCGCCGACGCCACCGGACTGCCCGACGGCGCGCTGCGCCCGATCCTCGAAGAAGCGCTGGCCGGCGCCACCGACCGCGCCCTGGTCGCCGCCCTCGGCCCCACCGGCGCCGTCGTCGTCCTCCCGGCCCTGGACGCCCCCGTCCCCGCCGACGCCGTCCGCGCGCTGCTCGCCCCGCTGGAGGCCGGCCTCGGCTCCGAGGGCCGGATCACCGTCGGCGTCTGCGCCCCCGCCGCCGAGTCCGGCGGCCTGCGCGGCGCCCTCGAAGAGGCCAGGCACGCCCGCCGGATCGCCGCCGCCCGGGTCGGCCGGGTCTGCGTCGCCGGCCCCGAGGAGCTCGCCTCGCACGTCCTGCTGCTGGCCGCCGTCCCCGACGAGGTCCGCCGCGCCTTCCGCAGCCGCCTGCTCGACAAGGTCATCGCCTACGACCTCGAACACCAGGCCGACCTGGTCCGCACCCTCGAAGCCTTCCTCCGCTCCGACGGCTCCTGGACCCGCTGCGCCGCCCAGCTGCACGTCCACGTCAACACGCTGCGCTACCGCATCGGCCGGATCGAGGAGCTCACCGGCCGCGACCTCTCCCGACTGGAGGACCGGGTCGACTTCTACCTCGCCCTGGAGCTCTCCTGAGCCGCGGCGCTCCCCCGGGCCGGCCGGCGCCCGCCGGGGGGAGCGCCGACCGCCCGGCGCCCGCTCAGGCGGCGACCCGGCGCTTGCCCCGCTTGCGGCGCGGGTACGGGAACAGCCGTGGCGAGCGCTTGGCGGCCACGTCCTCGACCCAGCCGAAGGCCAGCACCAGCAGGGCCAGCAGCGGGATGCCGACCGCCAGGGTGAACCACTGGCTGGTCAGCAGCCACTTCATGTGCTCGTAGAAGAAGTCGACGTCCCACAGGCGGTCGATCAGCGGGACGGCGGCCACCAGTGCGGTCACGTGCCACAGGTAGACGCTGACGGCCCGCGAGTTCAGCAGGCTGACCAGGCCGTTCCAGCGCTCCAGCGGGGCGGGCCACCGCTCCCAGGACGGGCTGAGGTGCAGCAGCAGCGCGACGAAGCCCAGGGACCAGACGGCCTGGGCGATCGGCCACGCCTCGATGTCGGTCGGCTGGGTCGGATCGACCGGCCTGGTCTGCAGGTACCAGAAGCCGGCCACCATGACCAGCGGCGCGAGGGACGGCAGGACGTACTGCGGGAGCCGCTTGAGCACCCCCTCCTGGTGGGCCATGCCGAGGATCCAGCAGGAGCCGAAGGTCGCGAAGTCGTTGACGGTCTCCCAGACCCGCTGGTAGACGAAGTCGTGGTCGGTGGTGAACCCGTTCATCGCGATCACCAGCACCAGCGGGGCGCACAGCGTCGCCACCGGGAAGCGCCGCAGGGCCCGCAGCATCAGCGGCGAGAGCAGGACGTACCAGAGGTAGGCCCGCAGGTACCACAGCGGCACCACGAGCTGGGTGGCCCAGCCGGACTCCAGGTGCAGGCCGTGCAGGCCGTGCAGGCCGTCCTCCGCGTACGGCGGGGTGCTCAGCGGCAGCAGCCAGAAGGCCAGCTTGGCCCACCACCAGGTGGGGTGGCCGTCCGCGCCGGGGCCGCCGCCGTCGACGACCTGCAGGGCGACCACGATCCCGCCGAACAGCCACATCGGCGGCAGCAGCCGGCGCATGCGCCCGCGGATCACGCCGAGGGCGGGACGGCTCAGCGAACGGGCCATCAGCGAGCCCGCCAGCGCGAACATCACGCCCATCGACGGGAACAGCAGCGGCAGCCAGAACCAGCCGAAGTTGTGGTAGAGCACCACGCGGACCAGCGCCAGCGCGCGCAGCAGGTCCAGGTAGCGGTCCCGGCCGCCCTTGCGCGGGGCGGGGGCCTGCTCCTCCTGCGGCTCCTCCGGCACCGGGTCCGTGTCGTGGTCCCGGCGCCACTGCTCGGGGATCCGCAGCGCCATGGTGTCCTCGTGGCGCCCGAACCCCTCGGGTATCCGCAGCGGGATGGTCTCCTCGTGCCGCCCGCGCTGTCCGGTGGGTGAAGTCACGTCACACCTCCACCGGCGCGGCGGAGACCTCGCCGGTGCGCCGGAGCTTCTGCCAGCGCAGCCGGCCACCGGTGAACGCGGTGATCGTGGACTGCAAGAGGACGATGTACATCAGCTGCCGGTAGACCACCTGCTGCAACGGCAGGCTGATCAGGTGCCAGGGCTTCTCCCGGTCGAGCCGGAAGGCGTACCAGGACAGCAGGGACTGGAGCAGGATGAAGCCGCCCCAGCTGGCGAGCGTGATCGGGGTGTCCGCGAACAGGACGCCGTACAGCAGGAACAGGTCGACCAGCGGGGCCAGCAGCGGGGCGACCACGCCGAACAGCACGACCAGCGGCAGCCCGATCCGGCCGAAGCGGCCGGCCGGCCCGCGGGAGACCACCGCGCGGCGGTGCTTCCACATCGCCTGCATCGAGCCGTAGCTCCAGCGGTAGCGCTGGGACCACAGCTGCTGCAGGCTGGCGGGGGCCTCGGTCCAGGCGCGGGCGCGCTCGGCGTAGACGATCCGCCAGCCCTCGCAGAGCACCGCCATGGTGATGTCGGTGTCCTCGGCGAGGGTGTCGTCGCTCATTCCGCCGACGGCCTCCAGGGCCTCCCGGCGGAAGGCGCCGACCGCGCCCGGGATGGTCGGGATGACGTTGAGCACGTCGTACATCCGGCGGTCCAGGTTGTGGCCGAGGACGTACTCGATGTGCTGCCAGGCGCCGATCAGGCTGTCGCGGTTGCCGACCTTCGCGTTGCCCGCCACCGCGCCGATCCCCGGGTCGGCGAAGGGCTGGACCAGCTCGCGGACGGTGGACGGCTCGAAGACGGTGTCGCCGTCCATCATCACGACGATGTCGTACGAGGCGGCCGCCACACCGGCGTTCAGCGCGCTCGGCTTGCCGCCGTTGACCTTGCGGATCAGCCGGACGAACGGCAGGTCCATCTCCTCGACGATGTCCGCGGTGCCGTCCGTGGAGCCGTCGTCGATGACGATGACCTCGATCGGGTAGTCGCTGGCGGCCAGCGAGTTGAGCGTGTTGGCGATGCACTCGCGCTCGTTGTAAGCCGGGACGAGGACGGTGACCGGTTCGGTGACGGGCGGCCCCCAGACCCCCTGCCGCTTGGAGCGGCGGGCGTGCACCGGGGCGAGCACGACCATCAGCGCGAACCGGCCGAAGTTCAGGAAGCCGACCAGGGCCAGCAGCCCGACCAGCAGCGGCAGGGTCACCACCGACACGTGGGTGGCCCAGATGAACCCCTTGCCCGCCCACAGCTGGAAGCCGTGCACCGGCACCATGGCGCTGGGGGCGCCGAGCGCGTCGGAGATGGTGGTGAAGCGGTAGCCCTCGCCCTGCAGCTTGACGATGATCTGCTCCAGCGCCTCGACGGTCTCCGAGCGGTCACCGCCCGCGTCGTGCAGCAGGACCAGCTCGCCCGCGCCGGGCGTGGTGGGCATCGCGGCCTTGACGATCTCCTCCACCCCGGGGCGCTTCCAGTCGTCCGTGTCGCGGTCGATGAACGCGGTGAGGTAGCCGTGCGCGCCCACGTACTTGATGACCGGGTAGTTCCAGTCGTCCATCGCGGAGGCGTCGGAGGAGTACGGCGGCCGGAACAGCGAGCTGTGGACGCCCGCGACGCCGGCCAGCGCCAGCTGGGTCTGCGCCAGCTCCCAGCTGATCCGGGCGTGTGACTGGTACGCCAGGTCGGGGTGGGTGAAGGTGTGCAGGCCGATCTCGTGGCCGCCCGCGACGATCTGCCGGATCAGCTCCGGGTTGCGGGTGGTCATCGAGCCGGTCACGAAGAAGTCGGCGCGGATGCCGTGGTCCGCGAGCACCTTCAGGATCTTCGGGGTCCACTCCGGGGAGGGGCCGTCGTCGAAGCTCAGCACCACGGTCTTGTCGGGGATCCGGTAGCTCACCGGGTGCGCCTTCTTGTCCCCGCGCGCGTCGATGACCGGGCCGCCGTGGAGCAGTTCCTCGGGCACGGTCGTCTTGTCCACCGACTGGGCGATCCGGGTGTCGTGGAACACCTCGTTGGTGGCCAGGCCGCGCAGCACGAGCAGCACCAGCAGGCACGCGAGCAGGGACAGCGGCATGAAGAAGCGCAGCGGCGGCGCGGCCAGTCGGCGCGGCCTGAGCAGGGACTGCCGGCGGCGCTGGTGGCGGGACAATGGCGCTCCTGGGGATGGGCGGGAGGGTCGGGGGACGGCGGGCCGTCAGGAGTGCGCGGCCGACCGGCCCGAGGGCGTCGGTGCGTGGGACGCGGCGGTGGACTTCGAGCCGGACTTCGTGGCGCTCGGCTTCGTGTTCGTGCTGCTCGGCTTCGTGCCACCGGTCGGGCCCTTCGAGCCGGGCGCGGTGGGGCGTCCGGTCGTTCCGGTGGCGGACGGCGAGGCGGTCGCGGACGGCGAGGCGCTGGCGGACGGCGACGGGGCCGCGGTGGCGGCCGGCGCCTGCGCGGGCTGGGCGGGCACCACCAGCGGCGGGGCGTCCGCCTGCATGCCGACCAGGCTGCCGCCCATGGCGACCGCCAGGACCGCGCCGACCAGGGAGACCGGCCAGCCCAGGCCCCGGAGCATGCGGCCGCGGAGCCCCGACTGGTCGACGAACACCGGCTCGGGGGCCGGTTCGTCGTGGTCGTCGTAGTCGTCGTACGGGGGGAAGTCGTCGGCGGGACCGCCGAGTCCCCCCGTGCGGACGGGTCCGCCTCCGTGGGGAGTCATGACAGGGCGCACCGTGCAGCGCCTCTCAGTGCAGATAGGTGGGGATCGCGGGAGCGTAGGCCGAACGCTAGTCCACCCGGCCGGAGGCAATTGGGGCGCTTGTCCGTTTTTGGTGGAGTATGGCGCAGTGTTGTAATCGGATTGAGATGACCGCGGGGGCATGACCGTAGGGGGACGGTCGCGGACCGTTGACCTTGGCACATGTCCGTCAGGATCCGGGCGGGGCAGGGGCGGTGGCGCTTGCGGGCCCCGTTAGGATGACCGCTTCGTGCGGATCAGCCGCCGCCCCGCGCCGAGGGGCGCGTCCAGGCTCCGCCGCTACGCCGCAAGGAGCCCGTGTGAGCCAGCCCCGCCGCATGCCCCGCCACCGTGCGTGGAGCGTGCTCACCGCGCCGGTCCTGCTGTCCCTGCTCGCCGCCTGCTCCAGCGCCGGCGGCGCCGCCGGCTCCGGGGACGGTGCGGCCGCGAGGGGAGCGGGCACCAAGGGCGGCTCCACCTCAAGCGCCTCGCCGACGCCGACCGGCCCGCCCGGCACGCTGTTCGACTCCTTCCACTACACCGGGCCGGACGACCCCGCCTTCGCCGACCACGGCTGGGAGGTCCGCGACGGTGCGGGCGGCCCCGGCATCAAGGACACCTGGAGCGCCGCCGGGGCCTCCTTCCCCACCGACGGCGCCGCCCAGGGCGGCCGGGTCCTGCAACTGCGCTCGTCCACCGACGGCACCAAGCAGGGCACCGAGCAGGTGGAGGTGCAGACCACCGGCGCCCGGTTCCTCAACGGGACCTACGCCGCCCGGGTCTACCTCAGCGACAAGCCCGGCACCGGCCGCAACGGCGACCACGTCGTCCAGACCTTCTTCCCGATCTCGCCCGAGGACTCCTCGGCGAACTACAGCGAGCTCGACTACGAGTACATGGCCAACGGCGGCTGGGGCTCCGTCGGCCCGCAGCTCGACACCACCAGCTGGTTCAAGGCCGACCCGCCGGACCGGGTCACCCACGCCCTGAAGCAGCACCTGGAGGGCTGGCACCTGATGATGATCACCGCGGTGGACGGGAAGGTGACCTACTCGCTGGACGGCAAGGACCTGTTCACCAGCACCGGCAAGTACGTCGCGCGGGAGAAGGTCGACGTCCACTTCAGCAACTGGTTCATCGACCTGATGCCCTCCCTCGGCGCCGGGCGCACCTGGGACATGAAGGTCAACTGGTTCTACCACAAGGCCGACGAGGCGGTGTCCCAGGCCGACGTCCAGAAGGCGGTGGACGGCTTCTACGCCGCCGGCACCGACTACGTCAACACCCTGCCGGGGTCCTGACCCGTCCGGGCCGACGACGCACGGGGGCGGGCCGGGCACGCGCCCCGGACCCGCCCCCGTGCGGTGCGGTCAGTGCTGGACGGGGATCACACCGGTCAGCCAGGTGAAGACGCCCGGGACCATCGGCTTCCAGACGTCGCTGCTGTGGGCGCCGCTGGTCTCCTGGACGGTGACCGCGGTGGGGGGCTTGGCGGCGGCCTTCAGGGCCTCGCCGGCCTCCAGGCCGTCGCCCTTGTTGCCGCTGACGTACAGGGCGGTCTTCGGCGGGGTCTTGGCGGACCTGAGGATGTTGAGCGGGTTGGAGACCTCGCGCAGGTGCGGGTCCTGCGCGGTCAGCGACTTCTCCTCGACGCCGGGGTCGTTGTACCCGGAGAGGCTGACCCCGGCCCGGTAGCGGTTCGGGTGCTCCAGGGCGAGCTTGGCCGCGCAGTGGGCGCCCGCCGAGTACCCGGCCACCGCCCAGCGGTCGGCCGCCGGGTCGGCGCGGAAGTTGTCGAGCACCATCTGCGGCACGTCGCGCGACAGCCAGGCGTCCGCGTTGACCTTGCCGGGGACGTCGGCGCAGCCGGTGTCGGTGTTGTCGCCCAGCAGGTTGGTGCGCGGCGAGACCAGGATGAACGGGGCGACCTGCCCGCTGCGCATCATCGGCTTCAGCTGCTCGGAGACCTTCAGGGTGCCGAACCAGGTCTTGGAGGAGCCCGGCCAGCCCGGCAGCAGTTCCACCACGGGGAAGGTCTTGTCCTTGTACGCCGGGTCGTCGTACTGCGGCGGCAGCCAGACCAGCACCTCGCCGTCGACGCCGGAGACCTCGCCCTTGAGGTCGGTGGTCCGCACGTCGTCCGGCACCTTCGGGTCGTCGACCGGCTTGAACTGCTGCAGCACCTTGGGGCGCTGGGCGTCGTTGCCCGGCCCGCCGCCCTCCGGACCGCCCGAACCGTCCGGCCCGGTCTGCAGGTTGGGCACCGCGCGGACGTGGTTGCCGGTGCCCAGCAGGTCGTCCCAGCTGCCGTAGATCAGGTTGGCGTTGTTCACCATCACGAAGACCGTCATGACGGCCGTGATCTGACAGAACAACAGCATCACGATCCTGGAGAGCACCTGGAAGGGCTTCGGACCGCGCACCCGCCCCCACAGCAGCAGCGCCGCCACGATCGAGACCGGCACCAGGACGATCGTGAGGAGGAGGAACGGGGTGCCTGTCAGCTGCATCGGGGTCTCTCGAATCGGGTCGTCCGGCCGTCCGGGGCATGGTCCCCCGGTTCACGCATCACACTTGTCAGACTGCGTCACACACTCGATCAGTTGCCGTCGACACTCGCGGAAACCTGAGAGGAACATCACGTTTTCGTGAGAATCCGCTGGGTGCCGAGCGCTCAGTCTGCCAGTTCGCCCACAGCCTTCCGACCCCGGACCGCAACCTTTACCCAATCAAGGAGCATTCGTTCCGTGACCCGAGCCAGCGGCCCCGCCCGCCCCGTCCTGCCCAACCTGCTGGGCCTCGGCCCGCGCGCCGAGCGCCGCCGGCGCACCCTGCCCGCAGGGGTGCTGAAGCTGCCCACCATCGGCGTGGACATCGGCGGCACCAAGGTGGTCGCGGGCGTGGTCGACGGGGACGGCAACGTGGTGGAGCGGCTGCGCACCGAGACCCCGGACAAGAGCAAGAGCCCCAAGGTGGTCGAGGACGTCATCGTCGAACTGGTCCTGCAACTGGCCGACAAGCACGACGTGCACGCCGTCGGCGTCGGTGCGGCGGGCTGGGTGGACGCCGAGCGCTCCACCGTGCTGTTCGCCCCGCACCTGAACTGGCGCGGAGAACCGCTGCAGCAGGCGCTCAGCTCCCGGCTGCGCTTCCCGGTGGTGGTGGAGAACGACGCCAACGCGGCGGCCTGGGCCGAGTGGCGCTTCGGCGCCGGGCGCGGCGAGGACCACATGGTGATGATCACCCTGGGCACCGGGATCGGCGGCGCGCAGGTCCGCGACGGCCACGTCGACCGGGGCAAGCACGGCCTGGCGGGCGAGTTCGGCCACATGCAGGTGGTGCCCGGCGGCCACCGCTGCCCGTGCGGCAACCGGGGCTGCTGGGAGCAGTACTCCTCCGGCAACGCGCTGGTGCGCGAGGCGCGCGAACTGGCCGCCGAGGAGTCCCCGGTGGTGCAGCCGCTGCTGGCCCGGGCCGGCGGCACCCCGCTGGGCATCACCGGCCCGCTGGTCACCGAGGCCGCCCGGGACGGCGACGCCGTCGCCGTCGAACTGCTCTACGAGGTCGGCCGCTGGCTCGGCGTCGGCATCGCCAACCTGGCCGCCGCGCTCGACCCCGGCCGCTTCGTGGTCGGCGGCGGCGTCAGCGAGGCCGGCGACCTGCTGCTCGGCCCGGCCCGGGACGCCTTCCGCCGTACCCTGACCGGCCGCGGCTTCCGCCCCGAGGCCGAGATCGTGCACGCCGACCTCGGCAACGAGGCCGGCCTGGTCGGCGCCGCCGACCTGGCCCGCCAGGTGGCCCGCCGCTTCCGCACCGTCAAGCGCCGCCGGGTGGAACGACCCGCGGGCAACGGCTGATCCGTGGCCCGGTGTTGACGGAGCGTCAACACCGGGTGAAAACAGCCCCGGTTGGCTGACGGGGCTGTTGTCCGGTGCACGCCGGGTGTGGGAGAACGGGAGGCCCGACGCCGCCCCAGGAGGCCGCATGCGCGTCCGCGCCCGTCTCGTCCCCGTCCTCGCGCTCGTCACCGCCACCGGTCTGCTGGGCGCCGCGACGCCCGCCGGAGCGGCCCAGGCCCCGCCGGGCAAGCAGCCCGTCGCGGTCGGCCGGGGCGGGGCGGTGGCCAGCGTGGACGCCGACGCCACCGCCGCCGGCCTGGAGGTCCTCAAGCACGGCGGCAACGCGGTCGACGCCGCCGTCGCCACCGCCGCCGCGCTCGGCGTCACCGAGCCCTACTCGGCCGGCATCGGCGGCGGCGGGTACTTCGTCCACTACGACGCCCGCACCGGGAAGGTGGAGACCATCGACGGCCGGGAGACCGCCTCCCGGAGCGCCGACAGCACGCTGTTCCTGGAGAACGGCACCCCGCTGCCCTTCAACGACGCCGTCACCAGCGGCCTGTCCGTCGGCGTCCCCGGCACCGCCGCCACCTGGGAGCGGGCCCTGCAGCGCTGGGGCACCCGCAGCCTGGGCCAGGTGCTGGAGCCCGCCGAGCGGATCGCCGAGCGCGGCTTCACCGTCGACCAGACCTTCCAGGACCAGACCGCCGCCAACCGGGCCAGGTTCCAGGACTTCCCGGCCAGCCGCGCCCTGTTCCTGCCCGGCGGCCAGCTCCCCGCCGTCGGCTCCACCTTCCGCAACCCCGACCTGGCCGCCACCTACCGCCAGCTCGGCCGCCAGGGCACCGGCGCGCTCTACCGGGGCCCGATCGGCGCCGACGTGGTGCGCACCCTCCAGCACCCGCCGGTCGACCCCGCCTCCGGCCGCACCGCCCGCCCCGGCAGGGTCGACGCCGCCGACCTGGCCGGCTACCGGGTCCGCGAGCAGGCCCCGACCCACGTCGGCTACCGGGGCCTGGACGTGTACGGCATCGCGCCGTCCTCCTCCGGCGGCACCACGGTCGGCGAGGCGCTGAACGTGCTGGCCGCCAACGGCGCCGCAGGGCTCACCGACCAGGCCGCCTACGACCACCAGTACCTGGAGGCCAGCCGGATCGCCTTCGCCGACCGCAACCGCTGGGTCGGCGACCCGGCCGCCGTCCAGGTGCCGACCCGGCAGCTCCTCGACCCCGGCTACGCCGCCGCCCGGGCCTGCCTGATCGACCCGGACCACGCGCTGACCAGCCCGCTCGCCCCCGGCGACCCGTACCACCCGGCCGCCTGCGGCAGCACCGGGCAGCCCGCCGCCGAACCGTACGAGGGCCAGAGCACCACCCACCTGACGGTCGCCGACCGCTGGGGGAACGTGGTCTCCTACACGCTGACCATCGAGCAGACCGGCGGCAGCGGCATCACCGTCCCCGGCCGGGGCTTCCTGCTCAACAACGAGCTGACCGACTTCGACTTCGCGCCGCTCACCCCCGGCGTCCCCGACCCGAACCTGCCCGGCCCCGGCAAGCGGCCGCGCTCCTCGATCTCGCCGACCATCGTGCTCAAGGACGGCGAGCCCTACCTGGCGCTCGGCTCGCCCGGCGGCGCCACCATCATCACCACCGTCCTGCAGGTGCTCACCGGCCGGGTCGACCGCGGGCTGACGCTGGAACAGGCCATCGCCGCCCCCCGGGCCAGCCAGCGCAACACCGCCGCCACCCAGGCCGAACCCGCCTTCCTGGCCTCGCCCGAGGCCGCGAAGCTCCAGGCGCTCGGCCACGTGTTCGCGTCCACCCCGGAGATCGGCGCCGCCACCGGGATCGAACGGCTCCCGGACGGCCGCTGGCTGGCCGCCGCCGAACCCGTCCGGCGCGGCGGCGGAGCGGCGGGAGTGGTGCACCCCTCGCGCTGACCCTGAGCCGGCGTCAGCTGCCGGGCGCTGTCGGCGCCGGGCGGTATGTTCGGACGGGGTGCCCGGCCCGCGCCGGGGCCCCGTCCGTCCGCACCGCCGAGGGAAGGCCGCCGTGACCGTCCGCATCGCCACCTGGAACATCAACTCCGTCACCGCCCGGCTGCCCAAGCTGCTGGAGTGGCTGGAGTCCGCCAAGCCGGACGTGCTCTGCCTGCAGGAACTCAAGTGCGCCACCGACGCGTTCCCCGCGGAGGCCGTCGCCGAGCTGGGCTACGCCTCCGCCGCGCACGGCGACGGCCGGTGGAACGGCGTCGCCCTGCTGTCGCGGATCGGCCTGGACGACGTGGTCCGCGACCTGCCCGCCCAGCCCGGCTACCTCGCCGAGGACGCGCTGCTCCCGGTGGTCGAGCCGCGCGCCATCGCCGCGACCTGCGGCCCGGTCCGGGTCTGGTCGGTGTACGTGCCCAACGGCCGCGAGGTCGACCACGCGCACTACCGCTACAAGCTGGAGTGGATGGCCGCGCTGCGCGACGCCGTCCGCGAGGACGCCGCGGGCGACCGCCCGTTCGCCGTCCTCGGCGACTTCAACGTCGCCCCCGCCGACGAGGACGTCTACGACCTCGCCGCCTTCGAGGGCCTCACCCACGTCACCGCCCCCGAGCGCGCCACCCTCACCGCCCTCCAGGAGGTCGGCCTGCGGGACGTCGTCCCGCGCGCCCTCAAGTACGACCGCCCCTACACCTTCTGGGACTACCGGGCGCTGGCCTTCCCGAAGAACCGCGGCATGCGGATCGACCTGACGTACGCCAACAAGCCGTTCGCGGACGCCGTCACCGACACCTACGTGGACCGCGAGGCCCGCAAGGGCAAGGGCACGTCGGACCACGCGCCGGTGGTGGTCGACCTGGAGCTGTGAGGTCCGGGCGGGGGGCGGGCCGCCCGGCTGCCCGCCCCACCCCCCCTCGACGAACGTACAGGTCAGGGGATTTCCGCCCGACTATTCTCCGAGTGTATAGACGTGGAGTGTACGCGCGGCGTATGCTCCCGGCATGAGCGTTCCACTCACCCTGCTCGGGCTCCTCGAACGCGAGCCCAGCCACGGCTACGACCTCAAGCGCGACTACGACGCCTTCTTCGGGCGCGGCAAACCGCTCCCCTTCGGCCAGGTCTACGCGACCCTCGGGCGGCTCGCCCGGGACGGGAAGGTGGTGGTCGGCGACCCCGAGGCCGGCGACGGGCCGGACCGCAAGCGGTACGTGATCACCGAGGCGGGGGCCACCGAGTTCGAGGACTGGCTGCGCGAACCGGTCGCCGCCGAACCCCACCTGCAGACCGTGCTGTTCAGCAAGGTCGTGCTCGCCCTGATGCTCGGCCGCGACGCCGAGCACTACCTCGACACCCAGCGCGCCGCGCACATGCGGCGGATGCGCGAACTCACCGAGGTCAAGCGCTCCGGCAGCCTGGTCGACGCCCTGCTCGCCGACCACGGCCTGTTCCACCTGGAGTCCGACCTGCGCTGGATCGACCTCACCGCCGCCCGGCTCGACGCCCTCGCCGCGGAGGTGACCGCCCGATGAGCGACCCCCTGATCGAGGCCCGCGCCGTCACCCTCTCCTTCGGCGAGACCCCCGCCCTGCGCGGCGCCGACCTGGCCGTCGACGCCGGTGAGATCCTCGCCGTGATGGGCCCCTCCGGCTCCGGCAAGTCCACCCTGCTGCACTGCCTGGCCGGCATCCTCGCCCCCGACGGCGGCGAGATCCACTTCGACGGCCGCCGGATCGACCGCCTCGGCGAGCAGGAGCGCAGCGCGCTGCGCCGCGACAGCTTCGGCTTCGTCTTCCAGTTCGGGCAGCTGGTACCGGAGTTGAGCGCCGAGGAGAACGTCGCCCTGCCGCTGCTGCTCGGCGGCGCCAAGCGCGCCGACGCGCTGGCCCGGGCCCGCGGCTGGTTCCCCCGGCTCGGCCTGGACGGCCTGGAGGGGCGCCGCTCCGGCGAACTCTCCGGCGGCCAGGCCCAGCGCGTCGCCCTGGCCCGCGGGCTGGTCGCCGAGCCGCGCGTCCTGTTCGCCGACGAACCCACCGGCGCGCTCGACTCGCTCACCGGCGAGCACGTGATGGACCTGCTGGTCGACTCCGCCCGCGCCCAGGGCACCACCGTCGTCCTGGTCACCCACGAGGCCCGGATCGCCGCCTACGCCGACCGTGAGGCCGTCGTCCGCGACGGTCGCGCCACCTCGCTGAGCGGACGGGCCGCCGGATGATCCGCCTCGGCCTGCGCCTCGCCGTCAGCGGCGGCCGCGAAGCGTGGCTGCGCCTGCTGGTCACCGCCGCCGCCGTGGCCGTCGGTGTCGGACTGCTGCTCACCACCCTCGCCGCCGTCAACGCCGTGCACACCCAGAACGGCCGCTACGCCTGGGTCAACACCGGCTTCGCCGCCGACGCCGAGGCCGCCCCCGCCGATCGGGAGGCGGCGGGGACGGCCTCGGGCGGCGACGCCCCGCTGTGGTGGATGGTCCGGCGCGACGCCTTCCAGGGCGAGCAGATCGGACGCGTCGACGTCGCCCCCACCGGCCCGACCACCGCGCTCCCGCCCGGGGTCGACCGGCTGCCCGCCGACGGCGAGTACTACCTGTCGCCCGCGCTGGCGAAGCTGGCCGACGCGGTGCCCCCGGAGCAGCTCGCCGACCGCTTCGGCAGCCACCGGATCGGCATCCTCGGCAAGGACGCCCTGCCCGGCCCCGACAGCCTGGTCGCCCTGGTCGGCCGCACCCCGCAGGAGCTGTCGGCGCTCGACGGCGCGACGCGGGTCACCCGGATCCTCACCACCCCGCCCGACCGCTGCGACGACTGCCCGGTCGGCATCCAGTCCGACGGCGTCACGCTGATCCTGACCGTCGTCACCGGCGCGCTGGTCTTCCCGCTGCTCATCCTGATCGGCACCGCCACCCGGCTCAGCGCCACCCAGCGCGAGCGCCGCTTCGCCGCGATGCGACTGGTCGGCGCGACGCCCCGGCAGGTGACGGCGGTCTCCGCCGTCGAGTCCGCGCTCGCCGCCGCGGCGGGCGTCCTGCTCGGCTTCCTGCCCTACCTCGCGGTGCGCGGCCAGGTCGCCGCGATGTCGCTGACCGGGTACCGCTTCTACACCTCCGACCTCGCCCTGACGCTCCCGCAGGCCGCGGTCGTCGTCCTGGGCGTGCCGCTGGCGGCCGTCGTCGCCGCCCGGATCGCGCTGCGCCGGGTGCAGGTCTCCCCGCTCGGGGTCAGCCGCCGGGTCACCCCGAAGCCGCCCCGGGCCTGGCGGGTGGCGCCGTTGCTGGCCGGGCTCGCCGAGCTGGTGTTCCTGCTGGTCCGGCACCCGGAGTCGGTCCCGGGCCAGGTGCGGGGCTACCTTTCCTCGTTCGGCCTGATCATGATCGGCCTGGTGCTCTCCGGCCCCTGGCTGACCGGCCGGGCCGCCGCCCTGCTGGCCCGGCGCACCCAGCGCCCGGCCGCGCTGATCGCGGCCCGGCGGCTCGCCGACAACCCCACCGCCGGGTTCCGGGCGGTCAGCGGGCTGGTGCTGGCCCTGCTGGTGATGACCGCGACGATCGGGATCATCACCACGATGACCGACGAGCGCGGCCGGGTCGAGGGCGGCCCGCAGTTCGACAACGTGCTGATCGACTACCTCAGCGAGGGCCGCACCCCCGAGGGCCTCGACCGCGGCGCCGCGCCGCCCGCGCAGCCCGGTTTCACCACCGGCCTGCTGGCCGTCCCCGGCGTGCGCGCCACCATGCTGGTGCACCCGCTCGACCAGGTGGTGCCGGTCCACGCCGGCGACGCGACCGAGGCGTCCGAGGCGGTGGCCTGCCCGGAGCTCGACGCCGTCGGGGTGTTCGGCCACTGCGAGCCGGGCGCGGCCACCGCCTACCTGCCGTCCGTACTGGGGGGCTTCCGCGACTACGCCGACACCGCGTGGCCCGCCGCGCCCTACACCGCCGAGCAACTGGCGGCCCTGCCGGTGGTGAACGTGGTGGTCGCCACCGACGGCTCGCGGGCCGCCGTCGAGCGGGCCCGGACGATGGTGGACACCGCCTACCCGGCCAACCGGCAGTCACAGACCCTCGCCGAGGGGCGGAAGCAGTCCGGTGCCGAACTGGAGGGCTTCCAGCAGTTGGCGAAGGTGGTCATCCTGGCGACCTTCCCGATCGCGGGCTGCAGCCTGGCGGTCAGCGTCGCCGCCGCGCTCGGCGAGCGCAAGCGGCCGTTCAGCCTGCTGCGGCTCAGCGGGGTGTCGCTGGCGATGCTGCGCCGGGTGGTGCTGCTGGAGTCCGCGGTGCCGCTGCTGGCGGTCTCGGCGCTGGCCATCGGCACCGGACTGCTGGCCGCCGACCTGTTCCTGCGCTCCCAGCTCCAGTACACGCTGCACTCGCTCGGCACCGGCTACTACCTGGTGGTCGCGGGCGGACTGGCCGGGGCGCTGGCCGTCATCGCCGCCACCCTGCCGCTGCTGCGCCGGATCACCGGGCCGGAGACCGCCCGCAACGAGTAGCCCCTCCCGGGAAGGGACCGGCCGCACCGGAGGGCCCGCCCGCGACGGGCGGGCCCTCCGGGCGTTCTGGCGTTCTGGCGCTCTGGCGGGGACGAGGGCCGGGGGCGGGGAGGCAGGGCGTTCGTGGCTCCGGTCGTCGGCGGCCCGGCAGGTCCGGTGGCGCCGGCCCGCGTACGCGGTTCGCCGGGCGGGGCAGGGGGGCGCGAGCTGCTCAGCCGCGTCCGGGCCGCGTCCGGGGCGGGCCCGCCGGTCGCCGTTCGGGGCCTGCCCGTGCTCCCGTTCGTCGTCGGGGAGGGCACGGCCCTCCGGGTGGTGGCGGGGGTGTCCGCGGTGCGCCGGTCGCCGTCCTTCCGGCTGCCGCCCCCGTCCGTCCGTTCCGGGCGCGGTTCGCCGGGGGGCCCGCCCGGAGGTCGTTCGGGTCCGGAGCACCGGTCGGCCCCGAACGGCCTCGCGCGTTCGCCGGTCCGGGCGACGCTGCCTAGCGTGGTCGGCAACCGGGTGTAGCGGCCCGAACACGCAGCCGCCGCCCCCAACCCCGACCCCCTGGAGGTACGGCATGCGCCCGACGCGCACCGCCGCCGCCGCACTGCTCGGCACCACCGTCCTGCTCGGCCTGGCCGGCACCGCCCCCGCGTCCGCGAAGGGCAGCGAACCCGCTTGGGTCTCTCCCGCGCAGGCCAAGCCCGGACAGTCGGTCTCGGTCAGTGTCACGTGCGCGAGCAGCACGGAGAAGACCGTCACCGCGACCTCGCTGGCCTTCGCCGGCGGCTCCACCACGCTCCGCGTGGGCCCCGACGGGAAGTACTCGGGCAGCGCCACCGTCATCTCCGAACAGGAGATGGCCGCGGCCGCCGCCAAGCGCACCACCACCGACTCGTCCTGGGGCATCGACGGCAAGTGTCCCAACGGGGACGGCTTCGTCGGTGCGGTGGCCATCGCGGTCGCCGGGACGAACGGCACCACCAGCGGCGCGGCCGCCGGTGCGGGCGTCTGGGAGGGCGTCCGGCTCCCGCAGGGCGGGGTGGAGACCGGCCTGGGCGGCTCGGTCGGCATGGACGGCACCCGGTTGGCCGTAGGCGCCGGCCTGGTGGCCTCCGGCATCGGCGGGTTCTGGCTGCTGCGCCGTCGCGGTACGGCGGCCGGCCGGGCCTCCTGAGCGGCCGGCCGGTACGCGCCCACCGTACCCGGCAGGCCGCGCGTCCCACGCGGCCGACGGCACGGCGAAGGGCGGCACCCCGCGGGGTGCCGCCCTTCGCCGTGTTCGGAGCCGGTGCGCCCGGGGGCCGGTGCGCCGGGGGCCGGTGCGCTCAGGATTCGGTGCGCTCCACGCCGCCGGTGCGCTCCAGGGTGCCGACCGTCAGCAGGTACTGGCCGGCCAGGTACGTCACCATGATCAGGAAGCTGTGCGCGGGCAGGTGCCGCCAGTCCGCCAGGTCGGTGGCGATCAGGGTGTCGGAGAACAGGAACAGCGCCCCGCCCAGCCCGGCCCGCACGTTGACCTGCGAGGCGGTCACCGCGGTGGAGGCCAGCAGCAGGCTGTAGAGCGCCACCGGGATCCGCATCCCCGCGTCCAGGTCGGGCCAGAGCAGCACGATCAGCATCGCCCAGACCACCGCGTAGCAGCCCGCGACGATCAGCGCCCGGCGGCGGTCGGCGAGCGCGCCCAGCTTGACGAACATCGTCACGTAGCAGACGTGGCCGGCCGCGAACGAGCCCATCCCGGCCAGGAACGCGGCCGTCCCGCCGATCTCCAGCAGGATGTCGCCGCCCGCGCCGAACAGCAGCGCCGGGACGAGCAGCTTCGGCGTGCCGGGCTTCGTGAGGGACCAGACCCAGGCGGCCAGCAGCGGCATCAGCAGCGGCTTGGTGGCGTACTGCAGGGGGTGGATCCCGAAGGCGATCGCCAGCAGGTGCGCGGCCGAGACGACGGTGAAGGCGATCAGCAGGGCCCGCGCGGTGCGCGGGTCGCGGAGGGGGGTCATGCGGCGGCACTCTCCGGTCCGGTGGCGGTGGTGGCGGGGCTCTCGGTGCGCGGCGCGGGCTGCCAGCCCGGTCCCTTCGTCAGGTGGCGCAGCCGGTCGCCCCAGGTGGTCGCTCCCCGTATGTCCCGGGCGATCGACGCGTACTCGTGGGTGGCGACCCGCAGCGGGTTGAAGGTGCCGATGTTCTTGGTGAGCCCGTACACCGGGCGCTCGGCCTCGGCCGCGAACGAGCCGAACAGCCGGTCGAAGACGATCAGGATGCCGCCGAAGTTGCGGTCCAGGTAGCCGCCCTGGGAGGCGTGGTGCACCCGGTGGTGCGAGGGCGTGTTGAACAGGTACTCGACCGGGCGGGGGAGCCGGCCGATCCGCTCGGTGTGGATCCAGAACTGGTACACCAGGTTCGCCGAGGAGCAGAACGCCAGCGCCGCCGGGTGCACGCCCGCCAGGACCATCGGCACGAAGAACACCCAGCTGGTGGCCGAGGTCCAGGGCTGGCGCAGCGCGGTGGACAGGTTGTAGTGCCGGCTGGAGTGGTGCACCACGTGGCAGGCCCACAGGATCCGGACCACGTGGTGGCCGCGGTGCGACCAGTAGTAGAAGAAGTCCTGGGCGAGCAGCATCAGCGGCACCGTCCACCACAGCACCGGCACCCGGAGCGGCGTCAACTCGTACAGGAACGAGTAGACCGCCACGATCGGGATCTTCCACCCCGCGTCGAACAGCAGCGAACCCAGGCCCATGCCCAGACTGGTCGCGGTGTCCTTCGCGGCGTACCCCTGCTCCTCCTCGTCCGGATGGAAGCGGTACGAGACGATCTCCAGGACGGTGAGCAGCACGAAGGCCGGTATCGACCAGAGCACGACGTCGGGCAGGTGAGGCATGCCCGGAACCCTAGGGGACGGTGGCGACCTGCGGAAGAGGTTGTTACCGGCGCGTAGTGCCGGGTTCGGCGTCTAGGCTTGGGCCGACATGGAGCGGCAGCGAGCAGCCGTCGAAGTCGCTGCGGCGACCGGCGGATCGGGGACGGGGCGCCCGGGCGGGGCCGGACGGCCCGCCGGACCGGCACGCCCGCAGGACCGCGCGCAGACGCACCCCCAGGGCCGTGCGGAGGACCACCCGCAGGGCCGCGCGCAGGCGCGCCCGCAGGGCCGTCCGGAGGACCGCCCCGGGCCCGAAGTGGCCGCGGCCGCCGAGGAGTTGGCCGCCCGGTTCGCCGCGGCCGAACCCGCCGCCGCCGACCTGCTCGCCAGCGCCGTGTTCGGCGCCCACGGGGCCCGCCACCTGGGTGGGGCACCCCGGCAGGCCGAACCCGGGCCCGGCACCAGCTGGTGGCACGGCCCCACCGTCCACCACAGCACCTCGCCGCTGTTCCGGCCGCTCGGCTACCGCCGGATACGCCGCGAAGCGCCCGCCCAGGGCGCCGCCCGTCCCACCGGCGGCGGCCGCCACCGCAAACCCGAACGTCCCACCACCGAAGTGCGCACCGCGGCCCGGCTGCTGACGGCCCACCCGCTGGTCACCGCCGACGGACCGCACGGCGCCGCGCTCGCGCTGATCCGCCGTCACGCCGAGGCGCTCGCCGAAGGCTTCCACACCCTGCTCGGCTACCGGCTCACCCTCGGCCCCGCCCACGCCCGCCTGCACAAGGCCCCGCTGCCCGGCCGCCCGCTGCCCGGCCTCGACCCCGCCGGGTACGCCGCCCTGGTCCGCGCCCTGGCCGGCGACCCCGCCCCCGCCCCGCCCCCGGTCCGCGCCCTGCTCGACCACTGGCGGCCGCCCGCCGCGCTCGCCGCCGACCTGCTCACCGCGCCCCCGCTGCCCGCCGCCGACCCCGGGACGGCCGTCCGGCGGCTGCTCGCCGAGACCCCCGTCGTGCTGTACGACGACCTCGCCCCCGCTGAACGCGAACACCTGCGCGGCGCCGCGGCCGCCGAGGCCGAACGGGTCGCCGACTTCCTCGGCCTCACCGCCGAGGTCCGCGCCGAGGGCGTCGCCCTGCTCGACCCCGCCGACGAACTCACCGACCTCGCGCTCCCCGGCCCCGGCACCCTCGCCCAGGCCGCGCTGCTGCTCGCCGAACGCCTGGTCGAGGACCTGCGCCCGGCCGACACCGCCACCGCGCCGCCCGCCGTCCTGATCCCCGACGCGCTGATCGACGGCACCCTCGGCGACATCACCGACGACTACGGCATGAGCGCCGGGTGGGACGCCGGCTACCTCGCCGACCTCGCCGCCTTCCGCCGCGACGCGCTCGACCTGCTGCACCGGATGGGCCTGGCCGCCCCCGCCGGACGCACCTGGCTGCTGCGCGCCCCCGCCGCCCGCTACGCCCCCCGCGCCGAACCCGAACCCCCGGCGGGCAGCGGCCGGCACTCCCGCCCGAGCGTCCCGGCGCAGGGCCGGGTGCTCAGCAGGTGAGCGGCCGGCAGGTGAGCGGTCGGCGGGCGAGCGGTCAGTAGGTGACCGGGCGGACCCGTTCGGCGACCGGACGGAGCTCCTGCACCGTCCCGTCGTAGCGCACCCGCTGGCCCTGGTGCAGGAAACGGTGGTCGTCGGTGTCGGCGAGCACCGAGTCGTAGTAGACGGCGAGGTCGGGGCCGCCGCCGTCCGGGGTGATGTAGCCGTAGCCGTGGTGGGGGTCGAACCACTTGACGGTGCCGGTCTCCATGACGGGACTCCCTTCGGGCCGGTCACCCTCAGTATCGGCCCGGGGCCCGGCGCCCACCACCCGTCCGGCCCGGTGCCCACCACCCGCCCGGCCCGGCGCCCGGTTCAGCGTCCGGCCGTGGCCGCCGCCCGGGCCGACTCGTCCTGGTGCCGGACGGTCTCCACCGTGGCGCCGACGCCGAGCGAACCCAGCGCGACGGAGGCCGCGACGGCGGCGCAGGCGAGCAGGCGGCGGTGGCGGCGGGGCAGCGGGAAGCGCGGATCCTGGGCCGGCGGGAGGGCCGGCGAGGCAGTGCTGGCGGTCATGCCGGAAAGCCTGGCAGGGGGGTGTTACGCGGTCACGAAAGGCGGGTGAAGTCTGGAAGGGATCTCGGCGTCGGAACCCCCGCCCCCGCATCCGCGCAGGTCGAACGGCTGATCGCGGACGCGCGTAGCAGCCGGGGTGGCGCGGCGCGCACCGCCCGGGCGGTGCGCGAGCGGGGCCCGGCAGGCCGGCGGAGGGGTGGGGGAGGGGAGGGGCGTCGGGCGGTTCGGCGGTGGGCGCGGGCGGATGACGGCCGTCCGCGCCCACCGTTCGGCGTGGGCCCGACGCGGATCAGCCTGCCACCGCCGGCGGGCGATCGGGACCATGACGAACTCTTGGTAAAGGTTCGACGGTCGGGGCCCCGGCCGGGCGCCGCACGGGCCGCCGGGCCGGAGCGGGGGTCGCGCGGGGGCGGTCCGGGGCGGTGCGGGGACCGCGGGTTCACTCCTGCGGGCGAGACCGATCGGGGTACTCCCCGTACTCGTCGCCGACGCTCGCGCCGACCGCGTCGCGCAGGCCGTGCGCGGGGTGGAACCGGGAGAGCCCCGCCGCCGGGTCGGTGCGCAGCTCGCGCACCAGGGCCAGGCACAGCCCCAGCATGACCAGCACGAACGGCAGCGCGACCAGGATGGTGGCGTTCTGCAGCGCCGTCAGCCCGCCCGCCAGCAGCAGCGCGGCGGCCACGCCCGCCATCAGCACGCCCCAGACCACCACCAGCCAGGTGCGCGGGTGCAGGGCGCCGCCGGAGGACAGCGAACCCAGCACCAGGGACGCCGAGTCGGCCGAGGTGATGAAGTACAGCATCACCAGCAGCACCGCGACCACGCTGGTCACCGCCCCCAGCGGCAGCGCCTTCAGCATCTCGAACAGCCCGGCGTCCGCGCCCCGCGGAATGGTCGCCACCAGGTCGGCCGCGCCGGTCGACTGCAGCCGGATCGCCGAACCGCCCATCACCACGAACCAGACCGCGGTCGCCCCGCTGGGCACCAGCAGCACGCCCACCAGGAACTGGCGCACCGTCCGGCCCCGGGAGATCCGGGCGATGAAGGTGCCGACGAACGGCGCCCAGGACAGCCACCACGCCCAGTAGAAGATCGTCCAGGAGCCCAGCCAGTCCTCGTCCGTGAACGCCCCGGTCTGGGTGGCCAGCACCGCCAGGTCGGACAGGTAGCCGCCGACCGTGGAGGGCAGCGCGTCCAGCACGAAGACCGTCGGGCCGACCAGGAACACGAACAGCATCAGCACGCAGGCCAGCACCACGCTGGTGGTCGACAGCCACTTCACGCCCCGGTGCACGCCCGACATCGCGGACAGCACGAACGCGCTGCCCAGCGCCGCGATCACCACCAGCTCCACGCCCTCGGTGGCCCGGACGTCCGTCACGTAGCCCAGGCCGCCCGCCACCTGGATCGCGCCCAGGCCCAGGCTGGTCGCCGAACCGAACACCGTCGCGAATACCGCCAACAGGTCGATCAGCCGCCCCTGCCAGCCGTTCGCCCCGCGCTCGCCGATCAGCGGCACGAACGCCGCCGACATCCGGTTGCCCCGGCCCTTGCGGAAGGTGGTGTACGCCAGCGCCAGGCCGCCCACCGCGTAGATCGCCCACGGGTGCAGCGTCCAGTGGAACAGCGAGAACTCCAGCGCCCGCTGCGCCGCCGCCGGGGTCTGCGCCTCGACGCCGGAACCCGGCTGCGGCTGCGCGTACAGCTGCAGCGGCTCGCCGACGCCGTAGAACAGCAGGCCGATGCCCATTCCGGCGGAGAACATCATCGCGATCCAGGCCAGCGTGGAGAACTCCGGCCGCTCACCGTCCCGGCCCAGCGGGATCCGGCCGAAGCGGCTGACCGCCAGCACCACCGCGAGCACCAGGAACACGTCCGCGGCGACCACGAACAGCCAGCCGAAGTTGTGCAGCACCCAGGCCAGCGCCGAGTCCGAGGCCCGGCCCAGCGAGTCCTCCGCGAACACCCCCCAGGCCACCACCCCCAGTACGGTGGCCGCGCCGATCCCGAACACCACCCGGTCCAGCGGGAAGGCGTCCGCGTCCGGCGCGGTGGGCTGACGGTCCGTCGGGGGCTCGGCAGATGTGGACATACCAGGCACTATGTCCACAACCCGGGCCGGTCGGTGGCGCGGCACGCCGGGCGGACGGCCCGGCGGACGGGTGGGCAGACGGCCCGGCGAACGGGTGGGCAGACGGCCCGGCGAACGGGCGGGCAGTGGTGGTGCCGCGGGGGTTCAGGCCGACAGCGGCGGCTCGTACGGCGTCAGCACCAGCCGGACCATCTCCTCCAGCCGGTTGCGGGCGTCGTCCAGCGTCGTCCGGCCGGTCACCCAGGCCGTCAACTCGCCCTGCCAGGCGTGCCCCACCATGTGCCGCACCAACTCCCCGGAGGCCGGCGGGACCTCCGGCATCACCGCCCCCAGCGCCGCCCGGTCCGCCCGGGCCAGGCCCTGCAGCGCCTCGCTGGCGAACGGGTCCGTGGACGTCGCCACCGCCACCCGCAGCCGGGCCAGCTCCGGCTGCCGCTGGTACGCCCGCATCCCCCGCCGCACGAACCGCACCGCCCGCTCGGTCGGCGAGGCGCTGCGCCCCGCCCCCACCTCGCCGACCAGGTCGGCGAGCAGCAGCCGGTGCCAGTCCGCTATCGCGGCGGCGAGCAGGTGGTCCTTCGAGGAGAAGTACCGGTACGCGGTACCGAGGGCCACGCCAGAACGCTCCGACACCTGTTTCATCTGGAGCCGCTCCACGCCGATCTCGGTCACCAGGGCCAGGGCGGCGGACAGGAGGGAGCCGCGGCGTTCGAGCTGACGGGGGGACATCGCCTCCACCGGACGAGGTGACAGGTCAACCTTGGTCACCCGAACCATGATACGTGGCGGCCCCACGCAGCGGTATGACGCGGCAGATCACCACTGGGTGACAAAGGACGCGTACCACTGGGTGACAAAGGACGCGTGCCGGTGGGTGCCGCGTCGTCAGCTCGTCCGGGCGGGCCGCGGGCGCAGTTCGCGGAGCAGGGTCTCCTGGACGGCGGAGGCCACCAGCACCCCGTCGCGGTCGTAGAACTCGCCCATCGCCAGTCCCCGGCCGTCCGAGGCGGACGGGCTGCGCTGGGCGAACAGCAGCCACTCGTCGGCGCGGAACGGGCGGTGGAACCACATCGCGTGGTCCAGCGAGGCCAGTGACACCCGGGGCTCCTCGACCCGGTGCACCCGGTGCGGCTGGAGGTGCAGGGCCGCGGTCGAGGCCAGCGTCAGGTCGGACAGGTACGTCAGCGCGCAGACCTGCAGCAGCGGATCGTCCCCCGGCAGCGGGCGGTCCGTCCGCAGCCAGACGAACTGCTGCGGGACGCCCGGCAGTTCCGGCGGCAGGCCGGGGGCGTCCGCCGGGACGAAGCGCATCCGCAGCGCGCGGAAGACCGCGGCGTTCGCGAACTCCTCGGGTGCGTCCCGCTCCCAGGCCAGGTACGGGTCGGGCAGTTCCTCGGGGCCCGGCACCGGTGGCATCGTGCGCTGCCGGTCGCCCGCCGGCTCCGGGTGCTTGAACGAGGCCGACATCGTGAAGATGACCTCGCCGCGCTGCACCGCCGACACCCGCCGGGTCGCGTACGAGCGGCCGTCCCGGGCCCGGTCCACCTGGTAGACGATCGGGCGGCGCGGGTCGCCCGGCCGCAGGAAGTACCCGTGCAGGCTGTGCACCCGGCGGGCCGGCTCCACCGTGCGCCCGGCCGAGGTGAGCGCCTGCGCCGCGACCTGGCCGCCGAACGCGCGCAGCGGGGCGCCCGCGTGGCAGCGGCCCCGGAACAGGTCCTCCTCCAGCTCCTCGATGCCGAGCAGTTCCGCGAAGGAGCGCAGGCCGGGGGAGAATTCGGGGGTCTGGGCGGCGGGAGCGGTCACCCGGCTCATGCTAGAACAGGTGGCAATCGGTGCAGGCTGTGGGGCCGGTCACGCCGGGTGGCGGCCGGATGGCGGCCGGACGGGGGCCGCCGGGTGCTGTCGGGGCGCTGCCGGGACGGGGTCGAGGCGGGGTCGGGGTGCTGTCGGGGTCGGAGGCTAGCGTTCCGCCCATGACCACGGCCGTGCACGCCCTGCGCTACCTCCAGCCCTCCGTACTCAGCCCCAGCCGGCTGGACCTCGCCACCAGCGGTGGCGCCACCCCGCACGGCGCGGCCGAGCACCCCCGGTTCTTCACCGGCGCGCTGCGCCACCCCGACGCCGCGGCCGCCGCGCTGCTCGCCGTCGCCGACGTGGCCGCCACCCGCTACCACCGGCCCACCGGCGCCGCCTCGCTCGACCCCGTGGTCACCGCCGACGGCGACCGGCTGCGCTTCGAGTCCTTCTCCGGCTGCGGCGGCGTGCACGCCCGGCTCGACGTGCTGCCCGAGGGCCTGGACGGCGCCGCCACCGGCCACGGCACCACCAACGTCGACGTCAACGCCCCGCTGCGCGAGGCGCTGCGGCTGCGCACCCCCGGCGAACGGCTGCGGCTCGCCGTCGGCGCCGACGAACTGGCCGTCGGCGTCGGGGCCGAGGAACTGGTCGAACGCCGGGTCCCGCTGCCGCAGCGCTGGCTCAAGGGCTTCGCCGAGACCCAGGTGCTCACCGCCCGCTTCGACCGGCGCGCCGCCCTCCCGGCCGCCGAAGCCGTCCGCTTCCTGCGCACCCTGCCCGCCGGCGTCAGCGGCAGCGGCCGCAGCACCGTCCGCTGGGTCCTCCCGGCCGGCCCCGGACTGCGCCCCACCTCCCGGCCCGGCCCCGGCGCGATCTGCCTGCCCGGCCCCGAACGGCTCTCCGCGCTGCGCCCGCTGCTGCGCCACGCCACCGGCCTGCACGTCTACGCCCCGCCCGGCACCCCCACCGAGCCCACCGCCTCCGCCTGGGAACTCACCTTCCCCGGCGGCCGGTTGACGCTCACCCTGTCGCCCGACAGCTCCCGCGGCTTCTCCGGCGAGGGCGGACTGCTCGACCTGCTCGCCCGCCCCGCCGGTACGGCCGAGGACGTCGACGCGCTCGCCGCCCTGCTCGCCTGGGACCCGCGGATCGAACCCGCCGACCTCGCCGAGGACTCCGGCCTGACCCCGGACCGGGTCCGCTCCGCCCTCGCCCACCTCGCCACCGGCGGCCAGATCGGCTACGACCTGGCCGAAGCCGCCCACTTCCACCGCCAACTCCCGTACGACAGCGGCCGGGTGGCGGACCGCAACCCCCGGCTGCGGTCCGCCCGCGCGCTGCTCGCCGCCGACGCCGTCGGGCCGGTCACCGGCGACCTCCGGGTGGTCGCGGTCGGCGACCACGTCCACCACGTCCGGGTCGGCGCCGACGGCACCGCCCTCGGCTGCACCTGCCGCTGGTGGGCCCGCCACCGGGGCGGCCGCGGACCGTGCAGCCACGTGCTCGCGGTGCGGATGACGAACGGCACGGACGGGGCGATCGACGTGGACGGGGCGGTGCGGAAGTGAGCACCGAGGACCTCGTGACCGCGATCCGGGAGGCCCGGACCCCGCTGGCCGCCGCCCTGGTCGAGCGGATGACGGACGCCGAACGCCGGGCCGAACTGCCCCGGCTCAAGCAGCTGCGCCGCGAACTGCGCGACAGCGACCACTCCCGGGGCGGCGCCGTCACCGCCCTGCTGGTCGTCGGCGCCGTCTGCCACACCGCCCCCTCCGGCGCCGCCGACTGGATCGGCGGCCGCGACTTCGAGGTCCGGGCCTGGGACCAGCGACCGCTGCTCGCCCTGCTGAACGCCCGACCCGCCGCCTGGCAGCGGGACGTGGCCCTGCGGCTGGCCCGCGCCCTCTCCGCCCGCCCCGCCGACCCGATCGGCTGGGACTCCGCCACCCCCTACCAGATCGCCGAGCACCTGCTGCGCCGCAGCGACACCCCGCCGCCCGCCGAACCGGGCCTCGTCCTGGAGTGGATGCGCGACCGCGGCAACCCCGAACCCCGTCGCTGGCGCGACCAACTGCCGCCCGGACCCGACCTGTACGCCCGGCTGCGCGCCGACGGCTTCACCCCCGTCCTCGCCCCGCTGGTCTTCGACGCCGACACCGTCCAGCAACTCTCCGGCCCCTGGGCCGCCAAGGACTCCGAGCAGCGCTGGCCCGCCGTGCTGGCCCGGCTCGCCGCCGAGGGCGTCATCGACCGCCCGGCACTGCTCGGACGCGGCTTCGCCCGGCTGGTGCGCGGCGGCGGGCAGGGCGAGCTGCGGACCCACCTGGGGGTGGTGCGCGCACTGGAGCCCAGCAGCGCCGAACTGGCGGACAACCGGCGGGCGTTGCTGGCCCTACTGGACGGCGACTCGGTGCTGGCCGGGTACGCGCTGGAGTCGCTGGCGGCGCTGGACGCCGCCGGGCTGCTGGGCGAGGAGGAACTCGCGGAGGCGGCCGGGGTGGTGTGGGCGCGGCCGGAGAAGAAGTTGGTGCGGGCGCAGTTGGGTTGGCTCGATCGGGTGGCCGCCGGTGGTCGGGAGGGGGAGGCGTTGCGGGCGGTGGCGGGGTGTTTCGGGCATCCGGATCGGCAGCTGCAGGGGCAGGCGTTGAAGGTGGTGAAGCGCCATGTCCGTGTGGTGGAGGGGGAGTTGCTGACGGAGTTGCGGGTGGCGGCGTTGCTGCTGGATCCGGTGCATGCTGCGCTGGCGGCCGAATTGCTGGGCGTGGAGGTGGAGTTGGCGGGCGAGGTGGTGGTGGCGGACCGGCTACCGGAACCGCCCCGGCCGGTGCCGATGCCCGCACCGCTCGCCACCCCCGCCGAGGTCGCCGAGGAACTGGCCGCCGCGCTGGCCGCCCCCGAGGAGAGCGTGGCCTTCGAACTCCTGCTGGACGGCCTGGTCCGGCAGGTCTGGACCGACCGGGACGCCCTCGCCGCCGCCCTCGCCCCCGTGCTGCGACCCGACAGCGAATGGCAGGTGCTCGGCCGACTCGCCGGCGTCGCCACCGGCGCCATCCCCACCCCGCGAGTCCTGAACGCCCTGCAGTCCCGCCGCGGCCGGATCTTCGGCCACTGGGAATTCCGCGGCCCCGTCGGCGAGTTCCTCGCCGCCCGCCTGCACGAGACCGCCTGGCGGCTCACCGCCGACCCGGTGCCGTTCCTGCTGGCCACCCCGAGCTGGTGCCACGGCGCCCTGGACGCGCGGGAGTTGGTGGACCGGCTGGCCCGGTACGAGGAACTCGGCGTGCAGCCGGGGCCGGTGGACTTCGCGCAGGCGCTGCTGCGCACCGTCGGTGACGGCAGCGAGGGGGCGGAGGCGCTGACCTCGCCCGCCGGGCGGCAGTTGGCGGCCTGGCTGCGCGGCGGCGGACTGCCCCGGCGCAGCTCGACCCCGGTGCCGCCCGGCACCTGGAAGCTCGGCGTCCGGTGCCCGGGCTCCCGCCGCTCCGCGGAGCAGCCCGAGCTGTCGGCGCACGAACGGGAGCGCCTGGCGATACCCGCCCTCGACATCCCCGGGGCCACGGACGCGAACACCCCGTCCGAGGCCCTCCTGGCCCTGCTCGGCCCCGCCGAGCCCTTCTTCCGCCGCTCCGCCGTGGAGGACTCCGCCCCCAGCGCCCGCTGGACCGCCCAGCTCCCGCACCACCGCGAGGAGTCGGCCCTCCGGATCACCGGCCAGCTCGCCGAGTCCGCCGCCACCACCCCCGTCCGCGGGACCCCCCAACTGCTGCCGCTGCTCGCCGAGGCGGGCGGCCCCTGCGGCTTCGCCGTCCACCAGGCACTCGCCTACGGCCTCGGCGCCGGCCATGCCGAGGACCGCTCCGCGACGGTCGACGCCCTGCTCTCGTTCGCCGCCCAGCGGCAGCTCGACCCGGCCGCGCTGGCCCGCGAGACGCTCGAACTGCTCGCCCTCGGCGCCGTCAAGCCCAACCGCCTCGCCGCCACCCTCGCCGAACTCGCCGACCCCGCACCGGGACTCACCTGGAGCATCCTGGCGGTCCTCGTCCCCGGCCTGCTCGACGGCCCACCCCCGCGCGGCGCGGCCGACCTGGTCGCCGTAGCGGTCGACGCCGCCCGCCGCAGCGGCGCCCGCGGCCCGATCGACGCGGTGACCCGCACCGCCGCCCGCAAGGGCAGCACCAAACTGCTCACCGAGGCCCGCAACCTGGCCGCCCTGCTCGGCGACTGACCGAGCGGGGCCCGGACACGGGCGTAGGACGACGGACCACGAGGAACGGAGCGGAACGGAACATGGACCTGGTCACGGCGATCCGGAACGCCGACCCGGCACGGGCGGTCGAACTGGTGGCGGGCATGGACGCGGCCCGGCGCCGGGCCGAACTGCCCGGCCTGGAGGCACTGCGTCGCGAACTCATCCGCCGGGACGGCGTCCGCCCCGGCTGGGACGCCGCCCTGATCGTCGGAGCCGTCTGCCACAGCGCCCCCGCCGCGGCCGCGAACTGGCTCGCCCGCGGCGAACTCGACAGCCACGGCGCCTGGGACCGCCCGCCGCTGATCGGTCTGCTGGAAGCCCAACCCGCCCCCTGGCAACGGGACGTGGGCCTCCGACTGGCCAACCGGCGGGCCGGCAGCACCGACGCCTGGGGATCGGGCCTGCTCTTCGGCATCACCGAACACCTGCTGCGCCGCAGCGACACCCCGCCGCCCGCCGAACCCGGCTTCGTCGTCGACTGGATGCGCGACCGCAGCTCCGCCCTGTTCCGCAGCGCCGTCACCGTCCTGCCGCCCGACGCCGACCTGTACACCCGGCTGCGCGCCGACAGCTTCACCCCCGTCCTCGGCCCCCTGCTCTTCGAGGGCGACACCGCCCGCTGGTTCGACCACTTCGCCCGCCGCAACGACGCCGAACGCTGGACCCCCGCCCTGGTGCGGCTCGTCGCCGACGGCACCCTCGACCGGGCCGCCTTCCTCGCCTGCGGCTTCGCCCGGCTGGCCCGCGGCGGAGCCCCCGGCGAACTGCGCACCTACCTCGGCCTGTTGACCGGGCTCGCGCCGGACCTCGCCGAACTGGCGGAGAACCGGCGGGCGTTGGTGGCGATGCTGGACGGCGACTCGGTGCTGGCCGGAGGCGCGCAGGAATGGTTGATGTTGTTGGACGGGGCGGGGTTGCTGGGGGAGGGGGAGCTCGCGGAGGTGTCGGGGGTGGTATGGGCGCGTCCGGAGAAGAAGTTGGTGCGGGCGCAGTTGGGTTGGCTCGATCGGGTGGCGGCTGGTGGTCGGGTGGGGGTGGCGCTCGGGGCGGTGGCGGGGTGTTTCGGGCATCCGGATCGGCAGCTGCAGGGGCAGGCGTTGAAGGTGGTGAAGCGCCATGTCCGTGCGGTGGAGGGGGAGTTGCTGACGGAGTTGCGGGTGGCGGCGTTGCTGCTTGATCCGGTGCATGCTGCGCTGGCGGCCGAATTGCTGGGCGTGGAGGTGGAGTTGGCGGGCGAGGTGGTGGTGGCGGACCGGCTACCGGAACCGCCCCGGCCGGTGCCGATGCCCGCACCGCTCGCCACCCCGGCGGAGCTGGCCGAGAAGGTGGTCCCGCTGCTGGTCTCCCCCGAGAAGACCCCGGCTTTCGAACTCCTCCTCGACGGCCTGGTGCGCCAGGCTTGGACGGACCGGGACGCCCTCGCCGCCGCCCTCGCCCCGCTCGGCCCGGAACGCCACTCGCTGCACCGGCTCGCCCTGGCGGTCGCGGCCGGCGGCGCGGAACCGTCACCGTACTGGGCCGAACAGCTGCGGCGCTCGTACGCCGGGCCGTTCGGGGCGGTGCTCGCCGCCCGGATCGAGGAAGTCCGGCAGCAGGCCGCCGGGCGGGCGGTGCCGTTCCTGCTGGCCACTCCGAGCTGGTGCCACGGCGCCCTGGACGCGCGGGAGTTGGTGGCCCGGCTGGCTCGGTACGAGGAACTCGGCGTGCAGCCGGGGCCGGTGGACTTCGCGCAGGCGCTGCTGCGGACCGTCGGTGACGGCAGCGAGGGGGCGGAGGCGCTGACCTCGCCCGCCGGGCGGCAGTTGGCGGCCTGGCTGCGCGGCGGCGGACTGCCCCGGCGGGCCACCACCGTGGTGCCCAAGGAGGCGGCGGCGGACGGCCACCGGCACGGTGAGCAGCCCGACCCGGACCCGGAACGCGCGGCCCTGCTGGCGGTGGCGGCCGGGGCGCCGGTGCCGGAGGAGGTCCGGCTGCTGCTCGGAACCCGCCGGGCGCTGGCGGAGCACCACCGGGGCAGGCCGCGGTGGCCCGACACCAGGGCCGCCGCCGTCCTCCCGCACCACCGGGAGGAGACCGCCGTCCGCCTCCTCCCCGGCCTCGACGGCGAGCACGTCCTGCTCCGGCTCGCCGAGAACACCGGGCCCTGCGGCCCCGGCGTCCACCTGCTCCTCGCACGCGCCTGCGGCGCGCAACGCGAACGGGAACGGACCGCCGCCGTCGACGCGCTGCTCTCGCTCGCCGCCCAGCGGGCGATCGACCCGGCGGCACTGGGCCGGGAGGCCGCCGCCCTGGTCCACGACGGCGACCTCAAGCCCCAGCGCCTGGCCCGCACCCTCACCGCCCTCGCCGCCGCCGGAGCCCCCCGGCTGGCCTGGGACGTCCTGGCCGCCCTGCTGCCCGTCCTGCTGGAGGGGCCGCTGCCCGGGGGCGGCGCGGAACTCCTGGCCGCGGCGGCCGACCGCGCCCGGGAGGCGGGGGCGCGCGGCGCGATCGCCGCGGTGACCCGGCTGGCGGCGGGAGGCGGCCGCAGTCGGGCGGTCGCGGAGGCGAAGGGCCTGGCGGAGCTGCTCGGGCCCTGAGGGGCGCCGGGGGCGGAGACCTCAGGGCCCGAGCAGCGGGGGCCGTCGGAGCAGAGCCGTCGGAACGGGGCCGTGGGAACGGGGCCGTGGGAACGGGGCCGTGGGAACGGGGCCGTGGGAACGGGGCCGTGGGAACGGGGCCGTGGGAACGGAGCCGTGGGGGCGGGGCCGTCAGAACAGCGGGACCTCGCCGTCCTGGCCCGGTGTCTGTCCGGGGGCCTGGTCGGCGGTGGGGCGGGCGCCGGCGAGCGGGGCGTCGGGGCGGGGCGTCGGGGCGGTGAGGGCGGCGGGGGTGTCCGGAACGGTGGAGAGGCCGGGCGGGAGGAGGAGGTCCGAGCCGGAGGGGGCCGCGGCGACGGCGCGCCACCAGGGGGTGGCGACGGGCGGGTCGGCGGGTTCGAACGGGCGGCCCGGGCGGGGCAGCGCGAGGGTGACCCCGGCGTCCTGGGCCGCGGCGACGGTGCGCTCGGCGGGCTCCTCCCACGGGTGCGGGGCCAGGTCGAAGGTGGCCCAGTGCACCGGCAGCAGCACGTCGCCGCCCAGGTCCCGGTGCGCCTGCACCGCCTCCTCGGGCGTCAGGTGGACCTCCGGCCAGTGCTCGGAGTACGCGCCGACCTGCATCATCGTCGCGTCGAACGGCCCGAAGCGGTGGCCGATCTCGGCGAACCCGGGGAAGTAGCCGCTGTCGCCGCTGTGGAAGATCCGCTGCCGCTTGCCCTCCACGACCCAGGACGACCACAGGAACTTGCCGCTGGGCCGGGGCCCGCGCGAGCAGTAGTGCCGGGCCGGGGTGGCGGTCAGCCGCAGGCCGTCCAGCTCGGCGGTCTCCCACCAGTCGAGGTCGACGATCCGGCGCGGCGACACCCCCCAGTGCTCCAGGTGCGCGCCGACGCCCAGCGGCACCGCGAACACCGCGTCCCCGGCGGCCAGCGTCCGCACCGTCGCCATGTCCAGGTGGTCGTAGTGGTCGTGCGAGATCACCACCACGTCCACCGGCCCGAGCTCGGCCAGCGGCAGCGGCACCGGGTGCAGCCGCTTGGGGCCGATCCAGTGGAACGGGGAGCAGCGCTCGCTCCACACCGGGTCGAACAGCACCCGGACCCCGTCCAGCTCGGCCAGCACGGTGGCGTGGCCCAGCCAGGTCAGCCGCAGGCCGGAGGCGGGCGGGGTGGCCAGCTCCATCGGCAGCAGCCGGTGCACCGGGACGGCCGCGGCCGGGGAGCGGCGGTTGGGGTCGACCGCGAGCTTGGTGCGCATCAGGGCCAGCGGGGTGTGCGCGTACGCGAGGCGGCGGGTGGCCACCGGGTTGCGGAACGACCCGTCCACGAAGTGCGGCGAGTTGCGGACCCGGTGCAGGCGCCAGCCCGACGGGTCGGCGCCGAACGCGTCCGTGCGCATCCGCTGCCAGGTCTCCCGGGGGAGCGTCCGGTACGAGCGCTTCGCGTCGCGCAGGGCTAGCCCGGCCTCGGCGGCCAGCTCGCCGGCGCGGAACAGCCAGGAGACGGGGCGGGACACGGCACCTCCACGGTCGAACACCCGGACGGCGGCGCACCGGGAGGACGGCGGGACGCAGCGCGCCCCGCGGTGTCCGCGGCGGGCCGGAGCGCGACACCCGGGCAGCCGGGGACCCCCGGTGCCGGACGGCACACCTCAGACCGGGACATTACCCGCACAAAGCGGACGAAAAGTGGCAAGGCGACGGTGGCGCGCCGGAACGGGTGGCCCCGATGGTCCGCACGGAGCAACGGAAACGGACCGCCCCGGGGTGCGGGGCGGTCCGTCGTCGGTGGAGCGGGCCGTCGTCGGTGGAGTGGGCCGTCGTCGGTGGAGTGGGCCTGGGGCCGGGAGGGCGGGCCGGGCGGTCGGGAGGGGGCGGGTCAGGCGGCCGGGTAGAAGCGGGTGATGGTCTCCGCGACGCAGTGCGGCTTGGCGCTCGCCTCGCTGGCGATGGTGAACCGCACCACGGCCTGCACGCCGCCCGACACTTCGTCCGCCGAGACCAGCACCGCCGTCGCCCGCACCGCCGCGCCCACCGGTAGCGGGGCCGGGAAGCGCACCTTGTCCGAGCCGTAGTTCAGGGCCATCCCGACGCCCTCCACCCCGTAGCACTCCTTCGCGAGCACCGGCAGCAGCGAGAGCGTCAGGTAGCCGTGCACGATCGTCCCGCCGAACGGCGTCTCCTTGGCGCGCTCCGGGTCGACGTGGATCCACTGGTGGTCGCCGGTCGCCTCGGCGAACAGGTTCACCCGGGCCTGGTCGACGGTGTGCCACTCGCTGGTGCCGAGTTCGGTGCCGACCGCGGCGGTCAGGTCGGCGAGCGAGGCGAAGGTCGTCACGGTGCGCTCCACAGGTGCGTCGGGGCAGGGACGGCCCGGGGCGGGGCCGACCCGCAGAGTATGCCTACTCGCCGGTCACATGTCAGCGGGGCCCGGAGGCGACGGGGCCGGGCTCAGCCGTGGCGCAGGCCCGGCAGGGCGGGAGCGTGAGCGGGGACGGGAGCGGGGGAGACGCCGGGTCGGGCGTCCGGGGCGGCCTCGGGGAGGACCGGGAGGATCCGGCGGCCGGAGACCAGCTCCGGGCTGATCGCCACGTACTCCGGCCCCGGGTCCGGGATCCACGGGCGCAGGCCGCCGGAGTGCAGCAGGGCGCGCTCGCCCGTGTCGCGCACCACCTCGGCGCGGCCGTGCACCAGCACGCTCCAGCCGCAGCGGCCCGCCCGGTCGAAGTCGTCCACCTGGAACGCGGCCACCGTGCCGTCCAGCGCCCGGGCCACCCGGGTGCCGGTGCGCAGGGCCAGGATCAGCCGGCCGTCCGCCGCCACCCGGAAAGCCACCGGGAGCACCGCCGGAAGCGCGTGCTCGGTGTACACCACCCGCCCCAGCGGCACGGTGCCGAGCAGCCGCAGGCACTCGGCCTCGCTGAGGGTCTCCACCCGGTCGTCACGGTCCATACCGACGATGGTGCCCCCGCCGGTACCGCCCCGAACAGGGCCCATGGTCCCTGAGCTGGGGCTCATCGGGCCGATTCCGCCCCGCACCGGCACCCCGCGGCGATACCTTGGCCTCGGGCGGTGCCCCGCCCCGTCCCGGCCGACCCGGACGGGGCGGCCAGGCGGGCCGGCGGCGGCACAGGCGGAGGGGGCGGTACGGGTGAGCGGTGGCATCGAACTGGTGATGATCGGCGCGGACGGCGGACCCGAACGCGGCCACGGCGGCTCGGCCCGCGCCGCCGACGGCGCCCGCACCCTCGCCGACGCCCTCCCCGGCCGCACCTTCGACGCCGGCACCCGCGGCAGCACCGTCACCCACCCCCCGGCCGACGCCGACGCCAACACCCTGCTCACCGCCGTCCGGCAGGCCGCCCAGCGCCCCGCCCGCTGGCTGGTGGTCGGCCTGGTCGGCCAACTCGTCGCCGACCCGCGCGGCCGCCGGGTCGCCCTGGTCACCGCCGGCTCCACTCCCGACAACGCCTACCGGCGCGGCCTCGCCTGGGACTGGATCACCAGTGCGATGGTGCACGGCGCCCAGGAGGAGACCCTGCTGATCGTCGACGCCGTCGCCGACCGCGACACCTGGGCCGCCCTCCAGCGCGAGGACGGCGCGGGCGAACTGCTCGGCCACTCGCGCGTCCCGCTCTGGGGCCGGATCGGCCGCTGGAGCGCGGGGCGGCGCGGCCGCGACGGCGTACTGCCCGGCGCGGAGGGCTCGTTCAGCTGGGCACTCGGCCGGGTCCTCGAACACGGCGTGCCCGGCGCGCCCGCCGCCGTCGGACCGCTCGACCTCCAGCCCGCCGTGGAAGGGCAGTTGGGCTGGGGAGAACCGGCCAATGCGGGAGAAGCCAGACTCCTGGTGCCACGGGACGGGGGGAGACTCCTGATGCGCAATCGGGCTGCTGTGAGGGGTGCGCTCGCCGGATTGCCGTTTTCCGATGAACTTTTGGCGGTTCTGTGGCGAGAAAGTGCCCCAACGGATCCGCCTTCCGCGTAAGGTCAGGAGGCCCCGGGTGTTGCCGTGCCGGGGCGGGGTGGCGAAGAATCGACCTCCGAGCGACCCAAGAACGACACCGGGGACGGCAGACGACATCCGCGGTCCGGATCCACCACAGGTCCGGCCGCAACAAGGTGGGGCTATGCGGCAGCGCTCAATTCTGGTGCGCCCTGGGGCGGTTGGGATCAGCGGGCTGCTTCTGCCATTCCTGCTGACAGCCTGTTCGTCCTCCGGCGCGGGATCCGCGGACCGGCTCGGAACACCCTCCGGAAGCCTTCCGTCGGCGGCCTCCACCGCCACCGCGAACACCTCCCCGCCCGGCAGCCCGGCGCCGAAGGAAGGCGCCCAAGCGCTTGAGGGCAATGAGGCAGTGACGGCCTATCAGTCCTGGTGGGACGTCCAGGTCGACGTGCTCGGGCGATCGAATTCGGACGGAACTCCGCTCCGCCAGTACGCGACCGGGGCGGCTTTCACCGAAACCGTGATCTCGCTCACCCAGCTGCACGACAGCAAACTCGTCATGATCGGCCGACCGGTCACCTCGCCCGTCCTCAAAAGCCTTGATCAGCGGGCGAATCCGCCCACCGCCACGATCGACGACTGTCTCGACGTGTCCGGCTGGCACCAGGCGGACGCCGGCACCAAGAAGATCAGGGATCCCCAACCGCGGCTGTCGCGTTATCCGGCGACCGTCGTGGTCAAGAAATACGGAAACCGTTGGCTGGTCGCCGAGTTCACCCGCGAGGAGGGCAAGACATGCTGAACTCCGCCTGGCGCACCGCTGTTTGTGTACTGATCGGGCTCGGATTGGCCGCCGCGGCGGTTCCGGCGGCGAGTGCCGACGACGACCCCGCCGCACCGTGCGCAGACCGGACCATCTGCGTCGAGCACCACGAGCCGGGCAGCACCCCCACCGCGGGCGGGGGGACGTCCGGGGGGAGCGGTGACGGAAAGACCGCCACCTGCACCTGGAAGGGCAAGGAGGTGGCCTGCTGGCGCGACGACCTGGGTTGGTTCTCGGAGGGCTGCTACTACTCGGCAGTCGACCCGCAACCGGTGGATGGGGACGAGATCTGGGACGGGCACACCAGCAAGGACGGCGCGATCTACCAGAAGGCGTGCGACCTGACCGGTGACATGGTCAACTTCCAGGCTGCGGGTCAGGTCTTCCTCGCGCAGGCCCCCGGTGAGCCGCCGCCCAAGACACCCGCCCAGGTGGCCTACGACGCGCTGAAGAAGATCACCGTCGCCGAGCCGGTCCTGCACGGCGCCCCCGCCAAGGACGCGGTGGTCGGTTCGCCGGTGTGGCTGTGGTTCGACCAGAGCCCGGACACGGTGGGCCCGTTGAGCGAGACACTGGAGGGCGTGGGGTTCAAGGTGACCACCACGGTCACCCTCGCGGAGGTGGTCTGGAACGTCGACGACGGTCCGGCCGGGGGCGAGCAGGTCCAGCACTTCACCTGCCAGGACGCCGGGAACCCGTTCAGCACGCAGGGGAAGCCGACCTGCAGCCACGTCTTCACCGAGAGCTCGGCGCGGATGAAGGACAAGGCGTTCACCCTCAGCGTGACGCTGAAGTGGCACGTGAGCGCGCAGAGCACCGACGGGACCGCCATCGACATGACCGCCTTCGACTGGTGGCCCACCTACACCGAGGCGGTGCTGAGCGTACCGGTCAACGAGGTCCAAGTGCTGAACTGACCGGGCCGGGCCCGCCGGTGGGCGGGTGGCGGCAGAGTTGACGTCCCATCACGAGTGAGAGGCCGCAGAGCGGTGGAGAACCGAAGCATGCCGACCCCGCCGCGCCGACTCGGCGCACGGCGGCGGCGTCCCGCCGTGCTGGCGATGGCGGCTGCGCTGATCGCGGCCGGCGGGCTGGGCGGGGCGGTGCTGTACAACAGCAGCGGGCAGCGGATCGCGGTGCTGGCGCTGGCCCGGGACGTGCCGATGGGGCAGGTGATCGGCTCGGAGGACCTGGTGGTGGCGCACATCGCGGGGGATCCGGCGCTGCACCCGCTGGACGCCCAGGACCTCCAGCGCACCGTGGGGCTGCGGGCCACCACCGACCTCAAGCGCGGGGCGCTGCTGGTCAAGTCCGACCTGACCAGCGACCCGGCGACCCAGCCGGGGCAGCAGATCGTCGGCGTCTCCGCGAAGCGCTCCCAGCTGCCCGCGACCAGGCTGCAGCCCGGCCTGCAGATCCTGATCGTCAACGCGCCCGGCGGCAGCGGCGACGCCGCCACCACCCGCACCCCCGAGACGATGACCGCGGTGGTCGCCGCGGTGGGCAAGCCCGACACCGACGGCAGCACCGTGATAGACGTCGCCGTCGGCCCGTCGGACGGGCCGCGGCTCGCGCTCTGGGTGGCGGGCGGCAAGTTCCAGGTGATCCTGGCGCCCCGAACCGCCGGAGGGTCCTGATGGCCGTGGTGGCCGTGCTCGGCGGGACGGGCGCGCCGGGGGCCACCAGCAGTGCGCTCGCGCTGCTGTTGTCCTGGCCGCTGGGTCCGGGCCGCCGGGTGCTGCTGGTCGAGTGCGACCCGGACGGCGGCGCGGTGCTGGCCGGGGCGCTGGAGGGCCGGGTCGAGGCCGTGTACGGGCTGCGCAACCTGGCCGTCGCGGACCGGCGCGGGCTGCTCGCCGAGACGCTCTGGGAGCAGCTGCTCGACGTCTCCCCGCAGGGCACCGGCGACCGCCTGCTGCTGCCCGGCCTCACCGACCCCACCCAGGCCCCCGGCCTCGCCTACACCTGGGAACCCCTGGTCGAGGCCCTGCGGGCGCTCGAACCGCAGGGCTACGACGTGCTGCTCGACCTGGGGCGCTCCGGCGCGAACGGGGCGATGGCGGTGCTGCCCCGGCGGGCCGACGTGGTGGCCGTGACCGTCCGCACCACCCTGCGCGGGCTCTCCGCCGCCCGGCCCCGGATCGCCGCGCTGCGCGAGGACCTCGACACCCACGGCACCGGCTCGGACGGGCTCGGCCTGCTGCTGGTCACCGAGGGCCCCTACCCCGAGAGCGAGGTCTCCCGGCAGTTCCAGCTGCCCGTGCTCGGGGCGCTCACCCACGCGCCGCGCACCGCCCGGGTGCTCTCCGACGGGGGCGACACCGCCGACCGGCGGTTCATCCGCTCCGAGTTGATGCGCACCGCGCGCAGCGCCGCCGACCGGATCCAGGACGTCACCGCCGCCCGCCGCCGACGCCTCGGCGGCCCGGAACCCGTGCAGCCGGCGCCGGCCGTGCAGCCCGCGCCGGCCGTCGCGCAGGCCCCGCCCCAGCAGGCGCTGCCCCAACCGCAGCCGGTGCAGCCGCAGTTCCAGGAACAGCCGCAGCCGCAGCCGTCGCGCCAGGTGCCGGTGCCGCCGCAGCAGCAGGTGCAGGCGGCGCCGTTCGTGGCGGGACCGGTGGCCGGGCCCGCGCACCAGCCGCAGTTCCAGGAACAGCCGCAGCCGCAGTCCCACCCGCAGCAACCGCCCTACCAGCAGCAGTACCAACAGCAGTACCAACAGCCGTACCCGTACCAGCAGTCGTACCAGCAGCAGGCGCCGCAGGGGCCGGGTGCGGGCGGGCAGTTCACGGGGGAGTGGCCGGTCCGGATGGAGGCGCCGCAGATCTCGTACGCCGCGCCGCACATAGCGCCGCCCGCGGTGCCGCAGCCGCCGGTGCCCGCGCCGTTCCCGGGACAGCAGGGACAGCAGGGGCAGCAGGGACAGCAGGGGCAGGACGGTTCGGAGGGTGAGGAGGTGTGGCGTGCGCGCTAGCCCGTACCAGGGGCCGCTGCCTCCGCAGCCGCCGGTGAACGGACAGGTGGTGCAGGGGGGTTCGGCCGACGCGGCCGGGCTGCCCTGGGGGAAGCCGACGGCGGCGGAGCCGCAGGCGCGGACCGGGCCGGTGGCGTCGGGGGTGCCCGCGCTGTCGGCGGTCGGCGCGCGTCCGGCGGTGGATCCGCAGGTGGCGCGGGAGTTGAAGCGGCAGGTCGCGGCGGAGCTGCACCAGCAGCTGTCGCGGCTGGCGCAGGCGTCCGGCGGCGAGGCGGACCGGGCGACCCGGCGGCAGCGCGGGCGGGCGCTGATCGAGGAGGCGGTGGCCCGCTGGTCGGACGCGTACGCGCAGACCCACGGGATCCCGCCGACCCGGGAGCAGGACCGGGTGCTCGCCGAGGCTGTGTACGACCTGCTGTTCCGGGCCGGGCGGCTGCAGCCGTACCTGGACGACCCGGAGATCGAGAACATCCTGATCAACGGGTGCGACGACGTGTGGATCTCGCGGGTGCACCAACCGCTGCGGCAGGTGCCGCCGGTGGCCGACACCGACGAGGAACTGGTCGAGCTGCTCCAGGACCTGGCGCGCCAGCACGGCGGCGGCGAGCGCAGCCTGTCCACCGCCAGCCCGATGCTGGCGCTGCGGCTGGAGGGCGGGATGCGCCTGCAGGCGATGACCGAGGTCACGCCCCGCCCGTACGTGGCGATCCGCCGGCACCGGGTGGCCAGCGCCACGCTCAGCGACCTGGTTCAACTCGGTACGGTGGACGGCACGTTGGCGGCGTTCCTGGCGGCCGCGATCCGGGCCCGGAAGAACGTGATGATCACCGGGACGCAGGGCGTCGGCAAGACCAGCCTGCTGCGCGCGATGGCCGCCGAGATCCCGCCGGACGAACGGGTCGGCACCCTGGAGTCGGAGTTCGAGCTGTGGCTGCACACCCTGGGCCACCTGCGGCAGGTCGTCCCGATGGAGGCCCGCGAGGGCAACGGCGAACGCGTGGACGGGCGCCTGGCTGGCGAGTTGACGATCGGCGAGCTGATCCCGGCGGCGCTCCGGATGACGCTGTCCCGGATCATCGTCGGTGAGGTCCGCTCCGCCGAGGTGGTGCCGATGCTGCGGGTGATGACCAACGGCGAGGGCGGCTCGATGTGCACCCTGCACGCCCGCGGCCCGCACATGGTGGTCGACCGGATCGCCGAACTCTGCCTGGAGTACGGCGCCCACATGACCGACACCCTCGCCTACCGGCTCACCGCCAACGCCGTCGACTTCATCGTGCACGTCACCATGGTCGACGAGACCGCGGTCGGCGGCCGCCGGCACCGCTTCGTCTCGCACGTGCTGGAGGTGGCCGGCCTCGGCGAGTCCGGCCGCCCCGCGCTGAACACCGTCTTCGGGCCGCGCCCGGAACTCGGCGAGGTCCGGGCGGTGCCCGTCACCCCGCCGCACTGCCTGGACGACCTGCGCCGGGCCGGATTCGACGCGGGCCTGCTCGGCTCCCCGTACGGGACGTGGGGCGCGCCGCTGGCGCTGCGGATCGGGGGGATGCGCTGATGCTGCTGCTGTACGTGCTGTGCGGGCTGGCGCTGGCCGGCGGGCTGGTCGCGCTGGCCGCCGGACTGCGCGGGCGACCCCTGGACGAGGAGGAGCGGGACAACCCGCTGGAGGGCCGGCTGCACACCCTCTGGTACGGGGCGCCCGGCACCGCCTCGCCCGGGATGGCCCGGCTGCGCCGCACCCAGCTGGCGCTGGCCCTGATCGGCGCGCCCGGCGGCTGGCTGTTCACCGGCATCCCGCTGGTCGCGCTGCTCGTCCCGGCCGCCGTGTTCGGCCTGCCCTGGCTGTTCGACGCGACCCGCTCCGACACCCGGCGGATCGAACGGCTGGAGGCGCTCGCCGAGTGGACCCAGCGCCTCGCCGACGTGCTGCTGCTCGGCGTCGGCCTGAACCAGGCGATCATGACCAGCCGGCGCACCGCCCCGGTCGCCCTGGAGACCGAGATCTCCGACCTGGCGGCCCGGCTGCAGTCCCGCTGGCGCCCCGAGGACGCGCTGCGCGCCTTCGGCGACCAGGTCGCCGACGCCACCGCCGACAAGGTGCTCGCCGCCCTCGTGCTGCGGGCCGGGGACAGCGGACCCGGCCTGGCCCGGGCGCTGGCCGACATGGCGGAGTCGGTGCGCGAGGAGGTCCGGCAGCGGCGCGCCATCGAGGCGGACCGCTCCAAGCACCGCACCACGATCCGCTGGATGGTCGGCATCATCCTGCTGGTCATCGTCATCGGCGGCCTCAACCCCCGCTACACCGAGCCCTATTCGACGGTGCTCGGCCAACTGGTGCTGGCCGTCGTGGCGGTGGCGTTCGTGGCGGTGATCGGCTGGATGCGCTCGCTGGCCCGGCACACCCCGCTGCCCCGCGTCCTGGAGGTCGACCGCCGCTCCAAGGCCGGCCGACTGCCCGGCTCCGGCGCCGACGGAGCCGCCGGTGCCGGTGCCGACGGCGCTGCGGCCGGGGGCGCCGCGGCCGGGGACGACCCACTCGTGAAGGAGGCCAGGTGATCTCCCCCTGGGCGGTCCTCGCCGGCGGCGCCGCGGCCGGCGGCGTGGCCCTGCTGCTGGCCGAACTCCGGCCCGCGCCACCGGACCTGGGCCAGGCCCTGGACCGGCTGCACCGCGTCCCCGAACCCCGTCGGGCCGAGGACGCCGACGTCGCGCTGCCCTGGTACGACCGGGTCGGCGAGGGATCGGCGCGGCTCCCCGGGGTGCGCATCCCGCACCAGGCGCTCGCGCTGATCGGCCGCAGCCCGGCCCGCTTCATGGCGCACAAACTGCTGTTCGCCGTCCTCGGGTTCGCACTGCCCGGCTACCTGACGGTGATGGCCGCCGTGGTCGGCGACGGCCTGTCGCCGGCCGTTCCGCTGCTGCTCGGGCCGTTGCTGGCCGGAGCGCTCTGGTTCGTCCCCGACGGCATCGTGGCCGGCGAGGCCAAGGAGGCCCGCACCGAGTACCTGCACGGCATCGCCGCGTACCTGGAACTCGTCGCGCTGGAGCGGGCCGCCGACTGCGGGCCCGCCGAGGCGCTGCGCCGGGCCGCCTCGGTCGGGCGCGGCACCGTGTTCCGGCGGATCCGCGACGCGCTGGAGCGGGCCGCCACCGACCGGCTCCCGCCCTGGGACGGACTCGACGCGCTCGCCCGGGAGTTGGGCCTCACCCCGCTCCAGGACGTGGCCGACATCATGCGGATCTCCGGCGTGGACGGCGCCGCCGTCTACGACACCCTGCGGGCCCGCGCCAAGAGCCTGCGCGGCGAACTGCTCTCCGAGGAGCTCGCCAAGGCCAACACCGACAGCGAACGGATGGTCGCCCCCGGCTCCGCCCTGACCCTGCTGATGACCGTCCTGATCGCCTTCCCCGCGGTCTACCAGATGCTCAACACCACCTGACCGCCCCGCGATCCGACCGCCCCGGCCCCCGTCCCACCCCCCCTCCGACCTCCCGACCTCCCGACCCCCCCGACCTCCCGACCGAGCAGCGAACGAACAGCGCCACCCGCCCAGCGCGGCACCCCGCACAGAGTCCCTCCCCTCGAAGTCCTGGAGACCACACCATGGCCCGAATCCGCACCGTGGCGGCCGCCCTGCGGCCGCTGCTCCCGCTCCATCTCGTCCGACCCGCCGTCGAGTACCGCCTCGTCAAGCTGCGCGCCGCCCGCGAGTCCGGCGACCGCGGCGCGATCAGCATCGAACTCGCCCTCGCGGTGATCGTGCTGGTCGCCATCGCCGGGACGGTCGTCTACGCGATCACCCAGCTGGGCCAGAAGGTCCAGGGCAACATCCAGAAGGACGTCCCCGCCGGCGGCACCGCGCCGTGATCCGCCGCCCGCACCGGCCCGCCACCCGGCCCGCACCGGCCGGGTGGCTCCCGCGCGCCCGCGGGTCCGACCGGGGGGCGATGTCGATCAGCCTCGCCATCGTCTTCCCGGCCGTGCTGTTCGTGATCCTCCTGGTGGTGCAGGCCGGCCTGTGGTGGTACGCCGAACAGGCCGCGCTGGCCGCCGCCCGGGAGGGCGTGGAAGCCGGACGGATCAACGGCGCGCCGGCCGGTGCGGGCGAGCAGCGGGCCACCGAGTTCGTCGACCGGCTCGGCAACGTGGTCGAACTGGCGCGGCCGCCCGAGCAGACCGGCGGCGACCCCGACATGTACCAGCTGTCCGTCACCGTCAAGACGCTCTCCCTGGTGCCGTTCGCCGACCTGGCGGTCACCAAGACGGCCACCGCGCCCCGGGAGAAGTTCGTCCCGCCGGTGGCGCCGTGAGCGGCGGGGGAGCGGTGGACGGAGTCGTGGACGGGGCGGCGGTGGACGGAGCGGTGGACGGCGGGGGAGCGCTGCGGCGACCGCCCGTGCGTCGGCGGCGGCGCGGGCTCCGGGACCGGGGCTCGTTCGCCGTCGAGGCCGCGCTCCTGGTCCCGGTGATACTGACCTTCGCGCTGATGGCGGTCGCCGCCGGACGCCTGCAGACCACCGGCGCGGTGGTCGACGCCGCGGCCCGCGCCGGGGCCAGGGCCGCCTCGCTGTCCCACAGCCGGGAGGGCGCCCAGCAGGCCGCCCGGGACGCGGTCGCCCAGGCGCTGGCGGTCCGGCAGGTGCGGTGCGAGACCCTCTCGCTCCAGGACCTGGAGTACCGCCCGCTGACGGTCGGCGGCGAGACCCTGACCACCGTCGTCGTCCAGGTGTCCTGCGAGGTGCCGCTGGCCGACCTGACCGGGCTGGACAGGCTGCCGGGCAGCAAGACGCTCACCGGCACGTTCAGCTCCGTGCTGGACCGCTACCGGGAAACCGACTGAGGGACTGTCAACTCACCGTGGGGGGAGGGAACGTGAACGCACGAGGCGTGAACTGCCGCGACCGGGGCAGCATTTCGGTCATGGTCGCCATCACCGTCGCCAGTCTCGTCGCCGTGGTCGGCCTGGTGCTCGACTTCGGCGGCCAACTGCGGGCGATGGAACGGGCCGACGCGGTGGCCCAGGAAGCCGCCCGGGCGGCCGGCCAGCAACTCGACATCGACCGGCTGCGGGCCGGCGGCGGCTACCAGGTCGACGCGGCACGGGCCGAGGCCGCCGCCCAGGCGTACCTGGCCTCCCAGCACGTCACCGGTGACGTGGATTTCCCCAAGTACCCCGACCTGAGCGAGATCAGCGTCACCGCCAGAACCACCTACCGGACCTCGCTGCTCGGCGTGGTCGGCATCACCACACTCTCCGTGCAGGGCCACGGCAAGGCCACCCTGCTGCACGGCATCACGGAAGGGAAGACCGGCTGATGGCCGCGCGCGGAGCCGACGACCAGCACCGCAGGGGACGCCGGGAGCGGCGCCCGGGGAACACCGCCGCGCCCGGCCGGCAGCCCGCACCGGTGGCCGCCGGGCGGCGCGAGCGCCGCGGCCGGAGGGGCGCGGGCGGTTCGCTGCTCGCCGCGCTCGGCTCGCTGCTGGCGCTGCTCCTGCTGCTGGCCGGCCTGCCCGCCCTGCTCGGCTACGGCACGCTGGCCGTCGCCGCGACGGGCGACCCCGTCCACGGCGACCTGCTCGCCGCGCTCACCAGCCCCGACGACGGCAGCCTGTTCCTGTGGCTGCTGGTCGGCATCGGCTGGATCGGCTGGCTGTGCTTCCTGTTCTCCGTCCTGGTCGAGGTCCCGGCCCAGCTGCGCGGCCGGGTCGCCCGCCGGATCCCCGCGTTCGGCTGGAGCCAGCGGATCGCGGCCGGCCTGGTCGGCTCCGTGCTGGCGCTGCTCCCGGTCGCCGGATCGGCCTTCGCCGCCACCCCCGAACTCGCCCAGCGCCCGTCCGTCGTCGCCCAGTTGGACGCCGCGCCGACGTACGCCGCACTGCCCGCCGGGGCGCCCGCGGCCGCGCCCGCCGCCGACCCCCAGCAGCCGGTCTACACCGTCCGCGACGCCCGGCCCGCCGACAGCCTGTGGTCCATCGCCGAACGCCAACTCGGCTCCGGCGAACGCTGGACGGAGATCGCCAAGCTCAACGCGGGCCGCCCGATGGACGATTCGGGCACCCGCTTCGACGCCGACCGGCCGATCCAGCCCGGTTGGCGGCTGCTGATGCCCGCCGACGCCAAGTCCGACGCGGGCACCCCGGTGGTCGCCGACAGCACCGCCGCGCCCGCCCTGCCCGCCGCCCCCGCCGCGCCCGCCGCGCCCGCCCACGGCAGCGTCACCGTGCACTCCGGCGACTCGCTGTCCTCCATCGCCCAGCGGGAGTTGGGCGACGGCGACCGCTGGCCCGAGCTGTTCCAGGCCAACCAGGGCGCCACCGCCCCCGACGGCGAGCGGCTCACCGACCCGGACGTGCTCACCCCCGGCATGGTGCTCACCGTGCCCGGCGCCGCCCAGACCCCGCAGACCCCGCCGGCCCCGCCAGCCCCCGAGGCCCAGCCGCCCGCGCCGAGCACGCCGGACGCGCAGACCCCCGCGCCGAGCACGCCGGAGGCCACCCCCGCCCCGCAGGCCACCCCGCCCGCGGCCGAGCAGAGCCCCGCCGCCTCGGCGCCCGCCGCGCAGCCGTCCGCCGGGCAGCCGTCCGCCGGGCAGGAGACCGGGCAGCCGTCCGCCGACCAACTGCCCGCCGTCCGCGACCAGCACCCCGTGGCGCGGACCGGCGGCGACTACACGGTGGCGCTGGCCGCCTCCGGCCTCGGCGTGCTGATGGCCGCCGCGCTGATCACCCTGGTGGCCCGCCGCCGCACCGACCAGCAGCGGGCCCGCCGCCCCCGGCACCGGATCGCGCTGCCCTCGGCCGAAACCGGCCGCTTCGAGGCAGAGCTGAAGGCCCGGCAGGACGAGCACGGCCTGGAGCTGCTCAACCGGGCCCTGCGCACCCTGGGCCGCAACACCGTGCGCGGCGAGAAGCGGCTGCCCGCGCTGGTCGCCGCCCGGGTCACCACCGCGGGCACCGTCGAACTGCACCTGGCTGCGCCGGCCGTGCCGATCGCCCCGTTCCGGGCCGCGCACGCCCCGAACGTGTGGTGGTGCCCGGCCGACTCCACCGACCTGCTGTCCAGCGGGCAGGCCGCCAAGTACGCGGCCCCGTACCCGGCGCTGGTCACCCTCGGCGCCACCCCCGACGGCTCCACCGTGCTGGCCGACCTGGAGACCGTCCGGCTGGTGCACCTGTCCGGGCACCCCGAGGACGCCGAGGACGTGCTGCGCGCGCTGGCCGTCGAACTCGCCCACAGCCCGCTCGCCGACCGCCTGCACCTGCACCTGGTCGGCATCGCCGCCGACCTGCCCCCGGCCGGCCCCGCCGCCGACCGGGTGCACCACCACCCCACCCTGGAGGCCGCGCTCGCCGCCCTCGGCCCGCGCACCGCCAAGGCCCGCGCCACCCTGATCGGCGCGAACGTCGGCAGCCCCCGCGAGGCCCGCAGCCGGGGCAGCGCGGACGAGGCGTGGCTGCCGGAGATCGTGCTGTCCGCGCAGCCGCCCGCCGGCGGCGTCCCCGCCGAACTCGGCCGCCTGCTCGACGGCCGCCCGCGCACCTGCCTGGCCGTCCTCACCCGCGCCCCCGAGCGCGGCGCCGGACCGGTCGCCCGCTGGACGCTCCCCGCCACCGGCCACGCCCCGCTGCCCGGCCTGCACCTGAGCGTCGAGCTCCAGCGCCTCAGCCGCGAGCAGTACGACCGGCTCGGCGAGCTCGTCCGGGTCTCCGGCGACCTCACCCAGCACCCGGCCCCCGAGTGGACCCTCGACGGACCGCACCACGGCCCCGAGGACGAGGAGGCCGAACTCCCGCTGCCCGTCCCCGCGCTGGCCGCCGTCGGCGCCGCGATAGGAGCCGTCCCCGCCCCGTTCGGCGCGGGCTTCGGCCCGGACGAGGACGAGGACCGGACGGGCACCCGCCCGGACGGCTCGCTCGACGCCCGGCTGATCGCCCTGCTCGGCGGCCCGACCGGCACCGACCAGGCCACGGCCGACGCCCCGCCGCGGACCAGCCTGGACAAGCCCGCCGCCACCGGCACGGCGGTGGAACGCGCGGACGACGGCGCCGCGGCCGGACCCCGGCTGCTGGCCCGGGTGGTCCCCACCGGCAGCAGCCCGTTCGCCGGGCTGGTCCCGACCGCGCCCACCAACCCGTACGCGGTCGTCCCGGTGGTGCCCGTCCAGCCCGCCGCCCTGCCGCCGGTCGCACCCGCGGTGCCCGCCCCGCCGGCCCCGCCCGCGCCGCCCGCCCCGCCCGTCCAGCCGCGGCACGCCGCCAACGGCCAGGCCCGCAAGGTCACCACGCCGCCGCACGGGACGCCGGTCGACCCCCGGGTCGCCGCCGCGCTGCCCGCCGCGCCCGCCCTGCCCGCACAGCCGCCGTCCACGCCGGTGCGGGACGAACCGCCGACCGCCGCGCCCGAGTCCGCGCCCGATTTCACGCCCGGGGCGGAGCCGGTGGCGGACGGCGGCACCCGTTCCTTCGAGCTCGCCGCCCCCGCGCCGGTCGAGCAGTCGGCCGAGCGGCCCGCGGTGGCCGAACCGCTGCCCGCGGCGCCGGTCTCCGAGCCGCTGCCGGTCCACGACCAGGCGGCCGCCCCCGACCCGCGCTCCCCGGCCCGGCCCTCCGTCCGGCCCGGGAGCGGCCCGGCCCGCACCGACAGCGACGACCTGCTGGCGATCCTGCGTTCGCCGGAGGCCCACCACCTGCGCTCCGCGCCGCGGATCCGGGTGCTCGGGCCGGTCGACGTGCTCGGCGCGGCGGGCAGCGTCGACCCGGCGGGCCGCCCCCGGCTCACCGAACTCGCCGCGTACCTGGCGCTGCGCCCCGGCGCCGAGCACGGCACGCTCGACCGGGACATCCACCCGGGCGCCGCGCACCTCGACCCGAAGGCCACCGCCGAGCGCCTGGCCGACCCGCTGCCGGTCAAACTCGCCGCGCTGGCAGGCTGGTTGGGCACCTCGCCGGAGGGCCGCGACTACCTGGGCGCGGTGCCCGCCGACAGCTACACCCTGGCGCCGACGGTCAGTTGCGACTGGGACGAGTTCCGCAGCCTGTACCGGCGCGGCATGCGCTCCACCTCCAGCACCGCCGACGCCGCGCTGGCCCACGCGCTCGCCCTGGTCCGCGGCGCCCCGTTCGCCGAGGCCCCGACCGGGACCTTCGCCTGGGCGGAGGCCGAACGCCAGGACATGCTGGCCGCGATCGTCGACACCGCGCACGAACTCGCCGCCCGCCGCCTCCAGTACGGCGACCACCGCACCGCCGAGGCCGCGATCTTCCGCGCCCTCGCCGTCGCCCCCGAGGTCGAACTCCTGCACCGCGACCTGTTCTACGCCTACGCCTCGGCCGGCGCCCGCGACCAGCTCGTCCGCTCGGTCAACCGCCTGGACGCCCTCAGCCGCCGCACCGGCCGCGACCTGGACCCGGACACCGTGGCCCTGCTCCGCGACCTGCTCACCGGCAGCTGAGCCCGCCCGCCCAGCCCGCCCGCCCAGCCCGCCGACCGGGCCGCACCCCCGACCGCCGTCGTCCCGCCCGGGGCGGCGGCGGTCGGGGGTCGGCGCGGTGTCACCCGCCGTCGGCGGCGGCCTCCAGGGCGGCGACGTCCAGTTTGCCCATCTGCAGCATCGCGGCGGTGGCCCGGCGGGCGCGCTCCGGGTCCGGGTCGGCGAGCAGTTCGGTCATCCGGCGGGGCACGATCTGCCAGGACAGGCCGTAGCGGTCCTTCAGCCAGCCGCAGGGGCCCGGCGCGCCGCCGTCCGCGGTCAGCAGGTCCCAGTAGCGGTCCACCTCGGCCTGGTCGGCGCAGTCCACCTGCAGCGAGACGGCCTCGGTGAAGGGGAACTGCGGGCCGCCGTTCAGGGCCAGGAACTCCTGCCCGAACAGTTCGAAGGACACCAGCATCACGCTTCCCGGCTCGCCCGGCCCGGCCTCCGAGTAGCGCTGCACGTCGGTCACCCGGCCGTACTCGAACACCGAGGCGTAGAACTCGGCGGCCTGTTCGGCCTGGTCGTCGAACCACAGGAAAGTGGTGATCTTCTGTGCCATCGGAAGGGTCCTCCGTTCCCGGACGGTCGCCCGGCCGGACGACCGGACCGCTCCGACGGTAGGCCGTCGGCGGCGCCCGGCGGCGCAGGCGCGTCCGCCCGGCCGGGTCAGGACGGGCACCATGACCCGTCCGGACCCGTCCGGACCCGTCCGGACCTGTCCGGGCCCGGCCGCGGTCGGGTCGGCTGCCGCCGGTGCCGCCCAACGCGCCCTGGCCGCACCGTCGCTGGCGGAGTTCGCCGCCCGGCCGGCCGCCGTCACCCCGGTGCGCGCGCGGTGGACGCGCGGCTCGCCGGCGCTCGGCGACCACCGGCACGGGCGCAGCGACCTCGACCTGGTCGCGCTCCTCCCCGCCGCCCCGGACGATCGGCCGCTGGGCCGACTCGCCGCACTGCGCCGGGAGTTGATCGAGCAGGAGCCCGACGCGGCGGGACCGCACTGCGGCCGTCTGCCGGCCGGGGAGTCCGCCGACCCGGCCGCCGCCCACTTCGTCTTCGCCCGGGGCGAGCCGATCCGGCGCCCGGTCGCCGCCGTCATCCGGAGCGAACTCCTGGACGAGGGAGAGCTGTTGGCGGGCGAGCGGCCCGGCGCTGCGGCCGCCGGTGAGCGACGCCGCACTGGACGCCTTCGTCCGGGCCGGCCTGCGCGACGTCCGGGTCGACCACGGCCCGGCCACCGCCGCCCGCGCCACCGCCGCGCTGCGCGGGGGCCGGCTGATCACCGAGCGCGAGGCGATCGCCCGCCTCCCGGCCCCGGGTCTTTCTTCTGGGCCGGCGGGCGGATCAGGTGAAGATGCCTGCGCTGTGGAGTCCGGCCGGGCAGGGGGCGACGGTCTTCTCGTAGCGGATGGCTGCGCCGCGCCATCCGAGGAGCCGCCGGCATGGATCAAGCCGCCCCGGATCAAAAGCAGCCACCCTCCGGGGAAGTGCCGTTCTCGCGCACCTCTGCCGCATAGGCTCCTCAAGCGGTCGGGGGTACTCCACTTTCCGAGCCAAGTGCGTTGCCCGGAACCGAAGTTGCTTCAACTGGAGCGAGGGTGCGCTCACGGCCACCCGCGCAGGACTGAAAAGGGGAGGGTCTCCATGCCCGACATCGACCTCGGCGTAGCGACCGACTGGGACAGCGGTGACTCCCACGGCCGCGTCAAGCTGACGCAGGGCCGGGGCCAGTCGAACCCGGCGAAGAAGGACGTGGTCGTCAGCGGCCCCGAGAGCATCGAGCTGTCGATGAACACGAACCTGTCCGCCGACCACGAAGTCGACAAGATCTACTTCACCACCCACCACGGCACCACGAAGAAGGTCGTCGCCGTGCTGGACTCCTTCGGCAACCTGTCCATCGCGGGCAAGGTGTTCACCAACCAGGGGCCCCTGACCTGACCGGGGCGCGGCCTCGGCCGCTCCCGCGCGCACCGGCGGAGTGCGCGCACCCCACCGGGTGGAGGAGACCGCCCACCCGGCCCTGACCCTGTTTCCACTGGAGTGCGGGGGCGCCCACGGCAGCTCCCGCGAATCGTAGGGGAGGACCTCCATGGCCGACATCGACCTCGGCGTGGCGTCGGATGTGAAGACCGGCGACTACAACGGCCGGATCAAGCTGGTGCAGAACCGGCTCGACCCGAACCCGGCGAAGAAGGACGTGGTCATCAGCGGCCCCGAGAGCATTGAGCTCTCGGTCAACACGAACCTGGACAGCAGCCAGGAAGCCGACAAGGTCTACTTCACCACGTTCCACGGCTACAGCAAGAAGCTCCTCGCCGTGCTGGACTCCGAAGGCAACCTGAGCCTCGCCGGCCAGTTGACCACCGGTCAGACGAACCTGACCTACTAGGCCCGCGGCCCGGCCTGCCTCCGGGTACGCCGGGCGGGAAACCGCCCACCCGGCCCTGATCTTGTTTCCACTGGAGTGCGGGAGCGCCCACGGCGGCTCCCGCAGAACGTGGGGGAGGACCTCCATGCCCGACATCGACCTCGGTGTGGCCAGCGACTGGGACGAGGGTGACTACCACGGCCGCGTCAAGCTGACCGGGAACCGGGTCTACGAGGGGACGCCGAAGAAGGACGTGCTCGTCAGCGGCCCCCAGAGCATCGAGCTGTCCATCAACACCAACCTGGAGGTGGACCGCACGAAGAACAAGTTCTACTTCACCACCTACCACGGCAGCACCAAGACGGTCATCGCGATCCTGGACTCGGACGGGAACCTGTACCTCGCCGGCGGCGTGACCCAGAACCAGGCCGGCGACCTGAGGTACTGAAGGCTCCGGACGCCAGGGGGCGGGACGGGCACCACCATGCTCCGACCCGCTGTCCCGCCCGGCCTGGCCGAGGGCATCGCCGCCCGCCGCTTCCTCGCCCCCGAGGACCGGTCCCAACGCGCCGAGCAGGAACGGCTGTTCACCCGTGCACCGATCGGGCGGACCCTGGGCGGAGCGGAACAGAGCTGACGGTGCGTCAGATTGCTTCGGCGAACAGCGCGGTGAGCCGGGGCAGTCGGGCGGCCCGCTGCTCCGGCGTCCACGCCGGGGCGTCGAACTCGGCGTTGCACGGGCTGTCGTGGCCGATCTCCTCCAGTGCCTCCTCCAGGCCGTCCTCCTGGCCGGTGAGCTGCTCGTACGCGTAGTGGGCGCAGTAGTCCAGCGCTTCCCACTCCGGGAAGTCGTGGTCGTCCCACTGCTCGTACGGCCGCGCGGCCAGCTGCCGGAAGACGGGGTGGCCGGCCAGCGCGTCCGGGTCGTGCACGGCGAGGTGGTGGGCCGCGCGGCCCAGGCCGACCAGCCAGACGTGGAAGTACCACAGGCTGTCGTCGCTGACCCAGCCGCGCAGCACCACCTCCGCCACCGCCAGCGTGCCCGGGGTGTCCAGCGGGGCGCGGGCCTCGTCCAGGCGGAGCTGGAACTCCAGCACCTCGGGCAGCGGCAGCCCGGCCAGCCGCGCGGTCAGCCGCTCGGCCCGCTCGCAGGCCGGGCCGCCCGCCGCGCTCGACTCCACCAGGGCCCAGAATCCGTCCATGTCCACGGCCCGGATCCTGGCACCCGCCGGTGACACTCCGCCCGCCGCCGGATCCGCCCGCCGCCGGATCCGCCCGCCGCCGGATCCGCCCACTGCCGGTGGCACCCGGCTCGCCGCACGGTCCGCTTGACCTCAAGTCCGCTTGACGTCCCAGGATGGGTGCCGGGCCGGAACGACCGGCCCGCGAACGGGTGGAGGCGCGATGCGAGCGGTGTGGCTGCGGGAGTTCGGCGGGCCCGAGGTGCTGGTGGCGGGGACCGCCCCCGACCCGGTGCCGGGGGAGGGGCAGGTGCTGATCGAGGTCGCGCACGCCAACCTGACCTTCGTCGAGACCCAGTTCCGCGCCACCGGTCTCGGCCCGTTCACCGCCGCCCTCCCGATGGTCCCCGGCAACGGCGTCGGCGGCACCGTCGCCGCCCTCGGCCCCGGCGCCGACCCGGCCTGGCTCGGACGGCGGGTGGTCTCCTCCACCGGCGGCAGCGGCGGCTACGCCGAACTCGCCGTCGTCCCCGCCGACGGCCTGCATGCCGTCCCCGACGGCCTCCCGCTGGACTCCGCCACCGCGCTGCTCGCCGACGGCCGGACCGCCCGCCTGCTGCTGGAGACCGCCGCCCCCGCCCCGGGCGAGCGCGTCCTGGTCACCGCCGCGGCCGGCGGCGTCGGCACCCTGCTGGTCCAACTCGCCACCGCCGCCGGGGCCCGCGTCCTCGCCGCGGCCGGCGGCCCCCGCAAGCTCGCCCTCGCCGCCGAACTCGGCGCCGCCGAGACCGCCGATTACCTGCGGCCCGACTGGACCGACGGCCCGGCCCCCGTCGACCTCGTCCTCGACGGCGTCGGCGGCACCCTCGGCCGGTCCGCCGCCGGACTGCTCCGCGACGGCGGTCGGATCCTCAGCTTCGGCCTGGCCAGCGGCAGTTGGACGGACCTCCCGGCCGAGGAGGCCGTCGCCCGCGACCTCGCCGTCCTCAAGCTGCGCCCCGCCCCCGAACGCATCCGCGCCGCCACCGCCCACGTCCTCGCCGAAGCCGCCGCCGGCCGGCTGCGCCCCGTCATCGGCCGGCGCTTCCCGCTGGAGCACGCCGCCGACGCCCACCGCGCCATCGAAGCCCGCGCCACCCTCGGCAAGACCCTGCTGGATGTCCGCCCCTGAACCGCTCCGCACATCCGGTCGTGTGCGGCCCGCCCGGGCCGTTAGCATCCCGGCATGACGGACCAGCCCGCGTACCCGCCCAAGCCCCGGCCCGGCGACCGGATCGCGATCGTCTCCCCCGGCTTCGCCGGACCGGGCGCCTTCCCGCTCCCGCACGAACTCGGACTGCGCCGGCTGCGCGAGGAGTACGGCCTCGAACCGGTCGAGTACCCCACCACCCGCAAGCTCGACGCCACCCCCGCCGAGCGCGCCGCCGACCTGCACGCCGCGTTCGCCGACCCGACCGTCACCGCCGTGATGGCCACCCTCGGCGGCGACGACCAGATCACCGTCGTCCCGCACCTGGACGCCGCGCTGATCCGGGCCAACCCCAAGCCCTTCTTCGGCTACAGCGACAACACCAACCTGCTCGACTTCCTGCACCGCCAGGGCATCGTCGGCTACCACGGCGCCGCCCTGATGACCCAGCTCGGCCGCCCGCACGCCGTCCACCCGCTCACCGACGCCTCGCTGCGCGCCGCGCTCTTCACCGGCGGCACGTACGAGCTCACCGAGGCCGCCGACACCAGCACCGTCCTGGGCCGCTGGGAGGACCCGGCCACCTTCGCGCGCGAACCCGCCGCCGAGCCCGCCACCGGCTGGCACTGGCACCGCCCCGACCGCGTCGTCGAGGGCACCAGCTGGGGCGGCAACCTGGAGATCCTGCACTGGATGGCCGCCGCCGACCGGCTGCGCCCCGCCGAGGAGCACGCCGGCAGCGTGCTGTTCCTGGAGACCTCCGAGGAACTGCCCAGCGCCACCGAGGTGTTCCGGATGCTCCGCAACCTCGGCGAACGCGGCCTGCTCCGGCAGTTCCCCGCCGTCCTGGTCGGCCGCGCCATGGCCTGGACCTTCGAGCACCCGCACGACGCCGAGGGCCGCGCCCGCTACCGCGCCGAGCAGCGCGCCGCCGTCCTGCGCGCCCTGGAGACCTACGCCCCCGACGCCACGGCCGTCCTCGACGTCGACCTCGGCCACACCGAACCGCAACTGGTCGTCCCCTACGGCGGCCGCGTCCGCGTCGACGGCCCGGCCCGCCGGATCACCGTCACCTACTGAACCGCCCCGGAGGGCACCGACGCACGAAGGGCGGTGCGCCAACGCCGGCCGCATCCCGGCCGGTGAACCCCCGTGCGGCGCGCCCACGTCCGGCCGAACCGGCGGGTGCGGCCCGGGCGGGCGGACGAGCATGGGGGCATGGCTTCTGACACGTCCACCGCCGCTCCCGGCGGGCTGCTGATCACCAACGTGCGGGTCTTCGACGGGATCGGGGACGAGGCGGTGCCCGGCCACCTCCGCACCGAGGGCGACCGGATCGCGGAGGTCGTGCTCGGCCACCCCGCGCCCGCGGGCCCGGCCGCCGGGACGGTGATCGACGGCGGCGGCCGCACCCTGATGCCCGGGCTGACCGACGCCCACGTCCACCTGATGCTGATCGGCGGGACGATGGCCGGGCTGCAGCTCGCCCCCACCGGCGCGGTCTACTACCAGGCACTGGCCGCCGCCCGGGCCATGCTGATGCGCGGCTTCACCACCGTCCGCGACCTGGCGGGCGACACCGACCCGCTGCGCCGCGTCCTGGACGCCGGACTGTTCCCCGGGCCGCGGATCTACCCCAGCCAGGCCGCGCTCTCGCAGACCTCCGGGCACGGCGACTTCGGCATGGTCTACGACCCGCCCACCGCACTCGGCGGACCGCCGTCCCGGGCCGAGCAGGTCGGCCTGATGCGGGTCGCCGACGGGCCCGAACGCGTCCTCGCCGCGGTGCGCGAGCAGCTCAAGCGCGGCGCCGCGCAGATCAAGCTGATGGCCGGGGGCGGCGCCGCCTCCGCCTACGACCCGCTGGACGTCCTGCAGTTCACCTCCGCCGAACTGGAGGCCGCCGTCCGGGCCGCCGCCGACTGGGGCACCTACGTCACCGTGCACGTCTACACCTCCGAGGGCGTCCGGCGCGCCGTCGACGCGGGCGTGCGCTGCATCGAGCACGGCCACCTCGCCGACGAGGCCACCGTCCGGCTGCTCGGCGAACGCGGCGTCTGGCTCAGCACCCAGCCCTTCGCCGAGGACGACCACCACTTCGACAACCCCGACAGCCGGGCCAAGAACCGCCAGGTCTGCGACGGCGTCGGCACCACCTTCCGCTGGGCGCTCAAGCACGGCGTCCGGCTCGCCTTCGGCACCGACCTGCTGCTCGAACCCTCCCTCGCCCACCGGCAGAACGAGATGCTGGTCCGCCTCGGCGAGTACCTCGACCCCGTCGCGGTGCTCAAGCTCGCCACCTCCGGCAACGCCGAACTGTTCCGCCTCGCCGGCCGCCGCGACCCCTACCGCGACGCCCCGCTCGGCGTCCTCGTCCCCGGCGCCTGGGCCGACCTGCTGGTCGTCGACGGCGACCCCACCACCGACCTCGCCGTGCTCGCCGACCCCGGCCGCAACCTCCGGCTGATCGTCAAGGGCGGCACGGTGCACAAGAACACGCTGGGCTGAGGACCCGGCTCAGGACGGTGGGCGGAAGGTCGCCCGGTAGGCGCTCGGCGGGACGCCCACGTGCTCGCGGAACAGCGCCCGGACGTTCCCCGGCGTGCCCAGCCCGCAGCGGTGCGCCACCGCCTCCACCGTCAGGTCCGTCGACTCCAGCAGCTCCCGGGCCCGGGCCAGCCGCGCCTCCAGCAGCCAGCGCATCGGCGGCAGCCCCGTCCCCGCGTGGAAACGGCGGATCAGGGTGCGCCGCGACACCCCGGCTCGGCGGGCCAACTCGTCGACGGAGAGCGGCAGATGGAGATGGGCCAGGATCCACTCGTGCAGCCGGGCCAGACCCGCGCCGGGCGCCGCCGACGGCGGCAGGTCGATGTACTGGGCCTGCCCGCCCTCCCGCTGCGGCGCCGTCACCAGCGTCCGGGCCCGCTGGTTGGCCACCCGCGTCCCGTGGTCGCGGCGCACCAGGTGCAGGCACAGGTCCAGCCCCGCCGCGACGCCCGCCGAGGTCAGCACCGCGCCCTCGTCCACGTACAGCACCTTCGGATCCACCGTCACCCGCGGGTGCGCCGCCGCCAGCCGCGCCGCGTGCTGCCAGTGCGTGGTCGCCCGCAGCCCGTCCAGCAGCCCGGCCGCCGCCAGCACGAACGCGCCCGTGCAGATCGACACCACCCGGGCGCCCCGACCGGCCGCCGCCCGCAGCGCCGCCAGCACCTCCGGCCCGGGCGGCGACGGCTCCGCACACCCCGGGACCACCACGGTGTCCGCGCCGCCCAGCAACTCCAGGCCGTCCGGCACGTACAGCTCGGGCCCGCCGTGCACCGGCACCCGGCCCGGCCGCTCCGCGCACACCGCGAGCGCGTACGGCGCGTCCGGCCAACTCCCGAACACCTGAAGGGGAATGCCCAGGTCCAGCGGCAGCACGCCCGGCAGGGCCAGCACCACCACCCGGTGCGTTCGCGACACGGACTCCACGGCACGATCCTATCGGTCGACGGCACCCGTGCCACTGCCGGGCGCCCGGCCGGCCGCCGTACGGTCGGGGCCATGAACACACCCGCCCCGCTCGTCCCCGCCCTGCCCACCGGCCCCGTCGCCACCGCCGCCCTCGACCTCCTGCGGGCCGCCGTCAGCCCGCCCGTCGCCCACCACAGCGTGCGCAGCTACCTGTTCGCCCGGCTGCTCGCCGACCACGAACGGCTGACCCCCGGCACCGACTACGACGACGACCTGCTCTTCCACGCCTGCCTCCTGCACGACCTCGGCACCTCCCCGGACGCCCCCGGACAGGACCGCTTCGAACTCGAAGGCGCCGACCTCGCCGCCGAGTTCCTCACCCGGCACGGCTACCCCGCCACCGCCGTCGACCAGGTCTGGGAAGCGATCGCCCTGCACTCCTCCGCCCGGATCCCCGACCGCCGCGGCCCCCTCGCCCGGCTCACCCGCCGCGGCGTCACCGCCGACTTCGGCATCGACACCGCCCACCTCACCGACGCCCACGGCGCAGCCGTCCACCGCGACCACCCCCGCCTCGACATGTCCACCGCCCTCGTCGACGCCATCACCACCCACGCCGCCCGCTCCCCGCAGGCCGCGGCCCGCTACACCCTGGCGGGCGAACTGGCCCGCGAGCGGGCGGAGTCGGGGGTGACGGGGTTGGAGTTGGGGACGGCGGCGGGGCGTTGGGGGAGGTAGGAGAGGGCGTGCGGTGAAGTGTTGGGGGTTCTCGGGGCGGGGGTTTTCGTCAACTCGCCCGGGCGAAATCCGCATTGCGGCGGGCCGCGTGGCGGGCCACCGGGGGGAGGGTGAGGGCCGCGCAGGCGAAGACCGCGGCGAGGGCGGCCCAGCCGGTGGTGCCGTGGGGGAGGACCAGGGCGGTGAGGGCGGCGGGGGCGAGGGCCTGGCCGAGGGCGACGCCGGTGTGCAGGACGCCCTGGTAGGCGCCGTGGGCGTGTTCGGGGGCCAGGCCGTAGGAGAGGGCCCAACTGCCCGCCTGGGACAGCACTTCGCCGGCTGTCAGCAGCACCACCGCTCCCAGCAGCACCGCCACCGCCACCCCCGGCGTCCGTCCGGCGGCCCCCGCGACGGTCAGGCAGGCCGCGCCCACCAGCAGTCCGCCGAGCCGGAACGACCTTGCCGCGCCCGCGAGTTCGGACACCCGGCGGGTCGCGAGCACCTGGAGCAGCGCGACCAGCACGGTGTTGGTGAGCAGCAGCCAGCCCGTCACCGCCGGACGGGCCGCGGTGTGGCCGAGCGTCCACAGCGGCAGGCCGACCTCCAGCACCACGTACAGCGTGTTCACCACCGCGTTCAGCACCGCCACCCCCACGAACGGCAGGTCCCGCAGCGGGCGCGCCGCCACCGCCCGGGCGGCGTCCGGCGCGGGCGCGGCCCCGGTCGGCACGGCCCGCAGCGGCAGCAGCGCCAGCAGGTACGCGGCCGCGCTCGCGCAGACCGCCGTCCGCAGCGCGCCCCGTCCGCCGTGCGCCAGCACCAGGGAGCCGAGCGCCGCGCCCGCCCCGATGCCGACGTTGTTGAGCGCCCGCAGCACGGCCAGCGCCCTGGTCCGGGCCCCGGCGGGCAGCGCGTGCGCGTACAGGGTGGAGCGGGCCACCCCGTTGGCCCGGGAGGCCGCGCCCGTCACGCACACCAGCAGGACGAACAGCCACAGCGAGGAGGTGAAGGCGAACACCGCCGTCGCCCCGGCCTGCAGCACGTGGACCACCGCCAGCACCGGTTTCGCGCCCAGCCGGTCGCACAGCCGCCCCACCGGCACCGCCGCCGGCACCCCGCACAGGCCCGCCGCCGTCAGCGCCGCGCCCACCACCCCCGCCGAGAAGCCCAGGCCGCGGGTGAACCAGAGCGTCCCCACGGTCAGGAACAGGCCGTTGCCGACCGCGTTGACCAGCAGCAGCGCCGCCAGTCGGCGTACCACGGGGGAGGAGGAGGCCGGACGGACCAGGGGCGGGGAAGCGGTGCTCACGTTCATGCCGCCCAGCACACCCGGCGCCGCCCGGGGCCGGAATGGATTTACCCTGGCGGTCAATGATCCGCTTCCGGCTCCGCCTCGCCGACCTCGCCGCCACCTCCTTCGCGTACTCGCCGCTCCAGGAGGCCGTGCTCAGCCTGCGGATGTGGACCCCGCACGCCCGCCGCTTCCCCGCGCTGCGCCCCGCCTTCGAGGGCCTGCGCCCCGCCTTCGAGCAACTGGCGGCCCGCCCGCTGCTGCTCGCGCTGGTCGCCCGCCGCCGCTACTGGGTCCCCGACTTCCTCACCCCGCGCCCCGCCGTCCCCGCCCCCGCGCTGCGCGAGGAGCTCGCCGCCCTGCGCGCCACCGACCCGGCCCGGCTGCGCCCCGGCATCGAACAGACCTTCCACCCGCTCGGCGAGCCCGTCCCGCCCGTCCTCGCCGACGGCCTGCGCCACCCCGCACTGCTGCTCGCCGACCTCGCCGACGCCCTGGAGGCGTACTGGGAGACCTGCCTGCTGCCGCAGTGGTGGCCCCGGGCCCGCACCGTGCTGGCCGCCGACCTCGCGCACCGGGCCCGCACCCTCGCCGAGGGCGGCGCGGACGCCCTGTTCCGGGGCATCAGCGAACGCCTCTCCTGGGCCGACGACACCCTCACCATCCGCCGCGGCGGCCCCTGGCCGTTCGCCCCCGACGAGATCCCCGTCGACGGCCGCCGGCTGCTGCTCACCCCCAGCTGCTTCGCCGACGGCGTCTCCACCATGCTCGACCGGGACGCCCCGCCGCACGTCGTCTACGCCTCCCGCGGCCTGGCCACCCTCGCCGAACGCCCGCCGCCGCCCGCCCCGCGGGCCCTGGCCGCGCTGCTCGGCCCGCCCCGCGCCCGCCTGCTGGTGATGCTCGCCGACGACGGCCCCGCCACCACCACCGAACTCGCCCACCGGCTCGCCGTCACCCCCGCCGCCGTCAGCCGCCACCTGACCGCCCTGCACGCCGCCGCCCTGCTGGACCGCACTCGCCACGGCCGCCACGTCCACTACCGCCCCACCCCGCTCGGCGCCGCCCTGCGGGCGGGGAACGGGCACCCCTGAGGGGCGGACGGTCAGCCGTCGGACGGCCGGGAGCGGCGATCGCCGCACACCGGGCAGTCGTGCTCGTCGAGCGAATCCTCCGGCACCGGGCGGGAGCAGAAGTCGCAGGGGCGCAGTTCGATCGTCTCGTCGTCCATGCGCAGCACGATGGCAGCCCCGACGGACGGCGACGGCGACGGCGACGGGGACGGGGACGGGGACGGCGGACGGGGGCCGGGACGGCGGACGGGGAGGGGCTCGGGACACGCCGTCGGCAACGGCCGTGCGTAAACGGAGCGTGATCATCCGCCTACTCTGGGACATGCGCAACTCCACGGGCCCGAGCAGGGCCGTCCTGGCCGCAGCCGTCGCCGTCGCCGCCACCTGGGCGGTCCTCCCGCAGCCCGCGTTCGCGGCCTCCGCCGGGGACTGGGCGACGCTCAGCGCCGCGTTCGCGAACCCGGCGGGCGTCGGCGGACAGGTCGAACTCGGGGCGGACCTCACCCAGGGCGCGGCCGTCGACCTGCGACTCGCCGACGGGGCCGCGCTCGTCCTCGACCTGAACGGCCACGACCTCACCACCGCCACCGTCGGGCTCGGTGCGGGCAGCACCCTCACCGTCACCGATTCCACCACCGCCCCCGGCACCTTCACCGCCGCGCCCCCGCCCACCGACGGCGCGGGTATCGCGCTGAACGGCGCCACCCTCGTCGTCCGGGGCCGGGCCGTCGTCAACGCCACCGCCCGGCGCCCCGCGGCGGCCGGCATCGGCGGCGACCAGAACCACCTCGCCGGCGGCACCGTCACCATCACCGACCAGGCCCGGGTCAGTGCCGCCGGAGGCCAGTTCGCGGCCGCGATCGGCGGCGCCGACCACGGCGCCGGCGGCAGCGTCACGATCGGCGGCAGCGCCACCGTCACCGCCAAGGCCACCGACGGCGCGGGCATCGGCGGCGGCGACTACAGCTCCGGCGGCACCATCCGCATCACCGGCAGCGCCACCGTCACCGCGAGCAGTAGCGGCGGCGCGGGCATCGGCGGCGGCTACTGGGGCGGCAACGGCGGCGAGATCACCATCGACGGGGCGGCCACCGTCAACGCCACCAGCACCCTGCGCGGCGCGGGCATCGGCGGCGGACAGGCCGCCCTCGGCACCCCGTCGGTCGGCGGCGAGGGCGGCACCGTCCTGATCGCCGGCACCGCGCACGTCACCGCGACCGGCTCCAGCCTCGGCGCGGGCATCGGCGGCGGCACCGAGGGCGCCGGCGGCACGGTCACCGTCCGCGACGATCCCACCGTCACCGCCACCTCCCCCGACCGGGGCGCGGGCATCGGCGGCGGCGTGCGGGGCGCGGGCGGCAGCGTCGTCCTGGACGGCGGCACCGTCACCGCCGGCAACAGCGCCGCGCGCGACTCCTCCGCCGTCGGCCAAGGCGCGCTCGCCACCGACTTCGGCTCGCTGGCCGTCAACGCCCCCGCCATGCTGGTCATCCCGGACGGCGCCGTGCTGCGCGTCCCGCAGGGCGTCACCGTCACCGGTGACGGATCGCTGCACAGCGGCGGCGCCGGAACCCGCACCGGCGGCGGGCCGCTGCGCGCCGCCGGCGACGGACCGGTCGTCAACGACGGCGCGATCCAGCTGCCCACCGACAACGTCCAGTGGGAGCGGCTGGGCGTACTGCCGAACAACTTCCTGATCACCTTCGACGCCAACGGCGGCGCCCCCACCGAGGCCGTCCGGGTGTTCGCCACCTCCTTCGCCGCCGGGGCCCGCACCGTCCCCGCCCCGCCGACCCGGGCGGGCTTCGCCTTCGAGGGCTGGAACACCGCCGCCGACGGCAGCGGCCAGAACGTCGAGATCGGCCCCGACACCCCGCTGGACGCCGACCGCACCCTCTACGCCCAGTGGGCCGCAGACACCGCCACCACCCTCGTCCCGCGCGGCACCCCCCGGGAGGGCGTCGACCTGCCCGTCGACATCCGGGTCACCGCCGCCGACCCGGTCGCGGGCACCCCGCCCGGCACCGTCACCCTGTACGCGGACGGCACCCCCGTCGGCACCGCGACCCTGGATGCGGACGGGCGGGCCGTCCTGACGTACCCGCACCCGACGGCGGGCACCCACCTGCTGCGCGCCGAGTACGCTCCGGCCGGGCACGAGTGGCGGGCCTCGCGCAGCCCGGACGTCCCGGTCGAGGTGGTCACCCCGTCGCCGTCGCCATCGCCGTCGCCGAGCCCGAGCCCGACGCCTTCGCCTTCGCCGAGCCCGAGTCCGACGCCGGAGCCCACGCCCAGCCCCGTGCCGCCTCCCACACCGCACCCCGGGCCGACCGACCGGCCCCGGCCGCACCCGCACGGCGGGCGGCTGCCCGCGACCGGGACGGGCGGGGTCGGCACGGTCGTCGCGGGGACGGCGCTGAGCGGGCTGGTCGGCGTCGGGGTGCTGCTGTTCGCGCGCAACCGCCGTCGGCGGGAGGCGCGTTGAGCGTCAGCGTGAGAAGTGCTAGCCGACGGGGTACCCCCAGCGGTCCAGGGCCGGCGGGTCGGGTTGCAGGCCCTTGGACAGGGTGATGGCGGCCGCCGTGAGCAGGGCCGCCCCGACGATCACGCAGACCACCACCAGGGCGACCGTCCCCACGGACTCGCCCGCGCGGAACGTCTTCTTCGGGTTCCGGGGCCGGTAGCGGACCGTCAGTTCGTCGCCCACGACCAGGTCGCGGGCCAGCAGGTGGGAGCGGTGCGCGCTGCCGTCGGGCGTGCGGTACTCGACGATCGCCCAACGGGAGGAGGTCGAACGGTCCTCGTGCCGGTGGTTCTTCACGTACGTCTCCAGACAGCGCGCCTCGGCGGTCAGCCCCTCGGAGGCCCAGCGGCGCCCCCGCAGCAGCGCGCCGGGGATCCCGGCTCCCAGGACGGCGAGCCCGGCCGGGCCGGTGATCAGTCCTGCCACCAGCATCGCCGTGTCGGCCATGGGGTGTCTTCCCTCGTTCCGTCCGTCTCCCGGGGCCGCCGATCGGCACCGGAGTCGTACGAGTGTGCCCGTGGTGGCCGTCGGGGCCAAGGGGATTCCGGCAGCCGGGACGCTCCCGTGACGCGGCGGCGACCCGGCCGGGACGAACGGCGCGGGAGCGGTCAGGCGCCGATCCCCAGGAACCGCAGCACCGCCGGCACCCGGCGGTGGTCGGCCTCGGCGTCGGGCAGGTCGAGTTCGGCGAGGACGTCGTCGATGTGCTTGGCCACCGTGCTCCCGGTGACCGTCAACTGCCCGGCGGCACCTGTGAGTCGTCGGCGCACCCTGGTAGGGAGGCGCATGCTCTCACGACAACTACCCGTGCACGGAGGGTCATTCACGAGAGCACCCGTATCGGTGGTGAAGCCGGCAGCACCACGGGACGGGTGCCGGCTCTGGGGGAGATCCCGCAGCCGGAGGTGACGTCGGTGGAGCTGGGCCGGCTGATCGGCCCGCCGTTCTCCTCCTGCGCCCGGCCGGCCGCGCCCCGCCCGGTACCCGCATCCGGCTGAACGCCCGCCGGGCCCGTCCCGCCGGTCGCCGCGGCCGCCCCGCCGGTCGTCGCGGCTGCCCGAACAGCCACGGCGTCCGTCCGAACGGGCGTCAACCCTCGTGGGACCCGGCCTGGCCGGTCCGACCGCCGACCACGTATCGTGGCCGGGATCGGAGCCTGGTGCGGGACACCACGGCGTACAGGCACGGCGTCGCACGGGCGGCGGACGGGGGCGGTGACCGAACGGTGGCTGACGTGGCATCGACGACCGGGGGCGGGCCGGAGGCCGATCCGGAGGAGACGTTCAGGCTCCCCGCGACCCCGGCGGCCCCCGAGCAGGCGGTCGAACTCCCGCCCGGCGCCGACCCGTTCGCGACCTCCATCAACCTGGTCATCCCGGAGGCCGTGCTCGCCGACAGCCGCGCCGGCACCCCGCCCACCCCGGCCGGGGGCACCGCCCTCCCGCCGCCGCCCGCCACCCCGCCCGGCGGCACCGGCTGGACGGGCACGTTCCGGATCGCCACCACCGCCGACGCCCCGCCCCCCGCCGCCGGAACCGCCCCGGCGCCCGCCGCCCACGGCATCGGCGGCGGCCTGCGCGGACGCATCCTGGTCATCGAGGGCGGCTACGGCGGCGGCCGCCGCTGGGGCCGCGGCAGCGCCCACGCCTCCGTGCTCTCCGCCGCCCTGGCCGGAGTCGCCCCGCAGGTGCTGCTCTCCGCCGACCAGGTCGACGCCGTCCACCTGCCCGGCGCCAGCGACCCGCAGACCGTCCTCGCCCACCTGCGCGCCGCCGCCCGCCACCCCGGGCCGCTGCTCGTCCACCTCGGCGGCCACCTGATCACCGACCGGCGCGGCGAACAGCTCTACCTCTCGCTGCGCGAGCACAAGAGCTCCGAAAGCCTGCCCTGGTCCGCCATCGCCACCGAACTCCGGCACCGGGGAAGCGAGTTGGACACCCTGGTGATCGGCGACCTGAGCGCCGACCAGGTGGTCTGGCCCACCCTCGCCGCCACCGCGGGACAGCAACTCTCCGAGGGTGTCCCGCTCTGGGCCGTCGTCAACCACGACCCCGACCAGCTCGGCACCTTCACCCGCGGCCTGATCGAGACGCTGCACCGCGGCCGCCCCGGCGCCGACCAGTTCCTCACCCCGGAACTCGTCCACCAGCAGGTCAACTCGGTGCTGCGGGCCGACACCGTGGTGATCGCCTCGCACCCCGCCGACCGGCCCTACTTCCGCAACACCGCACGGCAGATCGGCGGCGGCGAGCCCGCCGCCACCCTCCAGGCCCGCCCCGACGCGGCGCGCACCGCGACCGTCGCGGCCGCGGCCGCCACCGTGCCCGCGCCCGCCCCCGCCGCCGAACCCGTCCGGCCCAAGCTCGCGCTCAACTGGGCACCGCGCGGCCTGGTTTCGCTGCGCAAGGCGGGCGTCCCGGCGACCCCGCCGCGCCGCAAGATGATCGTCTCGCTGATCAAGGGCGAACCGATGGTCCCCGCGGACGCCCCGTCCGTCGCGGCCCCGTCCGTCGCCGCGCCGTCCGCGACCGCGCCGCGCGTGCCGCTCGACAAGCCCGCGCCGACCCCGCCGGCCCAGCCCCGGGTCGAACTCGGCAAGGAGGCCGCCACGTTGGCGGTGCCCGAGCCCGAGCCCGCCGCCACGCTCGCGGAGGAGCCCGACTTCATCCTGCCGCCCACGCTTCCCGCCGCGCCCGCCGCGCCCGCCGCGCCCGCGGTGACCTTCGCCAAGGCCGCCGAGAGCGTGGAACTTCCCGAGGCGGAGCTGCCCGAGGCGGCGCCCTCCGAGGCGGCGCTGCCCGAGGCGGACGCGCCTCCGGCCGCGACCGTCCCGCTGGACAAGCCGGCCCCCGTGCCGCTCGTCGAACGCGCCCCCGAGCCGGAACCGGCCCCCCGGCACGACCCGCTCGCCGCCACCGCCCTGCTGCCCGGTCCGCTGGTAGAGCTGGGCAAGAAGGCCGAAGCGGGGAAGGCCGAGGCGGGGGAGGCCGACGCGGGTCGGCGCGGTGCCGAGCAGGCGCCGCCCAGCGAGTACCTGGAGGCGATCGGCGACATCGTCCGCAACGCGGAGGCCGGCGACCACGAGACCGCTTCGGCGCTGGCCCTCGCGCTGGAGGAGAAGGCCGTCGGCGCGTACGGTTCCCGGGCCTCCGTCGTGCTCCAGGTCCGCCAGGTCCGGGCGCACGTCTGCCGGGTCGGCGGCCGTCCCTCGGTCGCGGCCGAGCTCTACCGGCAGGTCGCCACGACGCTGCTGCAGACCGACGGCCCCGAGCACCCGGAGACCCAGCGGGCGGTCACCAACGCGGAGGCGTGCTGGCGGGCCGTCAAGGACCCGGCCGAGGCGATCCGGATCGCCCCGGACATCATCGAGCTCCGCGCCCACCTCCCCGGCCCGGACAACCGCAAGCTCCGCGCCGCGGAACGCTACCTGCGCCAGCTCGCCGACACCCGGGGCTGAGCCCCGGTCCGCCGGGCGCCCCGGCCGCTCAGCGGTCGACGGACCAGGAGGCGTCCGGGGGCGGGGTGGCGTGGGCGAGCAGGTGGGCGGCGACGGCGAGGGCCCGTTCCAGCGGGACGGTGTCCGGGTCGGGGTAGGCGTCCGCCTGGCCGTTGGCGAGGATGAACCCGTCGCTCCACTCCGCGGGGTCCGCGTCCGGGTCGGTGGCGTGCTCGCCCGGGTCGCCGGGGCCGTCGAGCAGCGCCACCATGGCCCGCTCGCCGTTCGAGAGCACGGCCAACTGCCGTCCCAGCGAGCTGCGCAGCCAGTGCTCGGCGGGCCCGGCGACGAGCCGCCCGCGCAGGGCGGACGCCGTCGCCGCCGTGCCGTCGTCCGCGAACTCCCAGTGCTCGGTGCCCAGTTCACCCATCCGCTGCTGTTCCTCTCCGGGTCGGACCGCGCCACCGGCGGCGGTACGCTTCGCCGCATGCCATTCTCGCGTTTCCACGCCGTGGTGTTCGACTTCTTCGGGACCCTCACCCCCGCCGTGCCGTCCCGGGTGCGGGACGAGCACGCCGCGCGCAGTGCCGCGCCGCTGGGGATCGATCCGCGGCGGTGGCGGCAGGTCTGGGACGAGTCGTGGCCGCAGCGGGCGGTCGGCGCGCTCGGCGGGCTGCGCGAGACGGTCGCCGAACTCGCGGCGCGCTGCGGGGTGGAGGCGCCGGACCAGGTCGCCCTGCTGCTGGCCTGCGAGGCCCGACTGGCCGCCCAGCGCGAACTGTTCGCGCCGCGCCCGGACGCGCTGCGGGTGCTGGAGTCGATCCGCCGCTCCGGCGTCCGGATCGGGGTGCTCGGCGACTGCTCCTCCGAACTCGCCGACGACTGGGCGCTGGTGCCGGTGGCCCGCTGGGTGGACGCGGCGGTGTTCTCCTGCCGGGAGGGCCGCCGCACACCCGACCCGGCGCTGTACGCGGAGGCGGTGCGGCGGCTCGGTACCACCCCCGAACGCTGCCTGTACGTCGGCGACGGCGGCCGCGAGCTCAGCGGCGCGGCGGCCGCCGGACTGACCGCCGTCCGACTGCGCGCCGAGGACCGGGTCGAGCACGGGGCCCCGGGCCGGGAGGCCCCGGACCGGGAGGCCGACTGGACGGGCTGGCGGGCCACCGCGCTGGCGCAGATCGCCACCGGGCTCGACTACCCGGAGGTCCTCCGGCCGGAGCACGAACGCCCTCCGGCCGGCCGGGCCCCGTTCCCGCCGCACTCGCAGCCGTAGCCGTAGTCCCAGTCGCAGCCCCCGCGCTCAGGGCGTCCGCGGCAGCGGCCCGTCCACCGGACCCGCCGGCCCGTTCACCGGACCCGCCGGCCCGTCCACCGCCCCGTCCGGGACCGGGTCGGCGGGCCCGGTGCAGGTGAGCGCGGCGAGGAGCCGCAGCTTCTCGTCGCTCGCGCTGTCCTTGTCGGGGTAGTAGACGACGAGGATCACGTCGTCGACGGGGAGTTTGTCCCGGTGCAGGCGCAGTTCGCCGACGAGGGGGTGGTGGACCGTGGTGCTGCCCCCGCCGAGGGGGCGGACGTCGTGGCGGGCCCACAGGGTGCGGAAGCGCGGGCTGGCGAGGGCGAGTTCGCCGACGAGTTCGACGAACCGGGGGTCGTCGGTGTCGTCCCCGACGGTGGCGCGCAGGGCGGCGACGAAATCGGCGGTGGCCCCGGCCCAGTCCTGGTGGAAGGCCCGTTCCTCGGGGTCGAGCAGCAGCGAGCGGAGCCGGTTCAGGCCGGGGCGCAGCCGGGGGGAGAGCGCGACCGCCAGCGGGTTGGCGGCCAGGACGTCGAACGCCCGCCCTTCGACGAACGCGGGGACGGTGAGGTGGGCGAGCAGTTGGTGCACCCGGGCCGGCACGTGTTCGGGCCGCTTGCGGCGCGCGGTCCGGGGGCGGGCGGCGGTGAGGCCGAGCAGGTACGTCCGCTCGTCGTCGTCGAGGTGCAGGACGCGCGCGAGGGACTCCAGGACCTGCGCGGACGGGTTCCGGTCGCGGCCCCGCTCCAGGCGCAGGTAGTAGTCGGGGCTGATTCCGGCGAGCAGCGCGACCTCCTCGCGGCGCAGGCCGGGCACCCGGCGGTTGCCGCCGGGCGGGAGCCCCGCCCGGGCCGGGGAGACCAGCTCGCGCCGGGCCCGCAGGTAGCTGCCGAGCCGGTTGCCGGGTCCGTCGTCCTTCATGCCGTCCACCGTAACGCGGTGCGCGCGCCCGAACGGGGGCCCTGTCAGGACCAGGGAGGACGGGGGCCCTCCCGTGCCCCGCGGCTGCGGCCGAGACTGCGGGAGGGCCGTTCCGGGAGGGACGGCAGCCCTCACGATCCGCGCCGCCGCCCCGCACGGCGGCGGCGCCCGAACGAAAGGGAGGACCTCGTGGACCTCTCCGACCGCACCGTCCTCGTCGTCGGCGGCACCTCGGGCATCGGACGGGAGCTGGCCCGGCGGTTCGCCGCGGCGGGCAGCACCGTGGCCGTCGGCGGCCGCGACCCGCGGGCGCTCGCCGAACTCGCGCAGGAGGGCTTCGGCACGGTCGCCGTCGACGTCACCGACAGCGCCTCCGTCGCCTCCGCCCGGGACGCCGTGCTGGCCCGCCACCCCGGGCTGGACACCGTGGTGATCGCGGCGGGCGTCATGCTCATGGAGGACCTGCGCGACCCCGCGCACTTCGCGGCGACGGCGACGACGATCGACACCAACCTGCTCGGCACCGTCCGGGTCGTCGACGCCTTCACCCCGCACCTGATCGGGCGGGGCGCCGGCACCTTCGTCACCGTCACCTCCGGCATCGCCTTCCTGCCGTTCCCGCCGATGCCCGGCTACGCCGCGTCGAAGGCCGCCGTGCACGCCTACTCCGAAGCGCTGCGCGCGCAGCTCGACGGCACCGGCGTCGGGGTCGTCGAACTCGTCCCGCCGGCCGTCGCCACGGCGGGCCAGGAGCGGGTGAACCCGCATGCGCTGCCGCTCGACGACTTCGCCACCGAGGTCATGGACCTGCTCGCGCAGGACCCCACCCCGCGCGAGGTCCTGGTGAAGGGCGTCCTCGGGCACCGCTGGGCCGAGCGCGACGGCACCTACGACGAGCTCGTCGCCCGGCGCTCCCGCGCCCTGGACACCCTCCCCGGCTTCGGGGGCCGCCGCGCCTAGCGGGTGCGCCTAGCGGGCGCCGCCGTTGACGTACAGGGTCTGGCCGCTGACGTACGAGGCGTCCTCGCTGGCCAGGAAGGCCACCACGGCGGCGATCTCCTCCGGGCGGCCGGCCCGGCGCAGCGGGGTGCGGGCGGCGACCTCGGCCTGGTGGGCCTCGGGGGTGGCGCCGACGCGTTCGGCGGTGGCGGCGGTCATCGAGGTGACGACGTAGCCGGGGGCGACGGCGTTGACGTTGACGTTGAAGGGGCCCAGTTCGATGGCCAGGGTGGCGGTCAGGCCCTGGATCCCGGCCTTGGCCGCCGCGTAGTTGGCCTGGCCGCGGTTGCCCAGGGCGGAGCGCGAGCTGAGCGAGACGATCTTGCCGTACTTCTGCGCGACGAAGTACTTCTGCGCGACGTGCGCGCAGTTGTAGGCGCTGGTCAGGTTGACCGCGAGGACGGTGTCCCAGTCCTGCTTGGGCATCTTGAAGAACAGGTTGTCACGGGTGATCCCGGCGTTGTTGACCAGGACGTGCACCCCGCCCAACTCCTCGACCACGGCGGTGAACACGGCCTCGACCGCGTCGTAGTCGGACACGTCGCACCCGTAGGCCCGGGCGGTGCCGCCCGCCGCCGCGATCTCCTCGACGGTGCCCGCCGCCCGCTCCACCGTGAGGTCGACCACGGCGACCGCCGCGCCCTCCGCGGCCAGCAGCCGGGCCGTCGCCGCACCGATGCCCTGTGCGGCCCCGGTCACCACCGCCACCTTGCCGTCGAACCTGCCCACTGTCGTACTCCGTTCCTGATGTTCCGTCATGTCTATTGGGGGAGAGGGGAGTTCAGTCGCGTTCGAGCAGGACGGCCGAGCCCTGGCCGACGCCCACGCACATGGTGGCCAGGCCGCGCCGGGCGCCGGTGCGGCGCATCCGGTGCAGCAGGGTGGTGAGGATCCGGGCGCCCGAACAGCCCAGCGGGTGGCCCAGTGCGATCGCCCCGCCGGAGGGGTTGACCAGCTCCGGGTCGATGCCCAACTCGCCGACGGAGGCCAGGGCTTGGGCGGCGAAGGCTTCGTTGAACTCGGCGGTCTCCAGGTCGGCGGTCCGCCAGCCGGAGCGCTCCAGCACCCGCCGGGTGGCCGGCACCGGCCCGATCCCCATCACGTCGGGGTGCACGCCCGCCGAGGCGCCCGCCACGTACCGGCCCAGCGGCTCCAACTCCAGCTCCGCCAGCGCTCGTTCGCTGACCAGCAGCAGGGCGGCCGCGCCGTCGTTCATCGGCGAGGAGTTGCCCGCCGTGACGGTGCCGCCGGGGCGGAACGCCGGCTTCAGGGCGGCCAGCTTCTCGGCGGTGGTGTCGGTCCGGATCGACTCGTCACGGTCCACCAGCGTCCCGTCCGGGCGGGCGACGGGCAGCAGTTCGGCATCGAAGTGCCCCGACTCCCGGGCGGCGGCGGCCAGTCGGTGGCTGCGCAGGGCGAACGCGTCCTGCGCCTCGCGGCCGATGCGGTAGCGGGCGGCGACCTCCTCTGCGGTCTCGCCCATCGACAGCACGCCGTGCAGTTCGCGCATCCGCGGATTGGTCAGGCGCCAGCCGAGCCGGGTGTCGAAGGTCTCCATCCGGTGCGGCAGCGCCTCGTCCGGGCGGGGCAGTACGAACGGGGCGCGGCTCATCGACTCGCAGCCGCCCGCCACCACCACGTCCGCCTCGCCGGAGCCGATCGCCCGGGCGGCCGTGGTGACGGCCTCCATCCCGGACGCGCACAGCCGGTTGACGGTCGCCCCCGGCACGCTGTCCGGCAGCCCGGCGAGCAGCACGGCCATCCGGGCCAGGTTGCGGTTGTCCTCGCCCGCCTGGTTGGCGGCGCCCCAGTACACCTCGTCGATCCGCGCCGGGTCCAGCGCGGGCACCGCGTCGAGCAGTCCGCGCAGCACGGCCGCCGACAGGTCGTCGGGCCGGACGGCGGACAGCGCGCCGCGCAGCCGCCCGATCGGGGTGCGGCGGGCGGCGGCGATGAAGACCGGAAGCACTTCGTCGGGCTCCTTGTCGGTGGGTCGGGAAGGGTGGTTCAGAAGGCGTTGACACCGGTCAGCGAGCGTCCGATGAGCAGCTTGTGGATCTGGCTGGTGCCCTCGTACAGGGTCATCACCCGGGCGTCGCGCAGGTACTTGCCGACCGGGTACTCGTCGATGAAGCCGTACCCGCCGAACACCTGCAGCGCGTTGTTGGCGCAGCGCACCGCCGCCTCGGAGGCGTACAGCTTGGCGACGGAGGACTCGGTGGCGAACGGCCGGCCCCGGTCGATCAGGTCGGCGACCCGCCAGGTCAGCAGCCGGGCCGCGTCCACGTCGACGGCGATGTCGGCGAGCAGCTCCTGCACCAACTGGTGGGCGGCGATGGGCTTCCCGAACTGCTCGCGCTCCCCGGCGTAGCGCACCGCCGCGTCCAGCGACGCCTGCGCGATGCCCACGCAGCCCGCCGCGACCGACATCCGGCCCTTGGCGAGGGCGGCCATCGCCACCGTGAAGCCCTGGCCGAGCTCGCCCAGCCGCGCACTGTCCGGGACCCGGACCCGGTCGAAGGACAGCTCGGCGGTGGCCTGTCCGCGCAGCCCCAACTTGCCGTGCACCAGCCGCCGTTCGAAGCCGGGAGCGTCGGTGGGCAGCAGGAAGGCGGTGATGCCGCGGTGCCCGGGTCCGCCGGTGCGGGCGAAGACCAGGGCGACGTCCGCCCACGTCCCGTTGGTGATGAACATCTTGCTGCCGGAGACCAGCCAGTGGTCGCCGTCCCGCTCGGCCCGGGTGGTCAGGCTCGCCGCGTCCGAGCCGGTGCCGGGCTCGGTCAGCGCGAAGCAGCCCAGCGCCTCGCCCGAGCAGAGCCGGGGCAGCCACTCGCGCTTCTGCTGCTCGGTGCCGAACGCGTTGACCGACTTGGCGACCAGCCCCAGCGAGACCGACACCACGCCGCGCACCGAGGAGTCGCCGCGTCCCAGTTCCTCCAGCACCAGGCAGTACGCCAGGTGGTCGCCGCCGCTGCCGCCGTACTGCTCCGGCAGGGTCAGGCCGAGGAAGCCCAGGTCGCCGAGCTTCTTGACGACGCCCAGGTCGATGGACTCCGCCCGGTCCCACCCGGCCGCGAACGGCACGATCTCCCGGTCGGTGAAGGACGCCGCCAACTCCCGTACGGCGGCCTGCTCCTCGGTCAGTTCCAGGTCCACGCGGCGACACCCCGAACGCTCGGCAGGTACTCGGCGATCCTGCGCCGCCGATAAACTAGCACTGCAAGTTTTACGGTGACTGTAACCCGCTCCGGCCCCACCCGGAAGAGCACCCGCCGAACCGCCCCGACCACCTGCGACAATGACCCGGACCCAGCCAGTCCGCGCCCCAGGAGGCGGAGATCGCCCGACCCCGCACCCCGCTGCTCAACCGGGACCGCATCATCGCCGCCGCCCTCGCCCTGGTCGACGCCGAGGGCCTGGCCGCGCTCTCCACCCGCCGCCTCGCCGCCGAACTCTCGGTCAGCGGCCCCTCGCTGTACAACCACTTCGCCACCAAGGACGAACTCCTCGACGCCGTCGTCGACAGTGTGATGGGCGAGGTCGACCTCACCGTGTTCGACGCGCCGGACGACTGGCGCACCGCCCTGCACGCCTGGGCCCGCTCCTACCGCGCCGCCCTGGCCGCCCACCCCCACCTCGTCCCGGTCCTCGCCCAGGGCCCCGGCCGCCGCCCCCACGCCCTGCGCCTCGCCGACGCCGTCTTCGGCTGCCTGGTCGAAGCCGGCTGGCCGCGCGGCCAGGCCACCCGGATCGGCGCCCTGATGCGCTACTTCGTCACCGGCTCCGCGCTCGGCTCCTTCGCCGCCGGCTTCCCCGACGACGCCGCGCTCTACCCCGCCGCCGACTACCCCCACCTCGGCGACGCCCACCGCCTCGCCGACCACCGCCGCGCCGTCGACGAGGGTGCCTTCGACACCGGCCTCGACGCCCTCCTCGACGGCCTCGAACTGCGCTACCGCCGCCTGCGCTGAGCCCCCGTGGGAACCACCGGCCCAGCTCCGCACGTCCGTCCGTACGGAAACCGGCGGCAAGGGGGACGGATGGACTGGGCGAACACGGCGGCCGGCACGGCGGCCGGCGGCGCGGGCCTGCTGCTCGCTGCCCTCGGCACCGCCCTCGCCGTCCAACGGCTGCGCCACGACGCCCGGCTGCGCCGCCTGCGCGCCCACGGGATCACCGCCGAGGCCGAAGTCCTGGAGACCCACCGCAGCACCCACCGGCACGCCGAGACCCGGCAGGTCCACACCGACCGCCGGGCCGTCCTCGGCTTCCGCACCGCCGACCGGCTGCCCGTCCGGGTCGAGGACGACGGCGACACCCCGCGCGCCGTCGGCGACCGGGTCGAGGTCCGCTACCCGCCCGGCCGCCCCGAGGACGCCCTGCCCGCCGATGCCGTCGACCGGCCCCGCCACGTCGCCGCGCTCGCCACCTTCGGCGCCCTCACCGGAGCGGCGGCGCTGATCGCCGCCGGAGCGCTGATCGCCGCCTTCGGGGTGGCCCTCGCCACCGGCGGCGTACTGCCCTGAGCCGCGATCAGCCGGCGGTGCGCGCCCCGGGCTCCGGCAGCGTCCAGTGGAACGGCCAGAAGTCCGCGGCCTCCTGCGAGTCCACGACCAGCTCCGGCAACCCGGTCGGGCGGCGCAGCAGGCAGCGGTGGCGCAGCAGTTCCTCGGCCTCCGTCCGGGACAGCTCCTCCCGCAGTCGGCCCTCCGACAGCCGCTCGGGGCGCGGCACGACGTTCAGCCGGTCACCGTCCGCCGTCCGGAAGTCCATCCGGTGGCTGGTGCTCCACTGCGAGTTCGACCCCCAGCCTTGCCCGAGGTCGACCGTCGGCCGACCACGCCGCCGGTGCGCCCAGTACACCGGCGAGGCGTCCGCCCAGCCAGGCTCGGCCACCCGGGCGCCCGCCCGGACCCGCACGCCCGCGCGGGTGAACAGCAGTTCGCCGAGCATCAGCCCCGGCCACAGCACGTCCAGCAGCTCGATCGGCGCGTCCGGGTCCTCGGCCGGCACCAGCTCGGCGATCTCGTGCAGGAACGGGTCGAAGCCGTCGGCCGCGCCGACCTCCGTCATCCCGAGCCGGGCGAAGAACGCCGCGTACCCCTGACGGCTCAGAGCCAGTCGCGCCCCGTCCCGCACCGGCCCGTCACCGTACGGCGGCTGCATGTCCAGGGCCAGTGCGTCCGCGACCCGGCCCAGTGCGTAGAACTCCTCCTCCAGCTCCCGTTGCTCCTCCCGCGGCAGCTCCGTGAACGACGCCAACGCGGACGCCGCCACCAGTCGCTCCGGGTACCCGGGCAGTGCCCGCTGCGCCCACGACTCCAGCAGCGCCGGGGTCGTTCCCTCGCCACCCATCCACATCAGTGCCTGGTACAACTCCCGCCCCGCGCCCAGCGGCTCGGACCCGCAGGTCGGGAACAGCGCCGCGCCCAGCGCCCGCCGCACCTCGGCGGCCGGGTCGCCCGCGTGGTACGGGTGCTCGCTGGGTTCGATGCCGTCCAGGAACTCCTGGTAGCGCAGCGCGAAGTGCACGTGCACCAGTGGCGCGGCCAGCTCCAGGGCCTCCTCCGGCCGGCTGTCCGGGGCGAGTTCGCGCCAGGCCGCGACCCAGCGGGCCCGCACGTCCGCCCAGCGTTCGGGGGAGAGGAACGGCTGCGGCCGCAGTCCGTCCAGGGCCGGGTGGCCCCAGGCCGCGTCCGAGAAGTCCAGCACGGTCGGCCGCTCGCCGTCGTAGCGCCAGTTGCCGGGGTGGAAATCGCCGTGCACCAGCGTCGACGGCAGCCCGCAGCGGTCGAGACCGGCCGCCAGCTCGGGCAGCCACGCGGCCAGCTCCCGGGCCTGCGCGTACTCCGGCTCCGACAGCTCCGGGCGCAGCCGCTCCAGCAGCGCCGGGAAGCGCTCCGCCAGCGCGGCCGGCGAGCAGTCCGCCAGCCCGTCCGGGCCGTCCGCCGCCACCGCCGCCTGCACGGCAGCCCAGCGGTCGACGGCGCTCAGCATGCCGTCCTCGGGCACGCCCCAGCAGTCCGCGCCCGGCACGTCCGCGAGCAGCACCCGCCGCCCGTCCGCCGCCAGCACCCGCGGCACCAGCCCCGGATCGGCCTTCCCCGCCCGGGCGATCACCGCCGCCTCCGGCACCGCGAACGGGGGCGTGCTCTTCAACCAGGCCGGGCCGTCGGCCGTCGGGAACCGCGACAGCGCCGACAGGTTCCAGCTCCGCACCTGCTCCACCGGGCCGGTCCTGACCCGACCCAGCGAAGCCAACTCGCCGTCCGCCCAAGCCCATTCCGCCGCCAGCCCGTCCGCCGACGCCCAGCCCAGCCGCAGCGGGTGCCCGGCCTCCTCGACGTCCGCCGGGGCCAGCACACCGGTCGGACGCTCGGACGCCACCGCCAGGTACACCACCTCGCCGCCCCGGCCGCCCTCGCCACCCGCCACCGACAGCAGCCGCAGCACCGCGAGCGGCACCCCCGCCGCCCGCGAGGCGGCCTCCGCCACCTCGCCGACCTGCGCCCAGTACGGCGACCCCGTCACGAACGGGCCCACCGCTCCCAGGATCCCGCCCCGCCACTCGACCACGACGGTCGCCGTCCGCTGCTCATTCGTCTGCACCCGGGCATTCTCCGGACGGTGGCAGCGACCACGCCAACGAATAATCGGCGAAGAGAGAGGCCCGACAGGGGCTCGGGGAACGGCGAGTCCGTGCTGCGAGAGGTTCACTGCCGCCCAGCGCATCCGCTTCCGGTTCTGTTCACCACACGCGGCAGCACGGACACTTCGATGGGCTCCGGCCGTCAGCAGCATCGACCCGCCGTTCCCCGGGCCCCTGATTTCGCGCCCCGCCGTTCTCGTCTTCCTAGTCGGAGCCGTCCTCGAAGGGGCGGGAGAGCGAGAGCCCGAAGCGGCCCCCGTCGTCCGTCCACCAGTCGGTCAGGCGCAGGTCGGCCGCGAAGAGTTCGCGTTCGACGCGTTCGCGGCGGAACTTCGCGGAGACCTCGGTGTACAGCTCCTCGCCGGCCTCGAAGTGGACGGGCAGGCCGAGTTCGGCGACCTTGACGGTCTGGGCGCGCAGGGAGCGCAGTCGCATCTCGATCCACTCGTTCTCGGCGTCCCAGAGTGCGACGTGCTCGAACTGCTCGGGTTCGAAGTCGGCGTTCAGCTCCCGGTTCAGCACCGACAGCAGGTTGCGGTTGAAGGCGGCGGTGACGCCCGCGGCGTCGTCGTACGCGGCGACCAGCACCGCGGGGTCCTTGACCAGGTCGGTGCCGAGCAGCAGCCAGTCCCCGGGCAGGAGTTGGGAGCGCAGGCCGGTCAGGAAGGCGGTGCGTTCGGCGGGCAGCAGGTTGCCGAGGGTGCCGCCGAGGAACACCACCAGGCGGGGGCCGCCGCCGTCGGGCAGGCCGAGGCTCTTGGTGAAGTCGGAGAGCACGGCGGAGACTTCGAGGCCGGGGTACTCGTCGGTCAGGGCCTTCGCGGCGGCTTCGAGCGCGCTCTCGCTGACGTCCACCGGGACGTACCGCTCCAGGGTGCCGGCGGCGCGCAGCGCGTCCAGCAGCAGGCGGGTCTTCTCCGAGGAGCCGGAGCCGAGTTCGACCAGGGTGCGGGCCCGGGTGGTGGTGGCGATGTCGGCGGCGCGGGCGGTGAGGATCTCGCGTTCGGCCCGGGTGGGGTAGTACTCGGGCAGCCGGGTGATCTCCTCGAACAGTTCGGAGCCGCGGGCGTCGTAGAACCACTTCGGCGGCAGCCGTTTGGGTTCGCCGCTCAGCCCTTCGCGGACGTCGGCGCGCAGCGCGTGGTGCAGGTGGTCGGGGGGCAGCAGGCGGGTGAGCCGGTATCCGGTCATCGCGGGGCGTCCTCTCGGATGCGCGGGCCGACGGGGGCCAGCGGGGTGAGTGCGCTGCCGGCCGCGTCGGCCACCAGCAGGGTGCGGTCCGGGACTTCGGACCAGCCGGGTCCGTCGTCGAAGGGTTCGGAGGCGACCAGCAGCGAGCCGTCCGCGTCCCGGCGCTGGAACAGGGTGTCGCCCCAGGCGGTGGCGGCGACCGAACTGCCGTCGGTGGCCAGCAGGTTGATCCGGGCGTCGGCGATCTCCGAGGCGAGCAGGCAGACGTCGGCGAGCGCCTGGCCGAGTTCGGCGCCGGCCCGCAGCCGGTTCAGCACCAGCGCCCACAGCAGGGCCGAGTCGGTGCGCGTCTCCAGCTCCAACAGCTCGGTGGCGGGCAGCAGTTCGGCCAGCGGGGCGAAGGCGCGCGGCCAGCCGGGCAGTGCGCCGTTGTGGCTGAACAGCCAGCGCCCGGCGGCGAACGGGGCGGCGGCCTGCGCCCCGGCCGCGCAGCCGGGAGTGGCGGAGCGGACGGCGCCGAGCACCGCGTGCGAGCCGACCACCCGGGCCAGGTCGACCAGGTCGCCGTCGGCCCAGATCGGGCCCTCCCGCCGGTAGCGGGCCGGGCGTTCGTCCCCGGCCGCGTACCAGCCGACGCCGTAGCCGTCGGCGTTGACGGTGCCGTAGCGCTGCAGCCGGGGCGCCCAGGACTGGCGCAGCAGCCCGTACGGCGGGTCGAGCAGGACCGAGCGGATCGGCACCGGCCCCCCCAGGTAGGCGAAGTGGCGGCACATCAGCCCCGGGCCCCCGTCCTGGGTTCGGCGTCGCGGGCGGTGCGGAAGCCGGAGAAGATCTGCCGCCGCACCGGGTAGTCCCAGTTGCGGAAGGTGCCCCGGCAGACGACCGGGGCGACCGCGAAGGAGCCGCCGCGCAGCACCTTGTACTCGGGGCCGAAGAACACCTCCGAGTACTCCCGGTACGGCCAGGCCGTGAAGCCCGGGTAGCCGGTGAAGTCGCTGGACGTCCACTCCCACACGTCGCCGATCAACTGCCGCGCGCCGCAGGGTGCTTCGCCCTCGGGGTAGGCGCCGACCGGGGCCGGTCGCAGGTGCCGCTGGCCGAGGTTGGCGTGCTCGGGGCCGGGGGCGGCGTCGCCCCACGGGAAGCGCCGGGAGCGGCCGGAGACCGGGTCGTGCCGGGCGGCCTTCTCCCACTCGGCCTCGGTCGGCAGCCGCCGCCCGGCCCAGCGGGCGTACGCGTCGGCCTCGTACCAGCTCACGTGCAGCACCGGCTCCTCGTCCGGCACCGGCTCCAGGTGGCCGAAGCGGCGGCGCAGCCACTGCTCGCCGTCCCGCTGCCAGAACAGCGGCGCCTCCAGGCCGGCGGACGTCCGGTGCGCCCAGCCGGCGGGCGTCCACCAGCGCGGCTCGTCGTAGCCGCCGTCGGCGACGAAGCGGCGGTAGGCGCCGTTGGAGACCGGCGTGGTGTCCAGCCAGAAGGCGGGCAGTTCGACCCGGTGGGCGGGGCGCTCGTTGTCCAGCGCCCACGGCTCGGTGTCGGTGCCCATGGTGAACGGCCCGGCGGGCACCAGGACTTCGGGTGCGAGCGGGGCCCCGGTGGCGGCGGGCGGCGGCGGGGCGTCCAGCACGGCCGGTCCGGTGCGCAGCTGGTGGGTGATCAGCATGGTCTCGTCGTGCTGCTGCTCGTGCTGGACGATCATCCCGAACGCGAACCCGGCGTCCAGCAGCGGCGCGCCCTCCAGCGGGGAGGCGGCCAGCAGGTCCAGCACCCGGCCGCGCACCTCGTGCGCGTAGGCGCGGGCCTCGGCGGGCGGCAGCAGCGGCAGCCGGGGGCGCTCGGCCCGTGGGTGCTCGAACGCGTCGTACAGCGGGTCGATCTCCGGGTGCATCGGGTCGCGGCCGCCGACGTTGCGCAGCAGCCACAGCTCCTCCTGGTTGCCGATGTGCGCCAGGTCCCACACCAGCGGTGACATCAACGGGGAGTGCTGGGCGACCAGTTCGGCGTCGTCCACGGCCCCGGTGAGCTGCGCGGTGCGCTCCCGGGCGGCCAGCAGTTCGCCGGCGATCAGCTCGCGCAGCACGGCCGGGTCGGTGCGGTCGGCGTTCAGCACGCGGTCTCCTCCGGCCGGGGGAAGGTGAGTTCGGCGGTCAGCACGGGACGTCCTCCTGGAGAGCGGCGGCGGGACCGGTGCGCAGGGCGGCCAGCTGGTCGTCGGCCGGGCAGCGGCCACGGGCCGGGTAGCGTTCGGCGAACTCGACCAGCGCGGTGTGCAGTTGGCTCCCCTGGCGGGACAGCGCGCGTTCGGCGGCGGCGAAGCACAGCAGCGCGGCGCGGCGCAGGTCCGGATCGGCCATGCCGAGCGCGGCGGCGCGCCGCCACAGGCCGGAGCGGGGGGCGCGGCTGCCCGCGTGGCCGAGCCGCTCCAGGGCGGCGCGGGCCTCGTCGGCGGCCCGCGGGTCGTCCATCAGCGCGCTGACCAGGGCGAGCGGCACCCGCCAGCCCTCGCCGGGCTGGGCGTCGATCATCCGCAGTTCCAGGTGGCCGCGCGGGCGCACCGGCGGGAACAGCGTGGTGCGGTGGTAGTCCAGGTCGGCCAGCTCGGCGGGCCGCTCGCCCGCGCCGCGCAGCCACTCGCGGAAGGTCAGCCCGGCCGGGGCGTCCCAGGGCAGCCCGTCGGGGCGGCGCACGCACAGCAGCGCGGCGTCCAGCACGTACCGCGTCCAGGCGGTGCGCGGGTCTGCGGTCGGCGGCGGGGCCAGCGTGCGGGAGGGGTCCATCCGGGACCAGACCAGCTGCCGGGTCGACTTCCAGCCGGTCGGACGGCCTTCCAGCAGCGGGGAGTTGGCGAACGCGCCGACCAGGACCGGACCCAGGTCGTGGGCGAGCCGCCAGCGCGCGGCGTGCTCGGCCTCGGTCCCGGCGTCCACGCAGACCTGGACGGAGGCGGTGCCGGTCATCATGATCCGGCCCCAGGGGCCGCCGCGGTCGAAGTAGCGCCCCATCGCCCGGTAGCGCGGGTGGGTGGCCTGCATCCGCCGCTCGCGGTCCATCGGGTCGGTGCCGCTGCCGGTCAGCCGCAGGCCCTCGGCGGCCAGGGCCGCCCGCAGCACCGCCTGGTCGGTGCTCAGTCCGGCCGCGCAGTCGGTCGGGTCGGCGGCGGGCGGGGAGCTGAGCTCGACCTGCCCGCCGGGTTCGCGCGTCAGCCGCGAGCCGGCCGGGAGCACCGGGCCGTCGGCCGAGTCGGGGAGCGCCGCCAGTGCGGCCGCCACCCGGTCGGGAGCCACCGGGGCGCCGGGACATCGGACGTCGTGGACGAACCACTCCGTCTCCACCCCGACCAGCGCGGGCGGGCCGATCTTGAAGCAGATGGCGCCCAGGTGCCGTTCGGCCGTCGCCTCGGTCAACTCCGCCTGAAGTGTCACGCTGTGTATCGGATCGGCGGCCGGGGCGGCCTGCTGTGGACGTACGGATGTCACCGGGTTTCACCATCCCTCGGTTCGCGACTTGAGCCCGGTTGTTCCTGCTCAGTCTGCTCCGGGACAAACCTCGGTGCCGCCCGGATCGACATTTCGCAGGTCAGGCGGGTGAGTGCGGTGCGCAGCCGGTCCAGTGGCAGGGCGAAATTCAGCCGCAGGCAGCCGGAACCGGCCGGTCCGAAATCGGATCCGTCCGCCAGCTCGACGTCACGGCGGGTGAGCAGCTCGGCCCGGGTGCCGAGCCCCGCGCCGTCCAGCCACAGCAGGTACGAAGCCTGCGGACGGGCCAGCACCGCACCGCCCAGCGCGGCCACCGCCAGCTCCCGGGCCCGCACCAGGTGGGCCAGCACGGCGTCCAGCCACGGGCCGCCCTCCGCCAGCGCCGCCCGCTGCGCGACCGCGCCCAGCAGGCCCCCCTCCCACAGCCCGAAGCCCGCCATCGCCGCCGTCAGCCGCTCGCGCAGCCCCGCGTCCGGCACCAGGGCGAAGCAGCTGGGCAGCCCGGAGACGTTGAAGGTCTTGCCGACCGAACCCAGCGTCACCACGTTCGCCGCCCCGCCGGTCACCGCCACCGCGACCGGCTGCGGCACCTCCGCGTCCGGGTGCCGCAGGTCGCCGTGCACCTCGTCCGAGACCAGCAGACCCGGGGCGGCGGCCGCGGCCAGCGCCCGGACGTCGGCGGCCGACCAGATCCGCCCGGTCGGGTTGTGCGGGCTGCTCAGCATGACCAGGCCCGGCCGGGACGCGGCGACGCCGGCCAGCGGCAGCCGGTACGGGTCGGCCGGATCGCCGGTGGGCAGCAGCGGCAGCTCCCGCAGCTCCACCCCCGCCGCCCGGCAGACCCGGGCGAAGCCGCCCCACTCCGGGGTCACGCACACCGCCGGGCCGGGCAGCGGGCGCACCGCCTCCAGCAGCAGCCGCACCGCCGTGCCCGGGGCGAACGGCAGCAGCATCACCCAGCGCGGGTCCACCTCCACCCCGTGCCGCCGCCGGTACCAGTCGGCCACCAGCACCCGGTCCGCGTCCTCCGCCACCGGGTAGCCGAACGCCGGGTGCCCGGCCCGCACCCGCAGCGCCGCCCCCACCGCCGGGGGCCCCGGCAGGTCCATGTCGGCCACCCCCATGGCGATCCGCCCCGCTCCCGCCCGCGCCCACTTCGCACTGCCCGTCCCCGCCCGCGAGAACCGTTCGAACACCGTCCGCTCCCTCCGACGCCGTTCCCACTCACGCTAGGCCGAGCCGGGCCCGGGCGGGGCGAGCGACCCGGAACCGGACCCCCGGACAACGTCGTCCGACGCTGCGCGGACCGGACGCACCCGGCGCACGCGCGGCCGAACCGCGGGAGGCCGGACCCGCCCGGTCAGGACCCCGGGCCGAAGAACGCCACCGCCATCCACCTGCGCCGCCGGCGCCGGACCGGCCGAGACGGCCTCCCCCCGCACCGGCGCCGTCCGGCAGGCCGCCCGAACGGCGTGGCCCGGGGCGCGGCGGGGCGTCAACCGGTCCGGTCGGCGGGCGACTTGCGCACGTGCAGCACCCGGGCGTCCAGCGGCAGCGGGTCGTGCCGCAGCAGCTCCAGCCCGGCGTCCGCGAACAGCCGCGCGTACTGCCCGGCGGTGCGCTCGCGGCCGCCCACGTTGCAGCGCATGTGCAGGTCCCAGGCGGTGGCCAGGGACGGGGAGCCGTCCTCCGGCAGCAGGCGCTCGACCACCAGCAGGTCCGCGTGCGGGGGCATCGCGGCGGCGAGGTGGCGCAGGATCCCCCGGCAGTGCGCGTCGTCCCAGTCGTGCAGCACCCGCGACAGCAGGTACACGTCCCCGCCCGGCGGCACGTCCGCGAAGGTCCCCGCCAGGCAGCGCGCCCGGTCGCCGCAGCCCGCCGCGTCCAGGAACTCCCGGGCCGCGTCCACGACGTGCGGGCGCTCCAGCAGGACGCCGCGCAGCGCGGGGTGCGCGGCCAGCAGCCGGGACAGCAACTCGCCGGTGCCGCCCGCGAGATCGACCACCGTACGCGGCCCGCCCGCCGACGCCGCCGCCCGGACCACCGGGTGCCCCGGCAGCGGGTCGAACATCCGGGTGCTCGCCGCCATCGAACGGTCGAACAGCTCGGCCAGGTCGGGATCGCGGGCGAAGTGGTCGAAGTGGTTCTCGCCGAACAGCCGGTCGAAGGCCGCCTCCCCGGTCCGCACCGTCCCCGCCAGCCCGCCGAACGAGCGGTAGAACGGCCCCGCGTAGAGCAGCGACAGCGGCCGCAGCGAACCCGCCGCGTCGGCCCGCAGCAACTCCCCGGCCGGGGACAGCCGGAAGCCGCCGCCGTCCGGCACCACCGTGCCCAGCATCGCCAGGTAGCGCAGCAGCGACCGCAGCGTCTCCGGGTCCGCGCCCACCGCCGCCGCCACCTGCTCGGCGCTGCGCGGCACCCGCGCGTCCATCGCCTCCGGGACGCCCAACTCGGCGAAGGCGCCCAGCGCCTGGGTCGTCCACGCACCGGTCAACTGCCGCAGCAGCACCTCGGCGGGCTGCTCGGTACGGTGCCGGGCCAGGTGCTCGGCCAGCAACTCCCGGTGGTCGCCCGGCGCGTACAGCTCGATCCGCGGACAGCCCGCCTTCGAGTCGTCCGGCGCCGTGAAGTACAGCACCGTCCCGTCCTCGTGCGGGTTGTAGCCGCCCCCGTCCGGCCGGGCGCCGTGCCGGGCCAGCAGCGCGCACAGGCCGCGCAGCAGCAGTGGATCCGGCTGCCGCACCTCGAAGCCGAGGTGCGCCTCGTGCTGCGCCGCCCGTTCGCGGGCGGCGAGCCCGGCCAGCCCCGAACCCGGCGGGACGGTCAGCGCGAACACCTCCACCACCCGCTGCTCCCCGTCCGCGCCGGTCACCGCCGGGCGCAGGATGCCCACCTCCAGCTCCGCCGCGTCCCGGCCGTGCCGCACGGCCAGCCGCTCCCGCACCACCGTGCTCGGCCGCGCCGCCGCCTCCGGCGCCAGCCCGGCCCCGGCGAGCATCGCCCGCAGCGCCCCGGCGTCCGGCGGGAAGACCAGCAGCGCGGTGTGCGCGAAGCGGCAGCGGTCGGTGAGCGCGCGCAGCTCGACGCCGTCCAGGCCCGGCAGCAGGGCGCTCAGCAGGGCGGCGGTGTCCTGGTGGCGGGCGTGGTCGGCCGCCGCCCGCAACAACTCCGCGTCGGTCGGAGCCGTGACGGTCGTGGTGGTGCTCATGCTGGGGACGTCCTTGAGGATAGGCAGGTGATGCGTGGGCGAAACGTTTCTGGAGGGGCCCGGAAAGGAAGCGCGCGCGCCGCCCGGTGGGGATGCGCCCGCATGGGGGAAGGGCGCAGCCCGGCGGCGCGGCGGCGGGAGCGGCGGACACCGCACCCGCAGGAATCTGACGGCCCGTCAGACTCGGTGATCCTAGCCGCCGCCGGAGCGCCCGCCCGCCCCGCTTCACCCGATTGGCCCGACCGTCCGCGCAGGTCACCGCCCTGGCGCGATGCTGCCGGTGGCCGGTGGCCGGTGGCCGGTGGCCGGAGCCCGCCGGGGGTTCGTGCCGCTGCGTGCCGGCAACGGAGCCAGGAGCAGGTGCGCGCCCTGCCGAGCCCCTGGTGGCCGCCCTGCCGACCCCCTGGTTTCCCGGTCGGCCCGTCAGGCCGCCAGGCGGCGTTCGAGCGGGGTGCGGAAGCGGGGGGTCACGCGGGTGTCGTCGAGGGTGGTTCGGAGGGTTTCGGCCTTGGCGGTGACGGCTCGGCGGGCTTCGTGGCCGGGGTCGGCGAGCAGGTCGAAGACGACCTCGCCGTCGGGGCGTTGGGCCCAGCCGCCGATGACGCGGCCGTTCCACCAGACGGTGGGGCCGAGGTTGCCGGAGCGGTCGACCAGTTCGGGGCGGTGTTCGGGGGAGAGGTACCAGTCGCGGTGCTTCCAGCCCATCGCGGTGGGGTCGAGGGCGGGGAGCAGGGCCGCCCAGGGTGCGGGGGTGGGGAGCGGGTCGAGGTCGTCAGGGAGGGCGAACCCGGTGCCGCCGTCGGCGAGTTCGACCTCGGTTACCGCACACGCGGCCAGCGCGGCGCGCACCTCGCGCCGGCCCCAGCCCGTCCACCAGGCCAGGTCGTCCTCGGTGGCCGGGCCGTAGGAGGCGAGCCAGCGGGCGGCCAACTCGGCCTGGGCGGCGGCCCGTTCGGCGGCACTGGGGGCGGCGGGGACGGGCGGCCCGGGCACCCAGCGGTGCCGGCTGCTGGTCCAGCCGCCCAGCGGGCGGCGGCGGACCATGGCGCCCTCCATACCGAGCAGGCGCAGCAGTCGCATTCCGACGGGCTGGGCGGCCTGGTAGGAGGTGCCGACGCCGTAGTCGATGCTTTCGCGCAACTGCGGGACGAGTTCGCCGAGTTGACTGCCCGTCAGGCCGTCCGGCGCGCCGGAGAGGGCGTCCAGTACGGCGGCTTCCGCGGCGGCCGTCCAGGCGGCGTCGCGGCCGGAGGCGGCGAAGTCCTTGAGCAGGCGGGTGCGTTCGGCGGCGGCCGCCTTCGCGGTGGTGGAGGCGTACAGCGCGGGCGCGAGGTCGGCGGGGACGACGAAGAGGGTCTTGCGCATGCCGTGGCGGCGCAACACCGTCCCGTCGGCGTACAGGGCGCGTTCGGTGTCGGCGGTGCCCGGGGCGGTGAGCCGGGCCGCCACGGCGAGGAACACCGTGGCGGGGTCGGTGCCGTGCACGGCGACCAGGTCGTCCACCACCTGCTCGGCGCGGTCGGCGGCGGTGCCGGGGGCGAGCCGGTGCCGCCGGGCCAGCCGGGCGCGGCGCTGGTCGTCGTCGAGCGTGGGGCGGACGGGCATGCGTACCTCCTGCGGGGTCGGTGACAGCCTGCCACGGGGGCCCGTCCCGGCCCCGGAGGCGACGGGCGGACACCGTCCGGGGCGGGAGGGCGGCCCCGGAGGGCGGCGGGCCGTGAAAGTTTCGCAGCCGGAGGCTCCCGGGCGGGGGTGGTTTCCCGGATCGGGACGGCCGACCGCCGGGGAGACCGGGGCCAGGGGAGAAAGCGCAGGTCGGGGCGGTGCGTCCGGCCGTACGGGCCGGTGGGCGGGAACGGGCGCGGGCCCGGGGCCGGTGCGGGTCGGGGCCGGTCCGGGCGCGGACGGGGCGGGGCGCGGCCGTGGCGTGGTGGGCCCGGCGGGTGCTGCGGCGCCCCGGCGGGCTCCTGCGCGGGCG